>NZ_CP084541.1:600000-922500 GCF_020410765.1 Streptomyces marincola | reverse complement strand
ACTGCGTGCCTTTTGAAGAATGAGCCTGCGAGTTTGCGGTGTGTTGCGAGGTTAACCTGTGGTGGGGAGCCGTAGCGAAAGCGAGTCCGAAGAGGGCGATTCTAGTAGCATGCCCTAGACCCGAAGCGGAGTGATCTAGCCATGGGCAGGGTGAAGCGTGGGTAAGACCGCGTGGAGGCCCGAACCCACCAGAGTTGAAAATCTGGGGGATGACCTGTGGTTAGGGGTGAAAGGCCAATCAAACTCCGTGATAGCTGGTTCTCCCCGAAATGCATTTAGGTGCAGCGTCGTGTGTTGCTTGCCGGAGGTAGAGCACTGGATAGGTGATGGGCCTTACCGGGTTACTGACCTTAGCCAAACTCCGAATGCCGGTAAGTTGAGCGCGGCAGTGAGACTGTGGGGGATAAGCTCCATGGTCGAGAGGGAAACAGCCCAGAGCATCGACTAAGGCCCCTAAGCGTGTGCTAAGTGGGAAAGGATGTGGAGTCGCAGAGACAGCCAGGAGGTTGGCTTAGAAGCAGCCACCCTTGAAAGAGTGCGTAATAGCTCACTGGTCGAGTGATTCTGCGCCGATAATGTAGCGGGGCTCAAGTACACCGCCGAAGTCGTGTCGCCGCACCTTGTGTGTGGTGGGTAGGGGAGCGTCGTGTGCTGGGTGAAGCAGCCGCGGAAGCGTGTTGTGGACGGTTCACGAGTGAGAATGCAGGCATGAGTAGCGATTCACACGTGGGAAACGTGTGCGCCGATTGACTAAGGGTTCCTGGGTCAAGCTGATCTGCCCAGGGTAAGTCGGGACCTAAGGCGAGGCCGACAGGCGTAGTCGATGGACAACCGGTTGATATTCCGGTACCCGCCGTGGAGCGCAAGCGCTGAATCTTCTGATGCTAAGCCCGTGAAGCCGCCTGGTGGTGTCTTTGACACTTCTGGGAGTGGTGGAGCCGGTGACCCGAGGGGGTAGTAGGTGAGTGATGGGGTGACGCAGGAAGGTAGTCCAGCCCGGGCGGTGGTTGTCCCGGGGTAAGGGTGTGGCCCGTCGTGCAGGTAAATCCGTGCGACATGAGGGTGAGACCTGATGCCGAGCCGATTGTGGTGAAGTGGACGATCCTATGCTGTCGAGAAAAGCCTCTAGCGATGTTTCATGGTGGCCCGTACCCGAAACCGACTCAGGTAGTCAGGTAGAGTATACCGAGGCGTTCGGGTGAACTATGGTTAAGGAACTCGGCAAATTGCCCCCGTAACTTCGGGAGAAGGGGGGCCGCTTCTGGTGATGGGCTTTACGCCTGGAGCTGGGGGTGGCCGCAGAGACCAGCGAGAAGCGACTGTTTACTAAAAACACAGGTCCGTGCGAAGCTGTAAGGCGATGTATACGGACTGACGCCTGCCCGGTGCTGGAACGTTAAGGGGACTGGTTAGCTGTCTTTCGGGATGGCGAAGCTGGGAACTTAAGCGCCAGTAAACGGCGGTGGTAACTATAACCATCCTAAGGTAGCGAAATTCCTTGTCGGGTAAGTTCCGACCTGCACGAATGGCGTAACGACTTCTCGGCTGTCTCAACCATAGGCCCGGTGAAATTGCAGTACGAGTAAAGATGCTCGTTTCGCGCAGCAGGACGGAAAGACCCCGGGACCTTTACTATAGCTTGATATTGGTGTTCGGTTCGGTTTGTGTAGGATAGGTGGGAGACTGTGAAGCTCGGGCGCCAGCCTGGGTGGAGTCGTTGTTGAAATACCACTCTGATCGTGCTGGATGTCTAACCTGGGTCCGTGATCCGGATCGGGGACAGTGTCTGGTGGGTAGTTTAACTGGGGCGGTTGCCTCCTAAAGAGTAACGGAGGCGCCCAAAGGTTCCCTCAGCCTGGTTGGTTATCAGGTGGTGAGTGTAAGTGCACAAGGGAGCTTGACTGTGAGACTGGCGGGTCGAGCAGGTGCGAAAGCAGGGACTAGTGATCCGGCGGTGGCTTGTGGGAGCGCCGTCGCTCATCGGATAAAAGGTACCCCGGGGATAACAGGCTGATCTTCCCCAAGAGTCCGTATCGACGGGATGGTTTGGCACCTCGATGTCGGCTCGTCGCATCCTGGGGCTGGAGTTGGTCCCAAGGGTTGGGCTGTTCGCCCATTAAAGCGGTACGCGAGCTGGGTTTAGAACGTCGTGAGACAGTTCGGTCCCTATCCGCTGTGCGCGTTGGAGTCTTGAGAAGGGCTGTCCCTAGTACGAGAGGACCGGGACGGACGAACCTCTGGTGTGCCAGTTGTTCTGCCAAGGGCATGGCTGGTTGGCTACGTTCGGGAGGGATAACCGCTGAAAGCATCTAAGCGGGAAGCCTGCTTCGAGATGAGGACTCCCACCCACTTGATGGGGTAAGGCTCCCTGGAGACGACAGGGTTGATAGGCCGGAGATGGAAGCCTGGTGACAGGTGGAGTTGACCGGTACTAATAGGCCGAGGGCTTGTCCTCAGATGCTCGCGTCCACTGTGATAGTTCAGCCAATGGCTGTGTGTTTCCAAGTGAATAGTGTGTGTGTTCGCTCGGAGCACTTCCAAGTGTTCCGGTGGTCATGGCGGAGGGGAAACGCCCGGTTACATTCCGAACCCGGAAGCTAAGCCCTCCAGCGCCGATGGTACTGCATGGGGGACCGTGTGGGAGAGTAGGACGCCGCCGGACAATTTTTATGGGACCTCTGGTTTTCTCAGCGTACATGCTGAGAAAACCAGAGGTCTTTTTTTGTGTGAGCTGGAGAGGCAGGAATCACGGCGATGTCGAATTCGGACGAGGAACGGCCGGCGCGGCCCCCGCGTCGTCAGGACGGGCGGAGCGGTCAGGGCGGTCGTGGCGACGGCCGGAGCGACGATGGCAGGAACCGCGGCTATCGGCGGGACGACCGTCGTTTCTCGGGACGGGACGGCGACCGCCGTGACGCTCGTCGTGATGAGCGGCCTCGTGCGGAGCGTCCGCGTGGTGGTGGCGGGTTCCGGCGCGATGACCGACCCCGCGACGACCGGCGTGATGAGCGTTTCCGTGATGACCGGGGCCGTGGCGGCTCGGGGTTCCGGCGTGATGACCGGCCGCGTGATGACCGTCCTCGTGAGGACCGGCCGCGCGCTGGTGGCGGCGGCTACCGCCGCGACGACCGACCCCGCGACGACCGGTCGCGAGGACGTGATGCCGGCCTCCACCGGGATGACCGGCCGCGTGGCGGGGACCGCCGTGACAGCAGGCCGCACGCGGACCGGCCGCGTGGCGGTTCCGGCGGGTTCCGGCGGGACGACCGCCGTGATGAGCGGCCTCGTGCGGAGCGTCCGCGTGGTGGTGGCGGGTTCCGGCGCGATGACCGACCCCGCGACGACCGGCGTGATGAGCGTTTCCGTGATGACCGGGGCCGTGGCGGCTCGGGGTTCCGGCGTGATGACCGGCCGCGTGATGACCGTCCTCGTGAGGACCGGCCGCGCGGCGGTGGCGGCGGCTACCGCCGCGACGACCGACCCCGCGACGACCGGCGTGACGGCCGGCCCGGTGGTGGCCGGGACTTCAGGGGCGGTCCGCGCGGTGGCTACCGGCGCGACGGCCGCGGGCGCGGCCCTGAGCACCAGGGCCGGGTGCGGGACCGCGGGCAGGGGCCCCGGCTGCCCATCCCCGACGACGTCACGGGCGAGGAGATCGACAGGTCGGTGCGGCAGGAGCTGATGAGCCTGCCGAAGACGCTGGCGACCGATGTGGCCAAGAGCCTGGTGATGGTGGCCAGGCTGCTGGACGAGGACCCCGAACGTGCCTACGGGCATGCGCGCAACGCCCTGCGGCTGGCCTCGCGCGTCGCCGCCGTGCGGGAGGCGGCCGGCTTCGCGGCCTACGGCGTGGAGAAGTACAGCGAGGCGCTCACGGAGTTCCGTGCGGCCAGGCGGATGTCCGGGTCCGTCCACCTGTGGCCGATCATGGCCGACTGCGAGCGCGGGATCGGGCGTCCGGAACGCGCGCTCGCGATGGCGGGCGAGCCCGAGGTGCGGCAGTTGGACAAGGCAGGACAGGTGGAGATGCGGCTGGTCGCGGCCGGGGCCAGGCGTGACCTGGGGCAGGCGGAGGCCGCGGTGGTGACGTTGCAGAGCCCGGAACTCGCCTCGACGGCGGTGCACCCGTGGACGCCGCGGCTGCGGTACGCGTACGCCGACGCGCTGCTCGCGGTCGGGCGTTCGGACGAGGCGCGGGAGTGGTTCGCCAAGGCCGCCGACGCGGACCACGGCGGGACGACCGATGCCGCCGACCGCCTGGCGGAACTCGACGGCGTGCGGTTCGTCGACGCCCTTGACCCGGACGCCGACGAACCGGAGGAGTGAGACCGCTCAGGCGAAGCGGGCCAGGGGGTTCTCCAGGGTGCCCACCATCTGGAGGGCCTCCGCGGCCTGCGCCGGGTCCTGCACGTTGATCATCTGCTGGTTGTCGCGCAGTTGGAGGCGGTTGAGGCAGGAGAGGGCGAAGCGGTCGACGAAGAGGTCGAGGCGCGCGAACTTGTCGGCCAGGTGCGGGGCGCTCTTCTGGTAGTCGGTGACGCACGCGGCCACCGTCGCCCAGAAGTCGTGCTCGTCCAGCAGGCCCCGTTCGTCGAGGATGGCGGCGAGGAACCGGAAGAAGCAGTCGAAGACGTCCGTGAACAGGGTGAGCGTCCACAGGTCGTCGGAGATGTCCAGCCGCAGCGCCTCCATCACGGGCGGCAGCGGGACCTCGGCGTTCATGACGCCGATCTCCTCCGCGATGTCCTTCATGAACACCCGCTGCGGGACGCCGTCCTTGAGGACCATGATGACGTTCTCGCCGTGCGGCATGAACACCAGGTCGTACGCGTACAGGCAGTGCAGCAGCGGGGTGAGGTAGGCGTCGAGGTAGCGGCGCAGCCACTCGGCGGCCGGCAGTCCCGACTGCTCGATGAGCGCGCCGGCGTACGAGCCGCCCCACGGGTCCACGTGCAGCAGCGCGGCCATGGTGGCGAGTCGTTCCCCCTCGCCGAGGTACGGGACGGGGCTCTCGCGCCACAGCGCGGCGAGCATCTTGAGGTAGGGCGAGCCCTTCTTGGCGATGGCCTCGTACTGCGCGTGGTGGTAGCCGATGGAGGCGCGTTCCCGCAGCACGCGAAAGCCGTTGCCGGCGAGGAACGCGTCGCCGCCGACGACCTCGGCCACCCAGTCGTTGATGGCCGGGGTGCGGTCCATGTAGGCGGCGGAGAGGCCGCGGACGAAGCCCATGTTGAGGACCGAGATGGCCGTCTTCACGTAGTGCTTGCCGGGGGCGTCGGCGTTGAAGAAGGTGCGGATCGACTGCTGGGCCCGGTACTCGTCGTCGCTGTGGCCCAGGAAGACCAGGTGGCGGCGGGCTATTTCGGCGGCGAAGGTCACGGTCAGCTTGTTCACCCACTGCCACGGGTGCACGGGGAAGAGGTAGTAGTCGTCGAGGTCGAGCCCGAGTTCCGCCATGCGGTCGGCGTGGCGGCGCAGGGCGTCGGGGCCGATCTCCTCGGAGACCAGGGTGTCGTAGTCGAGTCCCGCGCCGGCGCGGAACGTGGCGAGGTCGCGGCGCGCGGCCAGCCACACGAGGCGGACCGGCGCGCCGGCCTCGGGGGCGTAGGCGTGGTACTCGTGGCCGTCGAAGCCGATGCGGCCGTTGTTGGCGACGAAGCACGGGTGGCCCTCGGTCATCCCGGCCTCGACGGTCTGGAAGTCGGCGCGGGCCAGCTCGGCCGACGTGCGCGGGGAGGCGGCCAGTTTGTAGGCGGCGCCGGCCAGGGTGCTGCTGATCTCCTCCAGGTAGACGGGCAGGATCTGCTCGCCCAGGCCCAGGGTGTCGCGGAGTTCGACGAAGAAGTCGAGGGGGTTCAGCGGGGCCGGCTGCCCCTCGCGCTCCCGGGTGATGCTGTCGGCGTCGACCTGCCAGTGGTCGAGTGCCATGCGGCGGGCCGCGAACCGGTAGGCGGTCTTGCCGTCGTCGGTGCGGACGGAGTACCGGCCGTCGTCGCCGCGTTCGGGGCGCAGGATGCGTTCGTGCGAGAACTCCGCTATGGCCTTGCGTATCAGCAGGCGGCCGGCGCGGTCCCAGTGCTCAAGGGTCAGGTGGGCGACGATCTCGTGGCCGGGGGCGGGGTGGGGGTGGGGGAGGGGCATCGGGTCATTCACTCCTGGTCGTCGCCGGGGCGGCGGCTGTCGCGGGGGTGTAGCTCTCGCGCGTGCAGATGCTGAGGTACGCCTCCTTACCTGGCAGGGGGACGGTGGCGGCGACGTGGAAGCCGACGGCGGCGTTCAGGGCGTGCACGGCCTTGTTGCGGACGTCGGGCTCGACGACGACGCGGCGCGTGGCCGGGTCGGCGAACAGCAGCTCCATGACGGTGGTGATGACGGCGCGGGTGAAGCCGCGCAGCGGGGTGTCGGTGGGGGCGACGAGGAAGTGCATGCCGACATCGCCCGGCACGACCTCGTAGACGCCGCCCACGGGCTCGGCCGCGGGGTCGTACCGTTCGGCGAGGAACGCGGGTTCGCCGTTGTGCAGGCCGAGGAGCGCGTCGTGTCCCGGGGTGTCGGCGATGGCGCGGAACTCGCGCCGCACGTCGTCGAGCGCGGCGTCGCCCATGAGCCAGAACGCGGACTTGGGGTGGGTGAGCCAGCGGTGGAGCAGCTCGGCGTCGGCGTCGGGATCGACGTGGCGGAAGGCGAACTCCCCGAGCCTGTCTACCTGTTTGGCGAAGATGATGGCGCTCATGCGGCTCCCAGGTGCGGCGGTCAAGCTGGGAGTGAGGTTAGCCTAACCTAAATTTGCGCGGCAATGCCGTCCCGCGGGTCCAGCGGCCTGAGCAGCAGGCCCGTGGCCGGCTTGGGGCCGAACGACGTCGACTTGTGCGGCATGGTGACGCCCGCCTCCGCGAGGGCGCGCACGGTGCTCTCGGGCACCGCGCGCAGCAGCACGGCGGTGCCGCCCGCGCGTTCCGCCTGCGTCACGGCGGCCCGCGCGTCGTGCAGGTGGCGCACGGACGCGGGCGGCACCTCGTGCCGCCACACCGCGTCGAGGAGCGCGGCGTGCAGGACGGTCGCGTCCAGGCGGCGCCAGGCGTCGGGTCGGTCGCGGCGGATCGTGCGTTCCAGGAGGGCGGCGTCCGGCCGGTCGAGCAGGTGCGGCCGGTCGCCGCCCGCCAGCACGAACGCCGGGCCCGGGGTGGCCGCGAGCGTCTCCAGGGCGTCGGGCAGCGCCTGTCCGAGCGGGCGGGAGCGGAACGCGCCGCGCAGCCGGTCGAGCGCGGTGGCGGGCGGCAGCGTCGGCAGCACGCGGTGGATGGCCTGCACGCGCAGCGGGTAGCGGTCGGTGTCGACGAGCAGGACGAGCCCGCGGTCCCAGGGCGGCCGTCCGCCGTGCTCCGCGCGCAGCCTCAGGTAGCTCGCCCAGCGGTGGTGGCCGTCGGCGATCAGCGCCCGATGGGCCGTCAGCCCGCCGGCCAGCGCGGCGACGCGCCGCCGGTCCGCCACCGGCCACAGGCGGTGCCGGGTGCCGTCGGCCGTCGTGGTGGCCAGCGCCGGCGGGAGGCTCACGACCCGTTCCAGCGCGGCGGCGGTGTCCGCGGCGCCGCGGTAGGAGAGCAGCAGGGGTTCGAGGTTGACGGCCGTGGACCGGGTCAGGTCCGCCCGGTCCGCGACGACGTCCGGCATGACGTCCTCGTGCGGCAGGACGACGCCCTCCTCCGGCGGGCTCAGCCGCAGGGCGCCGATGAGCCCGCGCTGGAGCGTTCCGCCCGCGCGCTGCTCGTACACCCACAGCGCCGGGCGCGAATCGGTGACCAGGATGCCCTCGGCGCGCCAGCGGCTCAGGATGCCGGCGGCGGCGCGGTGCGCCTGCGCCGGGTCCTCGGCGCGGGGGAGGGTCAGGCGCACGATGTTGTGGCGGTCGGCCGTCTCCAGCGCGTGCTGCCCGTCGGGGCGGACCACGACGTCGTAGGGCGGCGCGGTGACGGCGGCGAGGGAGGTGACCCGGTCCGGCGCGTAGCGCAGGGCACGGAACGGCGCGAGATCGAGACCGGCGTGCATCCCGGCATGGTAAGCCGCCGCGCCATGCGGAATGATCGTCGTGTCATGGGTGAATCGACGAACGAACGAATCGGCGCGCCGGCCGGGCCGGCGCGCGCCTTCAGGTCGGCCCCCTCGGGCGCGGCCCTGGCGCTCAGCGAGGCGTACGACACGGCGCTGCTCGACCTGGACGGCGTGGTCTACGCGGGGGGCGAGGCCCTTCCGCACGCCGTCGCGTCGCTGCGCGCGGCGCGCGAGGGCGGGATGCGGCTCGCGTACGTGACGAACAACGCGGCCAGGACTCCAGAAACGGTCGCGGAGCACCTGACGCGGCTGGGCGTGACCGCCGAGCCCGCCGAGGTCGTCACCTCGGCGCAGGCGGTGGCGCGGCTGATCGCCGAGGAGCTGCCGGCGGGGGCGCGGGTGCTGTGCGCGGGGGGCGAGGGGCTGCGGGTCGCGCTGCGCGAACGCGGCCTGTCCCCGGTGGACTCGGCCGACGACGACCCGGCCGCCGTGGTGCAGGGGTACGGCGGGCCCGGGCTGCCCTGGGGCGTGCTGACGGAGGCCGCGCTCGCGGTGAACCGGGGGGTGCCGTGGTTCGCCTCGAACACGGACCTGACGATTCCGAGCGGACGCGGCATCGGGCCGGGGAACGGCGCGGCGGTCGAGGTCGTGCGCATCGCCACCGGCCGCACGCGCGGCCCGCGGGTGGCGGGCAAGCCGCAGCCGCCGATGCACCGGGAGACGATCCTGCGGACCGGGGCGGAGCGCCCGCTCGTGGTGGGGGACCGGCTCGACACCGACATCGAGGGCGCGCACGCCGGGGGCGTCGACTCGCTGCTGGTGCTGACCGGCGTGACGGACGCCGCGCTGCTGCTCGCCGCGCCGCCTGAGCACCGGCCGACGTACGTCGCCGCCGACCTGCGCGGGCTGCTGGCCGCGCAGCCCGCGCCCGTTGCCGAGGGCGACGGGTTCGCGTGCGGGGGCTGGCTGGCCGCGGCGCGTGCGGGGCGGCTTGAGCTGTCGGGCGGCGCGGGGGACCCGGTGGACGGGCTGCGCGCGCTGTGCGCGGCGGCGTGGTCGGCGGCCGGCGCGGGGCCGGGCACGGCGGACGCGGGTGCGGCCCTAACGAGGCTGGGGCTGTAGCGGGACGTCGGCGCGGGGGCGGCACCCTGTATCCTCCAGACATGCCCGCCGTCCGCGCCTCGTCTCCGGGCCGCATCGCCCCTCAGCAGCGGGGACTGCTGACCGAGCGCATCGCGCGCGAGCTGGAGCACGACATCAGGTCGGGGAAGATTCCCGTCGGTGCCAAGCTGCCCTCGGAGCGCGAGCTGGCCGCGCAGTTCGGCGCGAGCCGCAACGTGGTCCGCGAGGTCCTGCGGCGGCTTGAGGCCCAGCACCTGATCGCGGTGGCGCCCGGCCGCGGCTCGTTCGTCAGCGAGCAGTCCTCGGGGCAGGCGCGCAGTTACGACGGGCTGTACCGCGCGGGCCGGCCGACGGTCAGGCAGTTGATCGAGGCGCGCATCCCGTTGGAGGTCGAGATCGTCGGCCTGGCCACGGAGCGGGCCACCGAGGCGGACCTGGCGGCGATGCGGGTCGCCAACGACGCCCTGCTGAACGCGACCGACGTGATCGACAAGGCGAACGCGGACCTCGCGTTCCACGACGCGATCGCGGCGGCCAGCGGCAATCCGGTGCTGCGGATCATGCTGTCGTCGATCAGCGGCATGATGTTCGAGATGATGCTGCGTTCGAACTCCGACCCGTCGATCGGGGAGCCGGGGGTGCCGCACCACCCGGAGATCCTGGAGGCCGTCCTGGCCGGCGACGCCGACCTGGCGCGCCGGCGGATGCGCGAGCACCTGCGGCTGGGGCTGCGGACCTACGGTCCCGACCTGGACGTGAGCGTCGGCGTGATGGCGCAGCAGCACATCGAGACGCTGCTGCGGCAGGCGGAGGACCGGCAGGCGTAGCGCCGGTCGGCGCGCCCCGGGGCGGGGCCGTTCCGCGGTACGGACTTTTCGGCGAAGAGGGTGGTCATCCGGACGGCCCGCTGTTATGGTCCCACTGGTCCTACCAGTTGGACCGACATTGCGGGACAGAACGTAGTAAGAAAGTCGAGGACGCGGATGTCCACGAGCAGCCAGTCCCTCAGCCGCCGTTCCTTCGGGAAGTTCGCGGCGACCGCGGCGGCCGTCGCGGGCGGGGTCACGCTCGGAGCGTGTTCGGGCGGCGGCGGCACCGCCTCACCGAACGCCCCCCTGCGGATCATGGCCATCAACCACGTGTGGACCCACACGATCAGCAGGCGCATCGAGGAGTTCGAGGACCGCATCGGCCGGCGCGTGTCGCTGTCGATGCTCACCGCGGACCAGCTGTCCAACAGCTACAACGTGAAGCTCAACGCGTCAGCGACCGATGTCGACGTGATGATGGTCAGGGCACTCCAGGAGCAGCTGCTGTTCGCCCACAACGGCTGGCTCGCGGACCTCACGGACCGGGTCGAGGGCGATCGGGACTACCGCTGGGACGACGTCCAGGAGGCGCCGCGCGAACGGTCGTCCACCGGCGGCAAGGTGCTCAGCGTCCCCGTGGTGACCGAGCGCCCCGCGCTGTACTACCGCAGGGACCTCGTGGCCGACCTGGGCGGCCCGCCGCGCACGCTGGACGAACTGATGGACATGTCGCTGGAGCTGGCCGACCGGCGCGGCAACTTCTTCGGCTACGTGGGCCGCGGCCAGCGCAACGGCTCGGTCAGCCAGTGGTCCAGCTTCCTCTACTCCTTCGGCGGCGACTTCACCGTCGACGGGCGGTCGGGCATCGGCACGCCCGAGGCCGTCGCCGCCTACGAGTTCTACGGCAGGCTGCTGGCGCGCACCGGCCCGCCGGGCGCCACCAACATGAGCCTCGAACAGGCCATGCCGATCTTCGCCCAGGGCAAGGCGGCGTTCTACATCGACGCCGACGCGATCTACACCAACTTCCTCGACCCGGGCGTCTCGACGGTGCGGGACACCGTCGGCTTCGCGCCGTTCCCCGCCGGGCCCGCCGGATCGAGGCCGCACAACATCCCGTCGTGGAGCCTGGGGATCAACGAGTTCTCCCTGCTGCGGGACGAGGCGTGGGAGTTCATCCGCTGGGCGTCCAGCCCGGAGATGGTCGCCGCGTTGCAGGCCGAGGGCATCCCCGGCGCCCGCCAGTCGGCGTGGTCCGACGAGGCGACGCTCGGCGCCTTCCCCGCGGAGCTGGCCGAGACCATGCGGGTCAGCACGGAACGCGGCCTGGGCCACGACCGGCCCGACGTGCTCCAGGTCAGCCGCGCCCGCGACATCGTCGGCCGCCCGCTCGTGGCCGGGATCCTCGGCGAGTCGGTGCCGCCCGTCGCGCGGGACGCCGACGCCGAGTTCGCCGACTTCCTCGTCCGCGACAACCGCCACCGGGAGAGCTGATGCCCACCTCGAAAACCGCAGAGGCCGCCGGAGCCCGCGAGGCCGCAAGGACCGCGGGGCACGGGCCGGGCCGCACCGGCGGGCGCGGCGCGCGGGCGTCCCGCGAGCGCGGCCCCCGTACGTTCGAGCAGGCCAACCGGCGTTTGAAGTGGGCGATGCTCGCGCCCGCGCTGGTCTTCGTCGGGTCGATGATCGTCTTCCCGCTCGTCTTCACCCTGAACCTGAGCTTCACCGACGCCTTCGGGGCCGTGAACGCGGACCGCAACTACGTCGGCTTCCAGAACTTCACCGACGCCATCGAGGACTCCCGGCGCTTCTGGCCTGCCGTCCAGCGCACGGTGGTGTTCACGATCGGGGCCGTGCTCGTCGAGACGGTGCTCGGCCTCGCGCTCGCGATGCTCATGCGCAAGGCGTTCCGCGGCATGCGCTGGGTGCGCACCCTGCTGATCATCCCGCTGCTGACCACGCCGGTGGCCATCGGCATCCTGTGGCTGCTCATCCTCGACCCGACCAACGGCATCGCCAACCACCTGCTCGACTCCGTCGGCCTGCCCCCGCAGGAGTTCCTCGGCTCGGTCAGCCAGTCGCTGCCGACGCTGATGTTCATCGACGTCTGGCAGTGGACGCCGATGATGACGCTGCTGCTCCTGGCCGGCCTCTCCACGCTGCCCGAGGAGCCGGAGGAGGCCGCGCGGGTCGACGGCGCGAACGGCTGGCAGCGGTTCCGGCACGTGATCCTGCCGATGCTCATCCCGACCCTCGCCACCGCGCTGGTGCTGCGCGCCGTCGACGCGCTGAAGACGTTCGACATCCTCTACGCCACCAAGGGGCCCGGCGGCGGCTCCGACTTCGAGGTGGAGACGCTGAACGTCTACGCCTACGGGCTCACCTTCGACTACCAGGAGTACGGGCTCGCGTCGGCCGTGCTCGTCCTGTTCACCCTCTTCATCATCGCCGTCGTCGTCCTGCTCAGGCGCCGGGCCGGAAGGAAGTCCGCATGAGTGCCGCGTCCCCGACCCGCACCGCGCCGCAGCGCGTCCGCAGCCGCGGGCGGCGCAAGCTCTCCTGGCTGCGCGGGGTGGCCGTCACCCTGGTCTCGCTGGTGTTCGCGCTGCCGCTGGTGTGGATGTTCGCCGCCGCGTTCAAGACCAACGTGCAGGTCACCGACCCGAGCGTCGGCCTGGTCTTCTCGCCCACCCTGGACAACTTCCGCAACATCGTGGAAGACGGCGAGATCTTCAGGTCCATGCTGAACTCGCTGATCGTCGGCGTCGTCTCGACCGCGCTCTCCGCCGTCATCGCGGTGCCCGCCGCGTGGGCGGTCGGCCGGTTCCTGATGCACCGCACCGGCTCCCTGGTGCTCGTGGCGCGGATCGTGCCGGCGATCTCCCTGCTGGTGCCGTGGTACTACCTGTTCGCGCAGCTCGGGCTCGTGGGCAGCTACACGGTCCTGGTGCTCAGCCACATGTTCGTCTCCGTGCCGCTCATCCTGTGGATCATGATCGGCTTCTTCGAGAGCCTGCCGATCGAGCTGGAGGAGGCCGCGCGCACGGACGGGCTGAGCGCCTTCGGGGCGTTCTGGCGCATCGCCCTGCCGCTGGCGGCGCCAGGCACCGCGACGGCGGCGCTGCTCGCGTTCGTCTCCAGCTGGAACAACTTCATGTTCGCGCTGATCTTCGCCGACGAGGACACGCAGACCGTTCCCGTGACGCTGTTCAACTTCATCTCCTACGCCAGTACCGACTGGGGCGGCCTGATGGCCGCCGCCAGCCTCATCACCGTGCCCGTCGTCATCGCCGCCCTCATCGGGCAGAAGTACCTCGTGGCCGGCCTCACGGCCGGGGCGACCAAGGGCTGACCCGCCCGAGCCCCGTCCGCAGCACGCCCGTTCGCACCACCGAAGCGGAGAAACCACCCCCATGAAGATCGTCGACGCGCAGGTCGTCGTCACCAGTCCCGGCCGCAACTTCGTCACCCTGGAGATCACGACCGACGAGGGCGTCACCGGACTTGGGGACGCCACGCTCAACGGGCGTGAACTCGCCGTCGTCAGCTACCTGAACGACCACGTCGTGCCGCTGCTGCTCGGCACCGACCCGCACCGCATCGAGGACACCTGGCAGTACCTGTACCGGGGCGCGTACTGGCGGCGCGGCCCGGTGACCATGGCGGCCATAGCGGCCGTGGACGTCGCGCTGTGGGACATCAAGGCCAAGGTCGCGGGGCTGCCGCTGTACCAGCTGCTCGGCGGCGCGAGCCGGGACCGGGTGCGCACCTACGGGCACGCGCACGGCCGGGACATACCCGAGCTGTTCGACTCCATCCGGGCCAGGCTGGCGGAGGGCTACCCCGCGATCCGGGTGCAGACGGGCGTGCCCGGGCTGGCGAAGGTGTACGGCGTGCGCACCGAGGCGGAACGCGCGGAGGAGAGCGCCGCCGGGGGCGGGCGCGTGGCCCGCCCGGTGGTGGAGGACTGGGACACCGACGCCTATCTGCGGCACATGCCGGGGGTGTTCGAGGCGGTCCGCAACGAGTTCGGCCCCGACCTGCCGCTGCTGCACGACGCGCACCACCGGCTGACGCCCGTTCAGGCGGCGCGCCTTGGCAAGGACTTGGAGCCGTACCAGCTGTTCTGGCTGGAGGACTGCACGCCGGCAGAGAACCAGGAGGGGCTGCGGCTGGTCCGCGAGCACACCACCACGCCGCTGGCGATCGGGGAGGTGTTCAACACGGTGTACGACTACCGCACGCTGGTGAACGAGCAGCTCATCGACTACGTGCGCTCGGCGGTGACGCACTTCGGCGGCGTCTCGCCGCTGAGGAAGCTGTTCGACTACGCGGCGCAGGCCCAGATCAAGACGGCCGTGCACGGGCCCGAGGACATCTCGCCGGTCGGCATGGCCGCCGCGATCCATCTCGACCTCGCGGTGCACAACTTCGGCATCCAGGAGTACTCGGGGCACACCGCGCTGACCGACGAGGTCTTCCGGCACGCGTACACGTTCACCGATGGCCACCTGCACCCGGGGGAGGCGCCGGGGATCGGCGTCGAGCTCGACCACGAGCTCGCCGCGGCCCACCCCTACGAGCCGGCCTACCTGCCCGTGAACCGGCTGCGGGACGGCACCGTGCACGACTGGTGACGTCCGCGCCCCGACCGGGCGGCCGCCACGCGGCCGAGCCCGGGCGCGGCGGCTGACGGCCACGGCCCGCGGGCCCCGCCTCGGCGGGGCCCGCCGCGCGTTCTCAGGCCGCGGCGGCGGCGATCGCCTCGTTGATCAGGTCCTCCTCTGAGGTGCCGCGGCGCCAGTAGCCCGTGAACGTGATGCGGCGGCGGTCGACGCCGCGGTCGCCGACGAGGTGGCGGCGCAGGTCGCGCACGGTGGCCGCCTCGCCCGCGAGCCAGGCGTAGGGCGCTCCCGCGGGCAGCCGCGCCTCGCGGACGGCGTCGAGCACGGACGGGGCGGAGCCGGGGCGCGGGGCGTCGCGGAACAGCCAGGTGACGTCCGCGTCCGCCCGCGTCGGGAGCGGCCTGCGGTCGTCGGGGTGGTCGACCTCGATCCAGACCTTGGCGCGGGTGCCGGCCGGCAGCCAGGCGAGGATGCCCTCGACGGCCGGCAGCGCGGTGGCGTCCGCGGTCACCAGGACCCAGTCGGCGTCCGCGGGCGGGCGGAAGTCGACGCCGCCGCTGTCCTCCGCGACGGGCCCGAGCACGGTCAGCGGGTCGCCGGCCGCGGCCCGCGCGGCCCACCTGGAGGCGACGCCGATGTCTCCGTGCAGGGCGAAGTCGACGTCCAGCTCGCGCTGTTCGCGCCGGTACTCGCGCACGGTGTAGGTCCGCATCGTGGCGCGCTCGTCGGGGTGCATCCGCTGCCACGCGGGCCACCAGGCCGCGCCCATGCCGCGGGGGACCGCGGCGAGACGCTGCCCTGGGTGCGGCAGGAACAGCTTGATCCGCTGGTCCCGGCCGCCGCTGGCGAAGCCGGCCAGGGCCTCGCCGCCGACGGTGACCCGGATGAAGCCGGGCCCGATGCGCTCGGCGCGCAGCACGTGGGTGTCGAAGAAGTCGAAGGTCATGGTCGTCCTCCCGGATGTCGGTCTCGGGCGTCAGCCGGGCTGGCCGGCGGCGTGCGGGGCGTCGGCGGAATGAGGGGAGTGCGGCGCCCGGCCTCGGCGGGCCGCGCGGCGCGTGCCCTGCGGGACGCGGCCCGCGGGGAGGCTGCCCGCCGGGACGGGCGTGCGGGATCGGGGCATACGGCTTGCCTTGACCTCTCGTTCGACGTAGGCGAGGTTAGGCTAACCTAACTGCTTTGGGGTGATCGATTCCAGGGTCGGGAAGAAGCGCGCGGGCGTGTGCGACGGCCCCGCGCGCCGCGTCGCGCGCCGGAGTTCGCCGCGGCGGGTGCGGCGGCGCGGCATCGTTCCCGCGGCGGCGCGGCGCGGCGCGCCCGCGGCGGATGGCGCCCGACGCTCCGGCCCGCCGCGCGAAGAGCGGCGCGCAACGGCCCAGCGGGTAGCGTCGGAAGCATGGACCCGACCCAGGACGCAGCGTCATCTCCCGCGGCGCAGGGGCCCGCTGAGGGCCGCGCCGCACCGCCTCACGAAAGCCCGCCCCGCGAGCCAGCGGAGCGGACCGGCGCGGAACCCGCGGCCGGGGAGCAGGACGACGGGCCGCGCCCGCTCGGCATCGCCGTCGAGCCCACGGGCGACGCCGCGGTGGACGCCCGGCTCGCGCGCCTCGCGGATGCCGACGGACTCGCCGTCGCCGGCCACATCGAGGTGTACGAGGATGTTCACCGCGGCCTGCGCGACACGCTGGCCGCCCTCGACCGGCCACCCGTGACCCCCAGGAGCTGAACTCCCCTTGGCAGCAGCGACTCAGCGACGCCTCAGCCGGCTCGACGCGGAGCTGGTGCGACGCCGGCTGGCCCGTTCCCGCGACCACGCCAGGACCCTGATCGACGCGGGCCGGGTCACCGTGGACGGCGTCCCCGCGGCCAAGGCCGCGACCCAGGTGGCCACCAGCGCGGCCGTCGTCGTCCGCGAGGACGAGGACGATCCCGGCTACGTCTCCCGCGGCGGGCACAAGCTCGCCGGCGCCCTCGACGCGTTCACCCCGCGCGGGCTGCGCGTGACCGGCCGGCGCGCCCTGGACGCCGGCGCCTCGACCGGCGGGTTCACCGACGTGCTGCTGCGGTCCGGTGCCGCCTCGGTGGTGGCCGTCGACGTCGGCTACGGCCAGCTCGCGTGGTCGTTGCGCGCCGACGAGCGCGTCACCGTCAAGGACCGCACCAACGTGCGCGACCTGACCCTGGAGGGCATCGGCGGCGAGCCCGTCGAACTCGTCGTCGGGGACCTGTCGTTCATCCCGCTCGGCCTCGTGCTGCCGGCCCTCGTCCGGTGCGCCGCGCCGGACGCCGACCTCGTCCTCATGGTCAAGCCGCAGTTCGAGGTCGGCCGCGAACGCCTCGGCAGCGGCGGCGTCGTGCGCAGCCCGCGGCTGCGCGCCGACGCCGTGCGGGGCGTGGCGGAGCGAGCCGCCGGGCACGGCCTCGGCGTCTCGGGCGTCACGGCCAGCCCGCTGCCGGGTCCATCGGGCAATGTTGAATACTTTCTCTGGCTGCGCGCCGGGGCACCCGCACTCGACCCGGCCGACCTCGACCGCGCCGTGACGGAGGGCCCCCAGTGACCACCAGCGACGACGCACGCACCGTCTTCCTGCTCGCGCACACCGGCCGTCCCGCCGCCGTCCGCAGCGCGGAACTCGTCGTCCGCGGGCTCCTCGCCCACGGCATCGGCGTCCGCGTGCTCGCCGAGGAGGCGGCCGACCTGCCGCTGCCCGCCGAGGTCGAGCGGGTCGAGAAGGAGACGCCGTGCGGCGGCGTCATGGACGGCTGCGAACTGCTCGTCGTCCTCGGCGGGGACGGCACCCTGCTGCGCGGCGCGGAGTTCTCGCGCGCCTCCGGGGTCCCGATGCTCGGCGTCAACCTGGGCCGCATCGGCTTCCTCGCCGAGGCGGAACGCGACGACCTCGACCAGGTGGTCGACCGCGTCGTCGCCCGGGACTACGAGGTCGAGGAGCGCATGACGCTGGACGTCGTGGTCCGGGACAACGGCGACACCGTGCACACCGACTGGGCGCTGAACGAAGCCTCCGTCGAGAAAGCAGCACGGGAACGTGTGCTCGAAGTGGTCATCGAGGTGGACGGCCGTCCCGTGTCCGGGTTCGGTGGCGACGGCGTCGTCTGCGCCACCCCCACCGGCTCCACCGCCTACGCCTTCTCGGCCGGCGGCCCCGTCGTGTGGCCGGAGGTCGAGGCCCTGCTCATGGTGCCCATCAGCGCCCACGCCCTGTTCGCCAAGCCGCTGGTCACCGCGCCCGACTCCGTGCTCGCCGTGGAACTGCGGCACCACACGCAGCCGGGCGTGCTGTGGTGCGACGGCCGCCGCAGCACCGCGCTGCTGCCCGGCTCGCGCGTGGAGGTGCGGCGCGGCGGCGCTCCCGTGCGGCTGGCCCGCCTCCACCACGCCCCGTTCACCGACCGTCTGGTCGCCAAGTTCGCGCTGCCCGTGGCCGGCTGGCGCGGCGCGGGCCACTGAGCCGGGGCCCGTCACACGGACCGTCGTCGCAGCGGCCCGGATAACCTCGTATGGTCGTATCCGTGTTGGAGGAGATGCGGATCAAGGACCTGGGCGTGATCGACGACGCTGTCGTCGAGCTGTCCTCGGGTTTCACCGCGGTGACGGGTGAGACCGGCGCGGGCAAGACCATGGTCGTCACCAGTCTGGGCCTGCTGCTCGGGGGGCGCGCGGACGCCGGGTACGTACGGGCCGGCGCCGCGTCCGCGCTCGTGGAGGGCCGCATCGCCGTGCCGCCCGACTCGGCGGCGGCGCGCCGGGCGCGCGAGGCCGGCGCGGAGCTGGACGAAGGGGCGCTGCTGGTCAGCCGCACCATCTCCGCCGAGGGGCGCTCCCGGGCCCACGTCGGCGGGCGCTCGGTGCCCGCCGGGCTCCTCGGCGAACTCGGCGAGGACCTGGTGGCCGTGCACGGCCAGACCGACCAGCAGGGCCTGCTGCGCCCCGCCAGGCAGCGCGGGGCCCTCGACCGCTACGCGGGCGAGGCCGTGTCGAAGCCGCTGGCCGCCTACCAGGAGACCTACCGGCGGCTGCGCGCCGTCGCCGCGGAGCTCGCCGAGCTGACCGACCGCGCCCGTGAACGCGCGCAGGAGGCCGACCTGCTGCGCTTCGGCCTCGACGAGATCGCCGCCGCCGAGCCGCGCGCGGGGGAGGACGAGGAACTGGCCGCGGAGGCCGCGCGCCTGGGCCACGCGGAGGCGCTGGCCGCCGCCGCCGCCCTCGCCCACGGCGCGCTGGCCGGCGACCCGGCCGACCCCGAGGGCGTGGACGCCGTCACCCTGGCGGGCGGCGCGCACCGCGCGCTCCAGGGCGTGCGCGACCACGACGCCGCACTGGCCCAGCTCGCCGACCGGCTCGGGGAGGTCGCGATCCTGCTCGCGGACATCTCGGGCGACCTCGCCGGCTACGCCGACGGCCTCGACGCCGATCCGCTGCGCCTGGCGGCCGTCGAGGAGCGCCGCGCCGTCCTCAACCACCTCGTCCGCAAGTACGGGGACCGGGACGCCGGCGGCGACGGCTGCGCGGCCGTGCTCGCCTGGGCGGAACGCGGCGCCGCCCGGCTCGCGGAACTTGAGGGGGACGACGACCGCATCGGGGAACTCACCGCGGAGCACGACGACCTGCGCGCCCGGCTGGCCGCGCACGCGGCCGTCCTCACCGGGGCCAGGCGCGAGGCGGCCGGGCGTTTCGCCGAGGCCGTCACGGCGGAACTGGCCCAGCTCGCCATGCCGCACGCGCGCGTGACGTTCGACGTGCGGCAGACCGACGCCGCGGACGGCGACGAGGACACCATCGAACTCGACGGCCGGCCCGTCACCTACGGACCGCACGGCGCCGACGAGGTGGAACTGCTGCTCGCCCCGCACCCGGGCGCCCCCGCGCGGCCCATCGCCAAGGGCGCGTCCGGCGGCGAGCTCTCCCGGGTGATGCTCGCGGTCGAGGTGGTGTTCGCCGACGCGGCCCCCGTGCCCACCTACCTGTTCGACGAGGTCGACGCCGGGGTCGGCGGCAAGGCGGCCGTCGAGGTGGGCAGGCGGCTCGCCAGGCTCGCCGACTCCGCCCAGGTCGTCGTCGTCACGCATCTGCCGCAGGTCGCCGCGTTCGCCGACCGGCACCTCGTGGTCGAGAAGACCAGCGACGGCTCCGTCACGCACAGCGGGGTGCGCACCGTGCACGGCGAGGGGCGCGTTCGGGAGCTGTCCCGCATGCTCGCCGGGCAGGAGGACTCCCGGCTCGCCCGCGCCCACGCGGAGGAACTGCTCGCCACGGCCGCCGCGCTCGGCCGCCGGGCGGGAGCGGCGGAACGGCCCGCGTAGCCCTTCACTCACCCGTTCGAGTGGTGGGCGCTACCGTGACCGGGAAGCGGCTGGCATTCTGGAGCGCGTTCCACTCCCGGGAACGGGAGGGCCGCCGAGCGCACCGCGAACCGGTTCGCCGGCGGCGCGACCACCGCCCACCACGGCGGGCGACTCCGGGAGAGGATGGCGTGAGCAGCTGGACGGCACCTGCGCACGGCCGCGCCCCGCTGCACGTCGTGCAGCTTCTCGGGGGCGGCGGCGCCGGCACGGGCCCGCACGTCAGGTCCCTGTCCGAGGGCCTGGTCGCCCGGGGCGTGCGGGTCACCGTCGGCGCGGCGCCCCCGGCGGAGCGCAGGTACCGGTTCACCACGGCGGGCGCGCGGTTCGTGCCCGTCACCGCCAGGACCACGTTCGCGGCCCTCGGCACCGTGGCCGAACTGTGCGCGGACGCCGACCTCGTGCACGCCCACGGCATGCGCGCCGGGCTCCTCGCGGCGCTCGCGCTGCGCCGCCGCCGCACCCCCCTGGTCGTGACCTGGCACGCCAGGTCGACCGCGCCGGGGCCGCGCGCGCACGCGCGGCGCCTGATCGAGCACGGCGTGGCCAGGGCCGCGTCCGTGGTGCTCGCCACCACCTCCGACCTCGTCGACCGGGCCCGCGGCCGAGGGGCGCGCGACGCGCGGCTCGCGCCCGTCGCGCTGCCGCCGTGCCGCGTGCCCGAGGACGGCGCGGGTGGCCGCAAGCTCAGGGCGGAACTCGGCGCGGTCGGGCGGCCCCTGCTGGTCGCCGAGGCGGGGCTCGACCGCTCGCAGACCCCGGGGCTGCTGCTCGCCGCCGCCCAGGGCTGGCGGCGCAGGACTCCCCAGCCGCTGCTCGCGCTCGCCGGAGACGGTCCCGAACGCTCCGCGCTCCAGCGGCGGATCGACCGCGAGGGCCTGCCGGTCCGGCTCGTCGGCCGCGGCACGGGAACGGGCGCGCTGCTCGCCGACGCGGACGTGGCGCTCCTCGTCGCCCGCTGGGCCGGGCGCGCCCCGCTCGCCGAGGAGGCGCTGCGGCGCGGGGTGCCGCTGGTGGCCACCGCGGTCGGCGGCGTGCCTGAAGTGGTCGGCGGGGCCGCCGTTCTCGTGCCCTACGGCGACCCGCGGGCCCTGGGCGCGGCCGTCGACGCGCTGCTCGCCGATCCCGACCGGCGGGCCGCGCTCGCCGTGGCGGGGCGCGCCAGGGCCGCCACCTGGCCGACGGAGGACACCACGGTCGCCCAGGTGCTCAGCGTCTACGACGAGTTGACGGCCTCGACGGCGAGCTGACGGCGCGGGTCCGCCGCGGCGCGCGGCCCGTCAGGCCGAGCCGCGCACGATTAGGCGGGCCGGGGTGACCACGGGCGCGGGCGGCACCTGGCCGTCCGGCCCGTCGACGCGGCCGAGCCGCCGCAGCAGCAGGCCGGCCATCAGCTCGCCCATGCGTTCCACGTCCTGCCGCACGGTGGTCAGCGACGGCTGCGACCAGGCCGCGGCCGGCTCCAGGTCGTCGTAGCCGACGACCGCCACGTCCTCGGGCACGCGCAGCCCGCGTTCGCGCAGCGTGCGCAGCGCGCCCGTGGCCATCAGGTCGTTGCCGGCGAACACGGCGTCCGGCCGGGCCGCGGCGGCGGGGGAGCGGTCGAGCAGCCACGCCATGGCGCGCGCGCCGCCCTCCACGGTGAAGTCGCCGCGCGCGTGCAGGTCGGGCTCGGGCGCCCGGCGGCCCAGCGCGTCGAGATAGCCGTCGAGCCGGTCGGACGCCGAGGTCTGGTCGAGGGGCCCCGTGATCACCGCTATCCGCCGCCGGCCGCGGGCGCGCAGGTGCCGCACGGCCTGGCGGGCGCCGTCCCGGTTGTCGGTGTCGACGTACAGCAGGTCGGCCTGCCGCTCCGCGCCCGCCCAGCCGGGCCGGCCGCCGAACACCGTCGGCAGGCCGGAGGCCGCCGCGATGCCGGGCAGCGGGTCGTCGTTGTGCAGCGAGAACATCAGCGTGCCGTCCACGTGGCCGCCGGCGAGGTAGCGGCCGATCCGTTCGTAGTCGGCGCGCTGTTCGAGCAGCATCAGCAGCAACTGGGTGTCGTGGGCGGACAGGGTGCGGCTGATGCCGCGCAACTGGCGGGCGAAGAACGGGTCGGCGAACACCCGCGTCTCCGGCTCGGCGATCACCACGGCCACGGCGCCCGTGCGGCGGGTGACCAGGTTCCGCGCCGCCGCGTTCGGCACGTAGCCGAGCGCGGCCACCGACGCCTTCACCCGTTCCCGCAGCTCGGGCCTGACGCCCGCGGTGCCGTTCACCACGCGTGAGACGGTCGCCCGCGACACGCCCGCGTGGGCGGCCACGGCCTCCAGGGTGGGATGGTCGCCTCGCACGTCCTGGTCCCTTTCCGTCGGGGGGCCTCGACGCTACCGGCATGCGGGGCCGTGCGCACCGACGCGGCCCCGAGAGCGCTCCCACCGGCCGCGCGCCGGCGACCGTCGACGGGACCACCGACCCGAACGGGCCCCGCGCGGAAGTCCCGGCGGCGAGGGCGGCCGGGCACCCGCGCCGGAGCGTAGGCGCCGGGCTCCCGCCGCAACCGGTCGCCGCCGGCCCTCTGCCGCGGGAACGGCCCGCGTGCCAGAATCCCCCTCGCGCCGACGCGGCGAGCCGGAGGGGCGGGCCGGGGGCGTGCGGTGAAGGGGGGGCGGATCGTGGATCTTGTCGAGGAGCACCGGTCGGTCGAGGAACTGGTGCGGCTGTTCGTCCGGCAGGCGAAGGACTGGGCGGAGGCGAACGCCGAGCGGATCGGCATCGCGTACGAGAGCGCGGGCGGCTGGGAGCTGTGGCTGGAGGTGGAGCTGTACGTCTGGCTCCGGCAGCGGGTGCCGTCGCTCGCCGTCAGCCGCCAGTCCCACGGCTACGCGGAAGGCGCCCAGCGCGCGGACCTGCTGCTCGGCGACCGGGTCGTCGTCGAGCTGAAGGCCGAGACGAGGGAGGAGACGGCCAGGGCGTTCGCCGACCGGGTGGAGAAGGACCGCGCCAAGGTGGACCGCGTCGACGAGAAGCAGCTCGACATCGACTGGTCGTACGAGGAGGGGGACGCGGCCTCCGAGGAATCGGACGCGTCCGACGGGAGCGGCGGGGGCGCGACCCCGGCGGTGATCGTCGCGTTCGCCGTCTCCACGGCCGGTACGCGGGCCGTCTCGGGTCTCGGGGACTTCGTCACCATGCCCGCGGGCACGCTGACCATCCTGTGGGAGCTCACGGGCTGACCCCCCTCCCGCGGCCGGGCGGGGAGGCGGGGCCGCCGGCGGCGTTCTCCCGGGGAACGGGGAACGGACGCCGCCGGCGGCACGCGGCCCCGCGCGTCAGCCGTAGGCGCCCGAGGCCGTCAGCCGCAGCGCGGTGTCGATCAGCGGCACGTGGCTGAACGCCTGCGGGAAGTTCCCCACCTGCCGCATGCGGCGGGGGTCCCACTCCTCGGCGAGCAGGCCGAGGTCGTTGCGCAGTCCGAGCAGCTTCTCGAACAGCTTGCGCGCCTCGTCGACCCTGCCGATCATCGCCAGGTCGTCCGCCAGCCAGAAGGAGCAGGCGAGGAACGCGCCCTCGTCGCCCTCAAGGCCGTCAACCCCGGCCTCCTCGCCCGCGGTCGGGTAGCGCAGGATGAAGCCGTCCAGCGTGGACAGCTCGCGCTGGATCGCCTCGATCGTGCCGATCACCCGCTTGTCGTCCGGCGGCAGGAAGCCCATCTGCGGAATGAGCAGCAGCGAGGCGTCCAGCTCCTTGGAGCCGTAGGACTGCGTGAAGGTGTTCCGCTCCTTGTCGTAGCCGTGCTCGCACACCGCCCGGTGGATCTCGTCGCGCAGCGCGCGCCACCGCTCCAGCGGGCCGTCCACCTCGCCCGACTCGATCAGCTTGACCGTGCGGTCGACGGCGACCCAGGCCATCACCTTCGAATGCACGAAGTGGCGGCGCGGGCCGCGCACCTCCCAGATGCCCTCGTCCGGCTCGTCCCAGTGGTCCTCCAGGTAGCGGATCAGCTTGAGCTGGAGGAGGTTCGCGTGGTCGTTGCGGGCCAGGCCGGTCATGTGCGCCAGGTGCAGCGCCTCGGTCACCTCGCCGTACACGTCCAGCTGGAGCTGCCCGGCGGCGCCGTTCCCGACCCGGACCGGCTGGGAGTTCTCGTAGCCGGGCAGCCAGCTCAGCTCCGCCTCGGCCAGTTCCCGTTCACCGGCGATGCCGTACATGATCTGGAGGTTCTGCGGGTCGCCCGCGACGGCGCGCAGCAGCCACTCCCGCCACGCGCGCGCCTCGTCGTGGTAGCCGGTGCGCAGCAGCGACGACAGGGTGATCGCGGCGTCGCGCAGCCAGGTGAACCGGTAGTCCCAGTTGCGCGAGCCGCCGATCTCCTCGGGCAGCGAGGTGGTCGGCGCCGCGACGATGCCGCCGGTCGGCGCGTAGGTCAGGGCCTTCAGCGTGATCAGGGAACGGACGACCGCCTCGCGGTACGGGCCGTGGTAGGTGCACTGGGCCACCCACTCCCGCCAGAACTCCTCGGTCGCCGTGAGCGCGCCCTCGGGGTCGGCCACCGGCGGCGGGTTCTTGTGCGAGGGCTGCCAGCTGATCGTGAACGTCACCCGGTCGCCCGGCGCGACGGTGAAATCCGCGTAGGTGGTGAGGTCCTTGCCGTAGGTGTCGACCGAGGTGTCGAGCCACACCGAGTCGGGGCCCGCCACGGCCACCGTGCGGTCCTCGACCTTGTGCACCCACGGCACCACCCAGCCGTAGGAGAAGCGCATCCGCAGCGCCGAGCGCATCGGGACCCGGCCGCTGACCCCCTCGACGATGCGGACCAGCTGCGGGGCGTCCCCGCCGCGCGGCGGCATGAAATCCGTCACACGCACCGTGCCGCGCGGCGTGTCCCACTCGGATTCGAGGATCAGGGAATCGCCCACGTAGCGCCGCCGCGCGGCGCGCGGCGGCGGCATGTCCTTGCCATGCGCCGGGCCGAGCCGCCAGAAGCCGTGCTCGTCGGTGCCGAGCAATCCGGCGAACACGGCGTGTGAATCGAAGCGGGGAAGGCACATCCAGTCGGCCGACCCGTCCCGCCCGATGAGGGCGGCGGTCTGCATGTCCCCGACGAGTGCGTAATCCTCGATGCGCCCGGCCACTTGCCACTCCAGTCGAACAGTGTTCCGCCCCGTGGGACGTGCGGTTCTCTTCGCCCATTCGGGCGTCCGAGCAGAATACGACGGCTCCCGCCCGTCTGTTTGACATACGCCACAGTTGAGCTCGGCGCCCCGGGTGAGCTTGTTCACGTTGCGCCCGGTACGTCGCCTTACTTCGATGGAAACACTTCGGCGTCACTCCGGCTCCCCGGCCACTGTTACCCTGGTAGCCCGTGGACCGGAGGGCTGTGAACCCCCGAACCCAGAGCGACGTTCCCCCGGAGTATCCGCGTGCCGGAGCGTCACGCATCCGACCTCGCGACCACGGGAGCCTCACTTGGCCATGCCGCCCAGTACCTCGACGACCAAGCACATCTTCGTCACCGGCGGGGTCGCGTCCTCGCTCGGCAAGGGGCTCACCGCCTCCAGTCTCGGCGCCCTGCTCAAGGCGCGCGGACTACGGGTCACGATGCAGAAGCTCGACCCGTACCTGAACGTCGACCCCGGCACGATGAACCCGTTCCAGCACGGCGAGGTGTTCGTCACCAACGACGGCGCCGAGACCGACCTGGACATCGGCCACTACGAGCGCTTCCTCGATGTCGACCTCGACGGCAGCGCCAACGTCACCACGGGCCAGATCTACTCCACCGTCATCGCCAAGGAGCGGCGCGGGGAGTACCTGGGCGACACGGTGCAGGTCATCCCGCACATCACCAACGAGATCAAGCACCGCATCCGCCGCATGGCCACCGACGACGTCGACGTCGTGATCACGGAGGTCGGCGGCACCGTCGGCGACATCGAGTCGCTGCCCTTCCTCGAAGCCGTGCGGCAGGTGCGGCACGAGGTGGGCCGGGACAACGTCTTCGTGGTGCACATCTCGCTGCTCCCCTACATCGGCCCTTCCGGCGAGCTGAAGACCAAGCCCACCCAGCACTCCGTGGCCGCGCTGCGCAACATCGGCATCCAGCCCGACGCCATCGTGCTGCGCGCCGACCGGGAGGTGCCCACCGCCATCAAGCGGAAGATCTCGCTGATGTGCGACGTCGAGGAGGCCGCCGTGGTGGCCGCCATCGACGCCAAGTCGATCTACGACATCCCGAAGGTCCTGCACGACGAGGGGCTGGACGCCTACGTCGTCCGCCGCCTCGACCTGCCCTTCCGCGACGTCAGCTGGACCGAGTGGAACGACCTGCTGCGCCGCGTGCACCACCCGGAGCACGAGGTGACCGTCGCGCTGGTCGGCAAGTACATCGACCTGCCGGACGCCTACCTGTCGGTGACGGAGGCGCTGCGCGCCGGCGGGTTCGCGAACAACGCCAGGGTCCGTATCAAGTGGGTCACCTCCGACGACTGCCGGACCCCCGGCGGCGCGGCGCGGCAGCTCGCGGGCTGCGACGCGATCTGCGTCCCCGGCGGCTTCGGGGACCGCGGGGTCGAGGGGAAGATCGCGGCCATCACCTACGCGCGGGAGCAGGGCGTTCCGCTGCTCGGGCTCTGCCTCGGCCTCCAGTGCGTGGTGATCGAGGCGGCGCGCAACCTCGCGGGCATCGAGGGCGCCAACTCGACCGAGTTCGACCAGGCGGTGGCCCACCCGGTGATCTCGACCATGGAGGAGCAGCTGAACGTCGTCGCCGGAGAGGGCGACATGGGCGGCACCATGCGGCTCGGCATGTACCCGGCGAAGCTCGCCGAGGGCTCCATCGTGCGCGAGGTGTACGGCGGCGAGCCGTACGTGGAGGAGCGCCACCGCCACCGCTACGAGGTCAACAACGCCTACCGCGCCGAGCTGGAGAAGGCGGGCCTCCAGTTCTCCGGCACCTCGCCCGACAACAAGCTCGTGGAGTACGTGGAGTACCCGCGCGAGGTGCACCCCTACCTCGTGGCGACGCAGGCGCACCCCGAGCTGCGGTCGCGGCCCACGCGCCCGCACCCGCTGTTCGCCGGCCTGATCAGGGCGGCCGTCCAGGCCAGGCCGGGGAAGGGCGCAGGCGCCGCCGCGGTCGCCGCGCCGGACGACGCGCCGGGCCGCGGCGCCGACTGAGCACCGCGGGGTGGCCCCGGCGCGGCGGGCCGGGGCCACCCGGGGGCAGACTTGGGGCCATGACCGAGCACCCCCGCGACATCCTCGCCGACTCCGCGCAGAACTGGCCCGTGGCGGCCACGACCACCCCGTTCACCGGCAACAAGACCAGCGTCCGCGCCGACGACGTCGTGATGCCGGACGGCTCGACCGCCCGCCGCGACTACCAGGTGCACCCCGGCTCCGTCGCCGTCCTCGCCCTGGACGAGCGGGACCGGGTGGTCGTCATCGAGCAGTACCGCCACCCGGTCCGGCACAAGCTGTGGGAGATCCCGGCCGGACTCCTCGACGTGCCGGGGGAGAACCCGCTGCACGCCGCGCAGCGCGAGCTGTACGAGGAGGCGCACACCAAGGCGGAGGACTGGCGGGTCCTCGCGGACGTCTACACCAGTCCGGGCGGCAGCGACGAGGCGGTGCGCGTCTTCCTCGCCAGGGAGCTGTCCCAGGCCGAGGGGGAGCGGTTCGAGGTGGTCGCGGAGGAGGCCGACATGCGGCTCGACCGGGTGCCCGTCCAGGACCTGGTCCGCGGCGTGCTCGCCGGGCGGCTGCACAACACCTGCCTGGCGATCGGCGTGCTGGCGCTCCAGGCGGCGCGCGCGGGGGACGGCGTCGACGCGCTGCGGCCCGCGGACGCGCCGTGGCCGGCGCGGCCGTTCCCGGCCTGACGTGTCCTGACCGCCGCGTTCCTCGGCGGTGGCATACGCTCGCCCCGTGACGGATGTGACGGGACAGACAGTCACCGAGGGAACCGGTCGGCCCGCCTTCCTGGGCCGCAGGAGCGAGCTGGCCACGCTGCGCTCCGACGTGGCGCGGGCCGGTCTCGACACCATGGCGGGCCGTCCCGTCGCCCGGGCCCGGGTCCTGCTGATCGCCGGCCGTCCCGGCAGCGGCAGGACGGCGCTCGCCGAGGAGTTCGCCGCCGAGGTGGTGGCGCGCGGCGACCACCCGGACGGAGTGCTGCGCGCCCGGCTGACCGAGCCGGGCGGCGCGCCCGTCCCGCTCGAACGCGTCGCCCGCGAGCTGCTGACGGAGCTGGGCGAGGACGCGCCGCCGGGCGCGGACGAGGGCGAGCTGTGCGACATCCTGCGGGAAGCGCTCGACGAGCGCCGCGCCGTGCTGCTGCTCGACGACGTGGGCACCGCGGGGCAGCTGGCCGAGCTGATCCCCGACCGGCGCGACTGCCTGGTGATCGCCGTCTCCCGCGGCCCGCTGCCCAAGGTGCCCGACGTCAGGCCCTGCACCATCGGCGCCCTGGACCGGGCCGCGGCGGTCGCCCTGCTCGAACGCGGCGCGGGCGACGTCCGCGTCACCGTCGACCCGGGGGCGGCGGAGACCCTGGCCGAACTCTGCGGGTACCAGCCCGCGGCCCTGGTCCTCGTGGCCGGCTGGCTTGCCGCCCGCCCGGACGCCACCCTCGCCGAGGTGGTGCGGCTGTTCGCCGCCGGCCCGGAGCCCGAGGCCGGCCCGGTCGCAGGGCCGGAACGGGAAGCGGCGACCGGGCCGGGGGCCGCGGGCGGCTCCGGGTCCGAGGACGCGGCGCCGCGGGAGGGCCCCGGCGCCCCGCGGGGCCGCGAGCGCCCCGCGCCGGCCCCCCGGCCCGGCTTCCCCGCCCCCTACCCGCCGCCGCCCGCCCACCCGCCGCCCGACGCGGCGGACGAGCCGCTGCGGCGCGCGTTCCGCCTCGTGACCGGCACCCTGCCCGCGCCCGCCGTGCGCGCCCTGCGCCTGCTCGTCCTCGCGCCCGCGGGACTGGTCGACGCGCACACCGCCGCCGCGCTCGCCGGCTGCCCGGTGTCCGCCGCGCGCACGGCGCTCGCCGGCTTCGCCGCCGCGGGGCTGCTGCGCCCGCTGCCTCCCGCGAGCGGCGGGGGCGTCGGCGCCCAGTACCTCGTGCCCGGCTGCCTCGACGCCCTGCTGCGGGCCCAGCTGCACGCCACGGAGCGACCCGCCGAGATCCTGCTCGCCAGGGCCCGCATGCTGGAGCGCACGGTGCGGCTGCTGCGCGCCTGCCACGCCGTGACCGAGCCGCAGGGCAGCGCCGCCCGCGTCTGGCTGGCCGGGCTGCCGGGCGCGCTGCGGTTCCCCGGCCGCGCCGAGGCCGCCGCCTGGCTGACCGCCCGGCGGACCGCGCTGCTCGCCGCCGCCCGCCTGGCCGTCGCCGACGGCCAGCTCGACACGCTCGCCCGCCGCCTGGTGAGTGCCCTGAGCCGGGCGCTGATCGCGCACCGCGGGGCCGAGGCCGCCGCCCCCGACCTGTACCGCCTGCACGAGCTGGTCCTCGGCGTCGCGGAACGGCAGCACCTGGCGAGGGAACGCGCCGCCGCGCTGCTGAACCTGGGGGACATCGACGCCGGGGCCGGCCGCCCGGCCGAGGCGCTGGAACGCTACCGGGCGGCTCTTGAGGCGGCCAGGAGCGAGGGGGACCAGGCCGATCCGCTCGCCGTCGGCCGCACGCTGGAGTCCATCGCGGGCACCTACGCGGAACTGGACGACTGGCAGCGGGCGGCCGACTGGTACAGCAGGGCGGTCACGCTCGCCCAGTCCCGGGGCGACCTGAAGGCCCAGGCGCGGCTGCACGGCCGGGTCGCCGCCGCGTTCACGCACACCGGGCAGTGGCCCGAGGCGCTGCGCGCCTGGCGGGCGGCGGCGGCGGCGCACCGCAGGACGGGCGACGCGCGCGCACACGCCAGGGCGGTCGCCGAGACCGCGCGGGCGCAGGAGCACGCGGGCCGGGCCGAGGAGGCGGCGCGCACCGCGCGGGAGGCGCTGCGGCTGGCCGAACGGGCCGGGGACGTGCGCCTCCAGGCGGCGGTGCGGCTCCGGCTCGCGGACGGCTGCGAGCGGGCCGGCCGGACCTCGGCCGCCGCCGCGCACCGGGCGGCGGCCGAAGCGCTGCTCGCGCCCGCGCCCCGCGCGCGCTCCGGCGCGGAATCCTCTGGGGTCGCAGAGGGAAGCGGTTGGGAAACGCAGCCACAGAAGGGGTGAGTATGAGTGAAACAAAGGCTGTACATCTCTGATTCCTTCATTAGAATGGCGGCCCTAGCCTTCCGTGACGCAAGGACTGTGATCGACGTGCAGGTCGGCATCCCCCGTGAGGTCAAGAACAACGAGTTCCGCGTGGCCACCACCCCGGCCGGCGTGCACGAACTCGTCGCCCGTGGCCACCAGGTCCACGTGGAACGGGGGGCCGGCCTCGGCTCCGCGATCCCCGACGAGGAGTACGCCGCCGCCGGGGCCGCGCTGGTCGCGGACGCCGACGAGGTGTGGGCGCGCGCCGACCTGGTGCTGAAGGTGAAGGAGCCGGTGCGCGAGGAGTACCACAGGCTGCGCCGGGGCCAGGTCCTGTTCACCTACCTGCACCTGGCCGCGTCGCGGGAGTGCACCGACGCGCTGCTGCACGCCGGCACCACCGCCATCGCCTACGAGACCGTCGAGACCCCGGGGCGCGTGCTGCCGCTCCTGGCGCCGATGTCCGAGGTGGCCGGCCGGATCGCCGCGCAGGTCGGCGCCTACCACCTGATGCGGCCGGCCGGCGGTCGCGGGGTGCTGCCCGGCGGCGTGCCCGGCACGCCGGCCGCGTCGGCCGTCGTGATCGGCGCCGGGGTCTCCGGCTGGAACGCCACGCAGATCGCGGTCGGCATGGGCTTCCAGGTGACCGTGCTCGACAAGGACATGGCCAAGCTCAGGGAGGCGGACCGCCTCTTCGGCACGCGGGTGCGGACGGTGGCGGCCAACGCGTTCGAGGTCGAACGCGCCGTGCTGGCCGCCGACCTGGTCATCGGCGCCGTGCTCGTGCCGGGCGCAAGGGCCCCCGAGCTGGTCTCGCGCGAGACGGTGGCGCGCATGAAGCCCGGGAGTGTCCTTGTCGACATCGCCATCGACCAGGGCGGCTGCTTCGCCGACTCGCGCCCCACGACGCACGCGGAGCCCACCTTCCGCGTCCACGACGCGGTCTTCTACTGCGTCGCGAACATGCCGGGCGCGGTGCCGAGCACCTCGACGCACGCGCTGACCAGCGCCACGCTGCCCTACATCGTGGAGTTGGCCGGGCGCGGCTGGCGGCAGGCGCTGCGGGACGATCCGGCGCTCGCGCTCGGCCTCAACGTGCACGAGGGGCACATCGTCTGCCCGCCCGTCGCGCGGGCCCACGGGCTGCCGCACACCGAGCTGCGCTCGGTCCTGGGGTGACCGCCGGTTTCGGTCAACTCCTCGCGTCAACATCGGGAATGTCACACGCCGCCACGGGCGCGTCAGGTGCGGGGCGAGCCCTGGAGTGCTCGCGCGCGCCGTCGCGCGGGTGTCAACTCGTCGCGAAAATGGCGCTTTAACCGGTTCGCGCGCCGTCGCATCGTCCCACTGGCGCCGCTTGTGGCCTTGACAAGTGAATGTTCGAGGGCCGACACATACGTGCCGGTCCGGCGGATTGTGTTGCTGCGGACCACCGACACGCCATAGAGTCGCCAATCGTCGGCATGGTGCAACGCTGACTCTGTCTAGAAGTTTCCTGGTCCCCAAGGAGGTAAGACGACTTGTGAATGAGTCGACAATTACTCCCCGGGGGGGACAACCAGGGGTCCCGGAGCGGCACCAGGGCGTTTCGGACCCGGCGGGGCGCAGGAGTTCCGTCGCTGTCCATTCCTTCGCAACCCACCAGAGCCAACCGAGCATGACAGCGCATCAGAGCACGGACCGCCATGAGGCGAACACCATGGCAGGAGACCGCACGGGCGGCGACGCCGACCGTATCCCCGACTACGAGGAACTGCCCGACGGGCAGTTCTACGACCCCGACGCGGAGTACGAGCCCGACCCGGAGTACGCGGCCACCATCGCGCCGGACGCCGCGCGCCAGCGCCGCGAACGCATCGGCCCCACCGGGCGCCCGCTGCCGTACTTCCCCATCCCCGGACCGCTCACCGAGCGGGGCCCGGCCAAGATCATCGCCATGTGCAACCAGAAGGGCGGGGTCGGCAAGACGACCTCGGCCATCAACCTGGGTGCCGCACTCGCCGAATACGGCCGCCGCGTGCTGCTGGTCGACTTCGACCCGCAGGGCGCGCTCTCGGTCGGCCTCGGGGTCAACCCGATGGAACTCGACCTGACCATCTACAACCTGCTCATGGAGCGGGGGATGGCGCCCGACGAGGTCCTCCTGAAGACCGCGGTGGCGGGCATGGACCTGCTGCCGAGCAACATCGACCTGTCGGCGGCCGAGGTCCAGCTGGTCAGCGAGGTGGCCCGCGAGTCCACGCTCCAGCGCGCCCTGCAACCGCTGCTGGCGGACTACGACTTCGTCATCATCGACTGCCAGCCCTCCCTCGGCCTGCTCACGGTCAACGCGCTCACCGCCGCGCACAAGGTGATCGTTCCGCTGGAGTGCGAGTTCTTCGCGCTGCGCGGGGTGGCCCTGCTGACCGAGACGATCGAGAAGGTGCAGGAGCGGCTGAACCCCGACCTGCGGCTGGACGGCATCCTGGCGACGATGTACGACTCCCGCACGGTGCACAGCAGGGAGGTGCTGGCCCGGGTGGTCGAGGCGTTCGACGACAACGTGTACCACACCGTCATCGGACGCACGGTCCGGTTCCCCGAGACCACGGTCGCGGGGGAGCCGATCACCACCTACGCCTCCAACTCCGTGGGGGCCGCGGCCTACCGACAGCTGGCCAGGGAGGTGCTCGCCCGGTGCCACGCCGAGTGAGTCTCCCGGCGGCCGACGAACTGTTCCGTAGTACCGGAGGGGCCGCGGTCCAGCCCTCGTCCCCTCCCGAGAGTGCCGGCGGCACGGGCGAGAGCGCCGCCGCGCCGCGGGTGCCCGCTCCCTCGGGGGAGCAGGCGCCCACGGGCGAGGAGACCGAGGGCACCAGGCGCGAGGAGCCGCGGGCCGCGGGCCGGGCGGCGGGTGGCGGCCGTGAGGCCGCCGTGCCGGGCCAGCCCAAGCGCGAGCAGGCCGGGCGGCAGCCGTCCCCCGGCGCGCCCAGGGGCGGCGGCAGGACGGCCGGTACCGCCGCGGGCAACGGCGCGGCGGCGGGCGGCGAACGGCGCCGCGGTCGCAGCCCCCGGCGGCCCAGCGGGCGGGAGCGCCACGACGAGAAGATCACCGTCTACGTCTCCGCCGAGGAACTGATGGACCTGGAGCACGCCCGGCTGGTGCTGCGCGGCGAGCACGGACTGGCCGTCGACCGCGGCAGGATCGTGCGGGAGGCCGTCGCGGTCGTTCTCGCCGACCTGGAATCCCGCGGTGAAGCGAGCATCCTCGTGCGCCGCCTGCGCGGTCGCTGACGCCGGGTGGACACCCCGGCACGCCCCAGGCGCCTGCTGGGCCGCGGCCCGGGCGCGCGGCCTCCCGCCGCGGGCGAGGGCACGAAGGCCCCGGCCGAGGAGCGGGACGCGGCGGCCCCCGCCGGGGCGCCGGCCCCCGCGGGGCCCGACCCGGCGGGCACCGCCGCTCCCGCGGCCCCGCCGGAACAACGCGCGGACAGCGGCGCCCCCGCGCCCGGCGACGGCGAGCCCGGGGACGGCCCCGCGGAGGAACGGGGCGAACGGCGCGGCCCGGCGCCGGCCGCGCCCGCCGCGGCCGGGCCGGAGCCCGGGGACCGCGGCGGCGCAGGAGCCGCGACCGGCCCCGCGGGGGAGAACGACGGCCGGTTCACGGTCGTGCTCGCCAACTTCGAGGGGCCGTTCGACCTGCTGCTCCAGCTCATCTCCCGGCACAAGATGGACGTCACCGAGGTCGCGCTCTCCCGCGTCACCGACGACTTCATGGCCCACATCCGTGCGATGGGCCCCGACGGGGACCTCGACCAGACCACCGAGTTCCTCGTGATCGCGGCCACCCTGCTCGACCTGAAGGCGGCCCGGCTGCTGCCCGCCGCCGAGGTCGAGGACGAGGCCGACCTCGCGCTGCTCGAAGCCCGCGACCTGCTGTTCGCGCGACTGCTCCAGTACCGGGCCTACAAGCGCGTCGCCGACATCTTCGGCGAACGGCTCGCCGCGGAGGCCGCGCGCCACCCGCGGACCGTCGGGCTCGAACCGCACCACGCGGAGCTGCTGCCCGACGTCGTGATCCGCATCGGCCCCGAGGGGTTCGCGCGGCTCGCGGTCAAGGCCATGCGCCCCAGGCCCGAGCCCCAGGTGTACGTCGACCACATCCACGCGCCGCTGGTCAGCGTGCGGGAGCAGGCCGAGGTCCTCGTCGCCAGGCTGCGGGAGCTCGGCCGGGCGACGTTCGCCGAGCTGACCCGTGACGCCGGCGACACCCTCACGGTGGTGGCGCGGTTCCTCGCGCTCCTTGAGCTGTACCGTGAGCGGGCCGTGGCCCTGGACCAGGACGAGGCCCTGGGCCCGCTGCTCGTCCGCTGGGAGGGCGAGGCCACCGGCCGGCCGCTGGTGACGGACGAGTTCGACCGGGCGGTCGCGCCCGAGGGCGACGAGCCGGCCCCGCGCGACCCGGCCGCCGCGGGCGCGGCCCGCGGCGCATGACGAAACCGAGAGGTGCGGCACCCATGACCGACGCGACCCGTGCGGAGCGCGCTGCCCAGGAGGCCGCGGACGAGCCCGCGCCGCCGGCCCTGAAGCCCTCGCTCGAAGCCGTCCTCATGGTCGTCGACGAGCCCGCCACCGAGGAGCACCTCGCCAAGGTGCTCCGGCGGCCGCGCCGCGCGGTCGCCGAGGCCCTGCGGGAGCTGGCCGACGAGTACACCCGGGACGGCCGCGGCTTCGAGCTGCGGCTGATCGCCGGCGGCTGGCGCTTCTACACCAGGCCCGCGTACGCGAGCGCCGTCGAGGGGTTCGTCCTCGACGGCCAGCAGGCCAGGCTCACGCAGGCCGCGCTCGAAACCCTGGCGGTGGTCGCCTACCGGCAGCCGGTCACCCGTTCCCGGGTCTCCGCCGTCCGCGGTGTCAACTGCGACGGCGTGATGCGGACCCTGCTCCAGCGGGGGCTGGTGGCCGAGGCGGGCACCGAACCCGAAACAGGTGCGATCCTGTATGTGACGACGCACTACTTCCTGGAGCGGATGGGCCTGCGCGGCCTGGACGAGCTTCCCGAGCTCGCGCCCTTCCTGCCCGAGGCGGACCAGGTCGAGGGCGAGAGCCAGGAGGGGGTGCCGTCGTTCGACGTGGATCAAGAAGACGACACCGGCGACTCCCCAACGGACCATTGATGCGAAGCAGCGGCAGGAACAGCAACCGGAACTACCGGGGCGCGGGCAACAGCCGCGACGACAGGAAGCAGTCCTCGGGGCGGCCACGCCCCGAGGAGCGCCGGTACGGCAAGAGCGGTGGCCCGGCACCGCGCAAGAAGAAGCGCACGGCTCCCGCCCGCTCCCGCGAGTACGACGCCCAGATCGAGGAGCGCAACCGCGAGCGGCACGACAAGCCCGCGGTGCGCCTGCCCAAGACGTTCGGTGAGCAGGAGGGCGAACGCCTCCAGAAGGTGCTCGCCCGGGCCGGCCTCGGCTCCCGGCGGGCCTGCGAGGAGCTGATCGACCAGGCCAGGGTCGAGGTGAACGGCAAGGTCGTCACCTCGCAGGGCCGCCGCGTCGACCCCGACAAGGACGAGATCAAGGTCGACGGCCTGACCGTGGCCACCCAGTCGCACCTGTTCTTCGCCCTGAACAAGCCGGCCGGCGTGGTCTCCTCCATGGAGGACCCCGAGGGACGGCAGTGCCTGGGCGACTACGTGCAGAACCGGGAGACCCGGCTGTTCCACGTGGGCCGTCTCGACACCGAGACCGAGGGCCTGATCCTGCTGACCAACCACGGCGAGCTGGCCCACCGGCTCACCCACCCCAAGTACGGCGTGACCAAGGGGTATCTGGCGGCCATCCAGGGGCCCGTGCCGCGCGACCTGGGCAAGCGGCTGAAGAACGGCGTGCTGCTTGAGGACGGCTACGCCCGCGCCGACCACTTCCGGGTCGTGCAGAACACCGGGAACAACTACCTCGTCGAGGTCTCGCTGCACGAGGGCCGCAAGCACATCGTGCGGCGCATGCTCGCCGAGGCGGGCTTCCCCGTGGAGAAGCTGGTGCGCACCCGGTTCGGGCCCATCGTGCTCGGGGACCAGAAGTCGGGATGGCTGCGCCGCATGACGAACACCGAGGTGGGGCGCCTGATGGGCGAGGTCGGCCTGTGACAGGGGGGCCGGGCCGCGCCCCGTCCGGTACTACGCTGGAACGATGCGCACCGCCCTCGTTCTCGGCACAGGACTGATCGGCACCTCCATCGGCCTGGCGCTCACCGGCCGCGGGGTGCGGGTGCACCTGGCCGACACCGACCCCGACCGGCCGCGCACGGCCGCCGCGCTCGGCGCGGGCACCGACGACCCGCCCGGAGCGCCGGTCGACCTGGCCGTGATCGCGGTGCCGCCCGCGGCGATCGCCGGCGCCGTGGCGCAGATGCAGCGGCGCGGCGTCGCGCGCGCCTACACGGACGTCGGCAGCGTCAAGGGCGGCCCGCGCCGCGAGCTGGGCGCGCTCGGCGGCGAGCCGGCCACCTACCTGGGCTCGCACCCGATGGCGGGCCGGGAGCGCTCGGGACCGCTCGCGGCCACCGCCGACCTGTTCGAGGGCAGGCCGTGGGTCCTCACCCCCACGCCCGAGACGGACACCGAGGCCCTGAACCTCGTGCTCGAACTCGTCGCGCTGTGCCGCGCCGTGCCCGTGGTCATGGACGCCGACATCCACGACCGGGCCGTCGCGCTCGTCTCGCACGCCCCGCAACTGCTGTCCAGCCTCCTGGCGGCCCGCCTGGAGGACGCCGAGGAGTCCGCGGTCCGGCTGTGCGGGCAGGGGATGCGGGACGTCACGCGGCTCGCCGCCTCGGAGCCGCGGATGTGGCTCGACATCCTCGGCGCGAACCCGGGGCCGGTCGCCGACGTCCTCACCGAGGTGGCGGCCGACCTCGACGAGACGATCCGTTCGCTGCGCGCCCTTGAGGCCGCCGACGAGGCCAAGCGCGCCGACGGGGCCCGCGGTGTCGAGGCGGTACTGCGCCGGGGGAACGCGGGCCGCGAGCGGGTGCCGGGCAAGCACGGGACCGCGCCCGCGGCCTATGAGACCGTGGCCGTGCCCATCTCCGACCGGCCGGGCGAGCTGGCCCGCATCTTCGCGGACGCCGGGCGGGCCGGGGTCAACATCGAGGACGTGCGCATCGAGCACGCCACGGGGCAGCAGGCCGGCCTCGCGCAGCTGATGGTCGAGCCGGCGTCGGCGCCGGTGCTGATCGAGGCGCTGCGCGAGCGGGGCTGGTCGATCCGGACGTAGGAGTGTCCCCGGGGGCCGGTACGCTTCTTGTCGGGAGGGCCTGCCCGCCGGCGCCCTCGCGGGGGGCCGTGAGCCCCGCCGTTCCCCTCTCCCGCGCCCGCCCGAGGCGCACGGGAGCACGTTCCGAGAAAGGTACGAATCCGCCGTGGCTGAATCCTCCGTCGTCGTCGCCATCGATGGCCCCTCCGGCACGGGGAAGTCCAGCACATCCAAGGCCGTGGCGACGCGCCTGTCCCTCGGCTTCCTCGACACCGGCGCCCAGTACCGGGCCATGACCTGGTGGATGCTGGCCAACGGCGTCGACGTCAACGACCCGGTCGCGGTCGCCGCCGTCTGCGACAAGCCGCTGATCGCCTCGGGCACCGACCCGAAGGCCCCGACGATCACCGTGGACGGCGCGGACGTCTCCGGGCCGATCAGGAGCAGCGAGGTGACCGCCGCGGTCAGCGCGGTCAGCGCGGTCCCCGAGGTGCGGACCCGGATCACCGCGTTGCAGCGGGCCATCGCGGCCGAGGAGCCCGGCGGCATCGTGGTCGAGGGCCGCGACATCGGCACCACCGTGCTGCCCGCCGCCGACGTCAAGATCTTCCTCACGGCCTCGCCCGAGGCCAGGGCGGCCAGGCGCAGCGCCGAGCTCAGGGTGAAGGCCGCCGCCGAGGTGGCGGCCACGCGCGAGGCGCTGGTGAAGCGCGACACCGCCGACTCGACCCGCGCCGCCTCGCCGCTGGCCAAGGCGGACGACGCCGTGGAGGTGGACACGACCGAGCTGACGCTCGCGCAGGTCGTGGAGTGCGTGGTCACCCTGGTCGAGGAGCGGAAGCGGCGGGAGAGGTGACCGGCCCGGGCGCCCGCGGGGCGGCGGCCGGCCGCCGGCTGTCGGCCGGCGTCGTCCACGCGGTGTGGCGTCCGCGGGTGCTCGGTGCCTGGCGGGTTCCTCCCGGGGGCCCGGTGATCCTCGCCGTCAATCACGCGCACAACGTGGACGGGCCCGTGCTGATGGGGACCGCGCCGCGGCCGGTGCACTTCCTGGTCAAGCGCGAGGCGTTCGCCGGCCCGCTGGGCACGTTCCTGCGCGGCATCGGGCAGATCCCGCTCGACCGGGCGGGCACCGACCGGGCGGCCGTCTCCTCGGCCCTCGCGGTGCTCGACGCGGGCGGCGTGCTCGGCATCTTCCCCGAGGGCAGGCGCGGGGCGGGGGACTTCGCCGCGCTGCGGTCCGGCCTCGCGTGGTTCGCGCTGCGCTCGGCGGCCCCGGTGGTGCCGGTGGCCGTGCTCGGCAGCGGCGAACGGCGCGGCCGGGTGATAACGGCGCTGCCCGCCGCGCGTTCCCGTATCGACGTGGTCTTCGGCGATCCGTTCACCCTGAGCGGTACCCGGCGCACCAGGACGGCTCTTGACGAGGCCACGGCCACGCTCGGGGAGCGCCTGACCGGCCATCTGCGCGACGCACGGCGCGGCACCGACCGCGCGCGGGACGGGCGCCGACCGCGCACCCACCAACGGACACGGACGAGGTAAGAACCCCATGAACGACCAGAACCAGCAGAGCGGGCCGGACGCCGGCGGCGCGATCGGCGACGCCGAGTACGCGGAGTTCATGGAACTCGCCAGGGAGCAGGGATTCGACGCCGAGGAGCTTGAGGGCGACCTCGCAGCCGCCGCGGCCGGGCCGCTGCCCGTGCTCGCGGTCGTCGGACGGCCGAACGTCGGCAAGTCGACCCTGGTCAACCGCATCCTCGGCCGCCGCGAGGCCGTTGTCGAGGACCGTCCCGGCGTCACCAGGGACCGCGTCACCTACGAGGCCGAGTGGGCCGGGCGCCGCTTCAAGGTGGTCGACACCGGCGGCTGGGAGCAGGACGTGCTCGGCATCCAGGCCTCGGTCGCCGCCCAGGCCGAGTTCGCCATCGAAACGGCCGACGCCGTGATCCTGGTGGTGGACGCCACGGTCGGCGCGACCGACGACGACGAGGCGGTCGTGAAGCTGCTGCGCCGCGCGGGCAAGCCCGTCGTGCTGTGCGCGAACAAGGTCGACGGCTTCTCGATGGAGGCGGAGGCCACCTACCTGTGGTCGCTCGGGCTCGGCGAGCCGCACCCCGTGTCGGCGCTGCACGGCCGCGGCACGGGCGACATGCTCGACGCGGTGCTCGAAGTGATGCCGGACGCGCCGGCCGAGACGTTCGGCCAGACGCTGGGCGGGCCGCGGCGCATCGCGCTCATCGGCCGTCCGAACGTCGGCAAGTCGTCCATGCTGAACAAGCTGGCGCGCGAGGAGCGGGTCGTCGTCGACCCGACGGCCGGCACCACGAGGGACCCGGTCGACGAGCTGATCGAACTGGGCGGCAAGACCTGGCGGTTCGTCGACACGGCCGGCATCAGGCGGCGGGTGCACCTCGTGGACGGGGCGGACTACTACGCGTCGCTGCGCACCGCGGCGGCGCTGGAGAAGGCCGAGGCCGCGGTCGTCCTGATCGACGTGAACGAGCCGATCAGCGTGCAGGACACCCGCATCATCACCATGGCGGTCGAGGCGGGCCGTGCCCTGGTCATCGCCTACAACAAGTGGGACGTCATGGACGAGGACCGCCGCTTCTACCTGGAGCGGGAGATCGAGCAGGAGCTGGTCCAGGTGCAGTGGGCGCCGCGGGTCAACGTCTCCGCCCGCACCGGCCGGCACCTGGAGAAGCTGGTGCCGGCCGTGGAGACGGCGCTGGCGAGCTGGGAGAGCCGGGTGCCGACCGGGAAGCTGAACGGTTTCCTGGGGCAGCTGGTCGCCTCGCACCCCCACCCCGTCCGGGGCGGCAAGCAGCCGCGCATCCTGTTCGGGACCCAGGCGGGCACCCGCCCGCCGCGGTTCGTGCTGTTCGCCTCCGGCTTCCTCGAAGCGCAGTACCGGCGTTTCATCGAACGGCGGCTGCGCGAGGAGTTCGGCTTCGAGGGGACACCGATCCAGGTGTCGGTCCGGGTGCGCGAGAAGCGGGGCCGCCGCTCCTGAACCGGCCGGGCACGACACCGCCCGGGGCGCCTCAGCGGCCCCGGGCGGTGTCGTGCGGATCGCCGCCCGGCGGCAGCGCCGCGGGGAACGGCCGGCCCGCCGGGCCCGTGTGCGCGCCGTAGCCGGTCCAGCCGGTCTCGCGCCATCGCCAGCTGCCCGCCCCCACGCCGTAGCTGGTGGAGAAGGCCACGAAACGCAGGTCCTCCTCGCCCGTGCGGTCCCCCGGCAGCGCCCGGAACAGCCTGCGGTACTCGGCGCACAGGGCGTCGTAGATCGGCGTCGCCGACGCCGGCGGCCGTTCGTACGACGAGCGCATGCCGGGGATGTGTCGGTGGTCGTGCTGGTGGGGGGAGTGTTCGTAAGCGTGCACGCCTGTCCAACGAGCGCGGGGCGGCACGGATGCGGGCGCGGCTCCGTTCCCTTGGTTCCCTTGCGCCCTCTCCGGCGCCGTCCGCGAGGGCTACCGCGCGCCGGCCCGTGTCACGTGCCCGCGAGCGGCATCGCCGCGGCGACGAGGAGGCCGCCGGCCGCCGCCTTCTCCAGCGCGTCGCGCAGCAGGTCCTCGCGCGGCTGCTGCCCGATGGAGCCGGCGGGCGCGGCGTAGACGAGGACGGTGTTCCGCTGGTTGGCGCTGGCCCGCCAGCCGTCGGTGAGCCCGAGCGGTTGGTGCGCCTGCCACCAGGCGCTCGGCCGGCCGCCCTCGGGGCCGTTCTGGAGCACGGCGTGCAGCTGGCCCATGGCGACGAGCACCGACCAGCCGTGCAGCGGGGACGGCTCGCTCGCGACGTTCGTGACGGGCAGGAAGCCGGCCTCGATCATCATCGGGAGGAACTCGTCGCCAGGGCCCGTGGAACCGGGGCGCGCGATGGGCCCTGTGGGCTCCACGACGATCGCGGCGTGCAGATCGCTGCCGATCAGGATCTGGCCGCAGGTGACGCCGAGCACGGCCTGCTCGCCGGCGGCGGGCGCGGCCTGAGCGTTCGGCGCGGCGGGCACGGGGGCCGCCTGGGAGGAGGACTGGCCGGTGATCGACCGCACGGCGCCCTGGAGTTGCTCCTCGGACACGGAGACGACCTGGGAGGGGATGCAGGAGGCGTGCGCGAACGCGAGCACGGCCGTCTCGCCCCCGACGAACAGGACGGTGCTGGTCCGTTCCTGGTCCGGGTTGCCCGGGGTGCGGCATGAGGTGCAGTCGTAGCTGCCCGGGGCGTTCTCGCCGGCGAGCAGACGATCGGCTTCTTCGTCGCCGATCTCGGCGCGTACATCGTCGCTGACGTCGAGCAAGGGGGACACTCTCGGCTCCTCGGTTCGGGATCTTCCCGCGCGCTGACGCTGCGGGGTCCCCGTGCACAACGGCGGGAGCCGCGCGAGGGTCACGCCATGGGCCGGAATCGGGCCGTCGCGGGTCCGTACCCGCGACGGCCCGGCCGTACGGGAGCCGTTGGTCGGGCATCGGCGAGCGTCGGCAAGCATGCGCAAGCACGGCCAAGCACGGTCAAGAGTGAACCGCCATAAACCGAGCGTTCACAAAGGCGTTCCAAAGGTGAATGAACGGGGCGGGAAAGCGGTTGTCGCACGCCGGGCGCCGAGGGGTATCGGAAATGCATACGAGGGGCGACGGGAAAAGCCTCCCACACCCTTCCATTACAGAATGTCCACGTTGCGCCGCACGGGTTAGCCGAGTGGCGGCTGTGACACAAGCGTGACAGTTCCCGGGGGCGGGCAGGACTTCCGGCCGGGTCGGCCGACGCCGTACGGTGGCGGCATGGCACCCATTCCCCCACCGCAGCAGGCTCCCGGGGACCGCCCCGAGGAGTACGTCGGGCTCGACGCCGACGCGGCGGAACGGCAGGCCCACGAGCGCGGCTGGCCGCGTGTCCGCCGCCTCGCGCCGGACGCGGTCATCACCATGGAGCACATGCCGGGGCGGCTGAACCTCGCGGTGAGCGAGGGCCGCGTCGTCCGCTGCTGGCAGGGCTGACCCGACGCGGGCGTGGCCCGCGGCCGGGCGCGTGCCGCGCGCTCAGCGGCTGCTGACCGACCGCGCCGGACGCTCCGGGCGGCCGGGATGGCTGTGGCCCGGCTGCCGCAGCCGCCCGCCGGCCGTGCCGCGCGCCGCTCCGCCCGGCCACGTGCCGCTCGGAACGGCCGCCTCGGCGCGCGACCGCTGCTCTTCGGCCGCCCGGGCGGCCGTCGCGGGGCGGGGCCGGGCGGACACCTCGAACGCGGGCCCCGCGTCCGCCGGGGCCGGGACGCCGAACAGCCGGTCACGCAGCGCGAGCACGTGCCGTTCGACCACGGCGATCAGCGGCTCGCACCAGGGCAGCGCCAGCAGCACGAGGAGTCCGGCGGCCCAGCCGAGCAGGACGTCGCTGACCCAGTGGGTGCCGAGGTAGACGGTGGTGGTCCCCACGCCGAGGGCGAAGACCGCGGCGATGACCGACAGCGTGCGCCTGGCCGTCGGCGTGGTGGCCAGGTAGGCGAGAATGCCCCAGGTGACCACGGCGTTGGCGGTGTGCCCGGAGGGGAATATATCGCCGGTGAGCCACATCTCGTTCGAGCCGATGACGTTGGCGTAGTGCGGCCCCTCGCGGCCCATCCCCAGCTTCGCGGCGCCGACCGACAGGTTGAGCATCAGCAGGGCGCAGCCCATGACGAGCAGCGGGCGCAGGGTGCGCTGCCGCCAGCAGCGCCAGCCGAGCCAGGCGGCGATCAGCACCGCGGTGGGCCCGCGCTGGCCGAGGACCACGAAATAGTCCAGAAATGCGTGCATGCCGGGCCACTGCTTGTACGGCCGGAACAGCATCACCTGCCAGTCCAGGTCGACCAGCCAGGTGGTGGCCCACACCGCCGCGACGATGGCCGCGTAGAACCCGAGGGTGGCCCACAGGAGCAGCATCCGGGTGCGGCTCATAACAGGAGGCGGCACGTTCGGCGGCTGCGGCTCCTGTTCGAGGCGGGCTAGGAATCGGTCGGTACGCACACTCGCCAGATTACCGCCCGTGATAGCGGGCTTCCCGCTCCGGCCCGCCTTCGTAATGGCGATGTGATGTAGGGCCGACATTTACCGTCGTCCTATTTCCCGGCTTTACGAAATTCCGGTGGCGCGGATTTGCTGCCGCCGGGGCGGGCCGACGGAGTTCCCCCGCCGCAATGCCGCGAATATCGCCGGGTGAACAACGTGACCTGTCGGGTGTCCGGGGGCGGCGGGTGCCGCCCGGCGTCCCGCCCGGAATCAACCGCCCGGGCCGGGAGCCGCCGGACGGTTCTCGACGTCCTGTGCGCCGATCCGCTCCTGGCCGCCGTCGACGCCGCGACCCCGCGCGTCGCGGTGCCGCCGGTGGGGCGCTGCTCGCCGCCGCCGGGCGTTCCGCTCTTGCCGAGCGCGGTTACCCGCCCGTAACGTCGGTGCCATGGCTGCCGGAACCCTGCCCCCCTTCGACCCCGCGGACCCGCTCGGCCTCGACGACCTGCTCGACGGGACGGACCGCGCGCTGCGCGGCACGGTGCGCGAGTGGGCCGGGGAGCGGGTGCTGCCGCACGTGGCCGGGTGGCACGAGCGCGGCGAGATGCCCGACGTGCGCGGCCTGGCCCGCGAGCTCGGGGCGCTCGGCGCGCTGGGCATGACGCTCACGGGGCACGGCTGCGCCGGGGCCTCGGCCGTGGCCTACGGCCTGGTGTGCCTGGAGCTCGAAGCGGTCGACTCGGCGGTGCGCTCCCTGGTGTCGGTGCAGGGCTCACTGGCGATGTACGCGATCGACCGCTTCGGCTCGCCGGAGCAGCGCGCGCGGTGGCTGCCCCCGATGGCCGCGGGCGAGACCATCGGCTGTTTCGCCCTGACCGAGCCCGAGCACGGTTCCGACCCGGCGGGCATGCGGACGCGGGCCGAACGGCGCGGCGGCGACTGGGTGCTGACCGGCCGCAAGATGTGGATCACCAACGGCTCGCTGGCCGGGGTCGCGGTGGTCTGGGCCAGGACCGACGACGGGGTCAGGGGCTTCCTGGTGCCGGCCGGGACCGAGGGGTTCGCCGCGCGCGACATCCGGCACAAGGCGTCGTTGCGCGCCTCGGTGACCAGCGAGCTGCTGCTCGACGGGGTCAGGCTGCCGGCGGACGCGGAACTGCCGGGCGCGCGCGGGCTGCGCGCCCCGCTCGGCTGCCTCGGCCACGCCAGGTACGGCATCGTGTGGGGCGCGCTCGGCGCGGCCCGCACGTGCTTCGAGACGGCGCTCGACTACGCGCGCACGCGCGAGCAGTTCGGCCGGCCCATCGGCGGCTTCCAGCTCACCCAGGCCAAGCTCGCGGACATGGCCGTCGAGCTGCACAAGGGGCTGCTGCTCGCGTGGCACCTCGGCAGGCGCATGGACGCCGGCCGGCTGCGCCCGGAGCAGGTCAGCTTCGGCAAGCTGAACAACGTGCGCGAGGCGCTGGAGATCTGCCGGACGGCGCGGACGGTCCTCGGCGCGAACGGCATCTCGTTCGAGTACCCGGTGATGCGGCACATGGCGAACCTGGAGTCGGTCCTCACCTACGAGGGGACGAGCGAGATGCACCAGCTGATCCTCGGCAAGGCGCTCACCGGCCTGGACGCGTTCTCCTGAGGCGCCGGGACCGGGGCGGGTCACCGGGCCGCGGCGGGCATCACCAATAATCGGGTCCGTGACGGATCTCGCGCGTGCCGGTGCCCTGCCAGAAGGGGCGGGTCGCGGCGGCCGGCACCCGCGTTCCCCGGGGGCGCGGCTGCGCGCGGTCGCCCCGGCGCTGCTGGCGTTCGCGGCGGTCCGGCTGGTGTGCGCCGCGGTGCTCGCGCTGTGGGACCCGGCCGAGGACAAGGGCGTGGTCCGGCTGCTCTCCGGGCGCTGGGACTCCGTCTGGTACGCGAGCATCGCGGAGCACGGCTACGGCAGGACCGTGGTCGCCGAGGACGGCGGGGTGCATTCCGACCTGGCCTTCTTCCCCCTGCTCCCGTGGCTGGAACGGCTGGTCTCCGCGGTGTCGCCGCTGTCCGCGGGCGAGGCCGGGCTGCTGGTGAGCGCGGTGGCCTCGCTGGCCGCGGCGTGGGCCCTGTACGCGATCGGCGAGCGGCTGCACGGCCCGCGGGCCGGGGTGCTGCTCGCCGTGCTGTGGGCCGCGGTGCCGGTGGGGATCGTGCAGTCGATGGCGTACACCGAGGCGTTGTTCACCGCGCTGGCCGCCTGGTCGCTGTACGCGCTGCTCACCGACCGGTGGCTGACGGCGGGCGCGCTCTCGGCCGCCGCGGGGCTGTGCCGGCCCGCGGGGCTCGCGGTGGCCGCCGCGGTGGCCGCCTCGGCGCTCGCCGCGCTGCTCGCGGCACGGGACGGGGGCGGCGCCGGCGGTGCGCGCGGTGTGGCGCGGCTGTGGCGCGCGCACCGGCGGATGGTGGGCGGGGTGCTGCTCGCGCCGCTCGGCTGGGCCGGCTACGTGCTGTGGGTGGGGGCGCGCACGGGGGAGCCGCTCGGCTACCTGCGGGTGCAGGAGGGGTGGGGGAACGGGTTCGACGGCGGGTGGGGATTCGCCGTGTTCATCGGGGAGCGGCTGACCGGCGGGAGCCCGGTGGCGGGGCTCGCCCTGTGCGCCGGGGTGGCGGCGCTGCTGTGGGTGTGCGTGCTGTGCGTGCGGATGCGCCTGCCGCTGCCGCTGCTGGTGTACGGGGGGCTCATGGTGGTGCTCGCCCTGTGCGCCGCGGGGTACTTCGGGTCGAAACCGCGCCTGCTGCTGCCCGCGTTCCCCCTCCTGCTGCCCGCGGCGGTGGCGCTGGCGCGGGCCCGCGCGGGTGTGGCGGCGGGCGTGGCGGGAGTGGCGGTCGCGGGAGCGGCGGTGTACGGCGCGGTCTGGCTGACCGGCTCCGGGCCCCCGTGACCTGCCGGTCCGGCTCCGCCGGGTGGCGGAGCCGGATCAGCTCTGGTTGAAGAAGCCGCCGTCGGAGGCGTGGCGGGCGTCTCCGCTGACGACCTCGTAGGCGGCGGGGGTCAGCAGGAAGACGCGGGAGGCGACGCGTTCGATGTCACCGCGCAGCCCGAACGTCAGGCCGGCCGCGAAGTCGACGACGCGCTTGGCGTCGGCGGATTCGAGCACGGTGAGGTTGATGACGACCGGTACACCGTCGCGGAACAGCTCGCCGATGCGGCGGGCGTCCCGGAAGCTGCCCGGGGTGACCGTCGCGATGCGCCCGCCCGACTCCTCGGCGGACGCCGCCGCCACCCGGAGCCGGGGGTCGGTCGTCCACGACGGGGCGCTCTCGCCCGGCTCCGGCCCTTCGGCGTACTCGTCGTCGTAGTAGTGCGTCTCGCGGTCCTCGACGAGGCCCAGCCAGGCACTCGCCCTGCGCACCGATCCCATGGACGCCTCCTCTCTGCTACGCGGTCCCCTACCCGTCCGCGGCCCTCCTATGGTCGACCATGATGCGGACAATGCGCCAAGCGGATAGCCGCGCCCGGCCGGTTTCGTAACGGTTCTGGTGCATACGATGTGGCGTCCCATCAGCGGCGTTGCGGTGTCGAGGCGCTGACGGAGAGTAAGTCGCGCACGCCCCGCCATCCGGGTGACACGGTCCGTGTCCGTCGTGGCCGAAACGCGTTCTTGGCAAGGGGCGCGGCGAACGCGAGGATGCGGGGCAGCGCTTGTCAGGGGCATGGCGACACCGGCCCCTGAGCATGCCTCACGGGCCGCTACCCGACGGCCCGGTGATTCCCCTACTGGGAGGAAGCCAAGTGAGTTCGAAGCGCACCAACCCCCACGGACGCGGAACCCGCCGGCTCGGGCTGACCGCCGCGGCGACGGGCCTGCTGGCCACGGCGGCGTTCGCCCTGCCGGGGACGGCCCAGGCCGACCCCGTCGCGACGTTCAGCGCCTCGCAACTGGCCGCGGCCGGCGACGCGGTGCTGGCCTCGGGCGTCGACGGCGGCACGGCGTGGACGGTCGACGAGGAGGCGAACCGCCTCCTGCTCGCCGTCGACGAGACCGTCACGGACGCCGAGCTGGACACCATCATGGAGGAGGCGGGGCCGCTCGCCGACGCGATCACCGTCGAGGAGCTGCCCGGCACCCTGGAGCGCTACATAGCGGGCGGCGACGCGATCTACGCGAGCGCCGGCTGGCGCTGTTCCGCGGGGGTGAACGTCCGCTCCGGAAGCACGGACTACTTCATCACCGCGGGGCACTGCACCGAGGGCTTCCCGAGCTGGTACACGAACTCCTCGCTGAGCACCTACATCGGCCCGACGACCGGCTCCAGCTTCCCGGGCAACGACTACGGCATCGTGCGCTACGACAGCTCGGTCGCGCGCCCTGGCACGGTCAACCTGTACAACGGCACCACGCGCGAGATCACGGGCGCGGCCAACGCCACCAACGGCCAGGCCGTGCAGCGCAGCGGCAGCACCACCGGCCTGCGCAGCGGTTCCGTGACCGGGCTGAACTACACGGTCAACTACGGCGGCGGTGACATCGTCTCCGGCCTCACGCGGACCAACGCCTGCGCCGAGCCGGGCGACAGCGGCGGCCCGTTCTTCTCCGGCAACACCGTGCTCGGCCTCACCTCGGGCGGCAGCGGCAACTGCTCCGTCGGCGGCACGACGTTCTACCAGCCGATCGTCGAGGCGCTCAACGCCTATGGCGTGAGCGTGTACTGACGCTCCTGTGCCCGCGCCCTCGCGCCGGGCGCGCGCATCAGCCGCCCCCGCCCGCTCGCCGGGCGGGGGCGGTTCTCCTGTGCCGGCGCGGGCGGAAGTGGTGTGCGTGACGGCCGGGTGCGGTCGGCGAAGGGGGCGCTCGGGGCGAAGGGCGGCCTGTAACAACTATTTTCAGACAGGTCTAGTCCAAGCGATGTCGGGGGGCCTCGCTCACATCGGGTGACAGCGGCCCGGCACCGGGTGCCTCGGGAGTGGGGCATCGGCGGGAAAACACACGAAGTTCTGGACGGTTTACGCGCATTACCTCGCACGGTGTGATCGTATGTTCGGGGCAAGATCTCGTGCTTGTATGACTCGGCCGGGCTGGGAATACTCGCCACACCGCTTGGCATGGACGTGACCGACATCGAAAGCCGGCCACGTCCGTGCTCTCTCCGGAGCCGAAGGCTCCACCCCCCACAGGAGGAAAGAGCGTGACACACCGACGCACATCGCACCGGCGCTTGCTCGCCGCTGCCACCGGCCTGGCGGCCCTGCTCGCGGGCTCGCTCGCCGTGACCCAGGCCAACGCCGCCCCCGCGGCACCGGCCGCACCCGACGTCCTCTCCTCGGCCGAGGCCGGCGAGCTGGCCGGCTCCCTGACCGACCGGCTCGGCGACGAGGCCGCGGGTGCCTTCTACGACGCCGACACCAAGGCCCTCGTGGTCAACGTGCTGGACGAGACGGCGGCCGACACCGTGCGCGACGCGGGCGCGCGGGCCCGCGTGGTGGAGCACAGCTCCGCCACGCTCGCCGAAGTCAGGGCGCAGGTCGAGGAGTTCGCCGTGCCGGGCACCGCCTGGTCGGTCGACCCGGTCGGCAACACCGTCCGCGTCACCGTGGACAGCACGGTCACCGGCGCGGCGCTGGAATCCGTGCGCGACTCGGTCGAGGCGCTGGACGGCCTGGCGACGCTGGAACAGCGGCCTGGCGCGTTCGCGCCGTTCATCGCGGGCGGTGACGCGATCCACAGCTCGGGCGCGCGCTGCTCGCTCGGCTTCAACGTGACGGTGGGTGACCAGCCGGGCTTCCTCACCGCGGGCCACTGCGGGTCGACCGGCAGCACGTGGTCCGAGTCCGCGGGCGGAGACCCGATCGGCACCATGGCGGAAAGTGTGTTCCCCGAGGGCGACTACGCGCTGGTCGAGTACAGCGCGGACGTCGATCACCCCAGCGCCGTGAACCTCTACGACGGCGGCACGCAGGAGATCACCGGCGCCGCCGAGGCGACGGTCGGCCAGCAGGTGCAGCGCAGCGGCAGCACCACCGGCCTGCACGGCGGCGAGGTCACGGCCGTCGACGTCTCCGTGAGCTACCCGCAGGGCACCGTCCACGGCACGATCGAGACGAGCGTGTGCGCCGAGCCGGGCGACAGCGGCGGCGCGCTGTTCTCCGGCAGCTCCGCCGTCGGGATCACCTCGGGCGGCAGCGGCGACTGCACCTCGGGCGGCACCACGTTCTTCTACCCGGTGACGGACGCGCTCGACGCGGTCGGCGCGACGCTGCCGTAACGGCGCTCCCAGGGGGCGTCCCGCCCTCCCCGAGCGGCCCCCTCGGGACCGCCCCGACCCGGGCGGGACGGAGGGGGCCGCGCGCGTCCCGGCCCGCCGCCGCGCGCGAGGCGGTCACCGTTCGGGCGGGTCCTGCGGCCCGGGAGCCGACGGCTCCCGGGCCGCGGGGCCGCGGCAGACCGCGAGGCAGGCGCGCACGAAGTCCCGCACGGCGGGGCCGGCCGAATCCGGCGCCCAGGCGACGCCGATGCGGCTGGGCGGGACGTCGCGCACGGGCCGGTAGACGACGCCGGGGCGCGCGTAGAAGCGCGCGGCGGACGCGGGGGCCAGGGCGACGCCGTAGCCGTTGGCGATCGCGCTCAGCCAGTCGTCGGGCCGTTCGGTGACGGCGCCGACCCGCACGGGCCTGCCGTCGCGTTCCGCGGTGGCCAGCCAGTAGTCCCGCCACAGGCCCGTCCCGGCCGGCGCGGCCACGAACGGTTCGTCGAGCAGTTCGGGGAACGGGACCACCTCGCGCCCGGCCAGCGGGTGCGTCGCGGGCAGCGCGACCCAGCGCGGCTCCGTCAGCAGCTCCGCCACCCGCAGGCCGTCCTGGGCGGGGAGGTCCTGGCCCGGGGCGGGCAGGCGGACCAGCGCGACGTCGACGTCCCCTGCGGCGAGCCCGCCGGTCGGGTCGGCCCACGTCGCCTGCCGCATCTCCGCCCGCCAGTCGGGCCTGCGGCGGGTGAACTCGGCGACGATCTCCTGCGTGGCCTCGTTGGCCGCGCTCGCCAGGTAGCCGACGCGCAGCACCCGCCGGGCCCGCGCGGCGGCGGCCCGCGTCGCCCGCGTCGCCAGGTCGAGGTCGGCCAGCAGGCCGGGCGCCCGCCCCGCCAGCGCCCGGCCCGCTCCCGTGAGCGCCATGCCCGTGCGGGAGCGGGTGAACAGGCGCGTGCCCAGCAGGGTCTCCAACTGCCTGATCTGCTTGGTGAGGGCGGGCTGCGAGACGTGCAGGCGCTCGGCCGCGCGGGTCAGCGTTCCCTCCTCGGCGACCGCGACGAAGTACCGCAGCAGCCGGGTGTCGACATCCATGCCCCCAGGTTATGGGCGCAGGTATTGGACGTCGTCCGGGGCTGCGGGAAGGCTGGTAGCCGGTGGGCGGGCAGCGGGCCGGCCCACCTCAGCCGATCCGCGGGAGAACCACCCATGCCCACCCTGATGCTCACGTACCGAGTGGCCGAAGAAGGCGTCGCCGAGGTCGTCGACGCGATCACCGACACCGTCGCCGAGCTGGCGGCGGCGGGCCCGGAGGGCGTGCGGTACGCCTACCTGCGCGCCGCCGGCGGCACCGAGTTCGTCGCCCTGCTCACGCTGGAGGAGGGCGTGGAGAACCCGCTGCCCGGCCTGCCGGCGGGGCAGCGGCTCCAGGCGGCCGTGGCCAAGTGGTCCGTCGACGGGCCGCCCGCGCCGCGGCCGTTCGACGTGCTCGGCGCCCACCGCCTGTTCGGCTGACGGGAGGCGGGCACGACATGTCTGTCCTGTACGTGGTGGTCACCGTCGTCACGATCGTGGTGACCGGGGGGATAGCCATCGCGGACTTCGCGCGGGCGAAGTTCGTTCTCGCGAACTCCGCCGAGGTGGGGGTGCCGCAGTCGATGCTCCCCCTGCTCGGCGGCCTCAAGGCCGCGGGGGCGGTCGGGCTCCTGCTGGGGCTGCTCGGTATGGACATCCTGGGCATCGCCGCCGCCGGCGGGCTCGTGCTCTTCTTCATCGGCGCCGTCGCCGTGCACGTGCGCGCCCGGGTGTTCTACAACATGGCCTTTCCCGGGACCTACCTGGCGCTGGCCGTCGCGTCGTTCGCGTTGGCGATCTCCCAGTAACGGGCAGCGGCGGGGGCCGGGGGCACGCGCCCCCGGCCCCCGCCGCACGTCCCGGCGTCGGGATCAGCGCTCGGCGGCGATCAGCTCCGCGATCTGCACCGCGTTGAGCGCGGCGCCCTTGCGCAGGTTGTCCCCGGAGACGAAGAGCGCCAGGCCGTTCTCGGCCGTCTCGTCGCGCCGGATGCGCCCCACGTAGCTGGCGTCGCGGCCGGCGGCCTGCTGCGGGGTGGGGATGTCGGACAGCTCGACGCCCGGGGCGTCCGCCAGCAGCTCGCGGGCCCTGGCGGGGGACAGCGGCCGTTCGAAACGGGCGTTGATCTGGAGCGAGTGGCCCGTGAACACGGGGACCCGCACGCAGGTGCCCGACACCTTGAGGCCGGGGATGCCGAGGATCTTGCGGCTCTCGTTGCGCAGCTTCTGCTCCTCGTCCGTCTCATCGAGGCCGTCGTCGACGATCGAGCCGGCCATCGGGAGCACGTTGAACGCGATCGGCCGCACGTACTGCTCGGGCGCGGGGAAGTCCACCGCGAGCCCGTCGGACGTCAGGCGCGTCGCGTCCTGCGCCACGGCGCCGCGGGTCTGCCGGTCCAGCTCGGCGACGCCGGCCAGGCCGCTGCCCGAGACCGCCTGGTAGGTGGCCACCACGAGGCCGGTGAGACCGGCCTCGGCGTGCAGCGGGCGGAGCACGGGCATGGCGGCCATGGTGGTGCAGTTGGGGTTGGCGATGATGCCCTTGGGGCGCAGGCCGGCGGCCTCCGGGTTGACCTCGGAGACGACGAGCGGCACCTCGGGGTGCATCCGCCACGCGGAGGAGTTGTCGATGACCACGGCGCCGGCCGCCGCGACCTGCTCGGCCAGCTCCTTGGAGATGCCCTTGCCGGCCGAGAACAGCGCCACGTCGAGCCCCGAGTAGTCGGACGCCGCCGCGTCCTCGACCGTGACCGTGCCGTCCTGCCAGGGCAGCGTGCGCCCGGCGGACCGGGCCGAGGCGAACAGCCGGAGCTCGTCCACCGGAAACTTCCGTTCGGCCAGTATCCGCCGCATGACGCCGCCCACCTGGCCGGTGGCACCGATGATCCCGACTCTCATGACGCTCCTCGTGTCCTCGTCCCTGGTATGTGGGGCTGCGCCCGTCTTCTACCCTGCACCGGGCGAGGGGACGACGGCCAATTCTTTGACGTCGGTCACACTCGGTGAGCCCCGTCACGACGATACTTCTGAATGGAAGTAACGCCGCCGTAACGAGGTCGAACTAATCTCCAGAACCCGGCGGTTCCCGGACGGAGAACGGTGAGGTGGGCCCGCATGCAACTGACCCCGCACGAGCAGGAACGCCTGCTCATCCACGTGGCCGCCGATGTGGCGGACCGCCGCCGCGCCCGCGGGCTGCGCCTGAACCACCCGGAGGCCGTCGCACTCATCAGCGCGCACATCCTGGAGGGCGCGCGGGACGGGCGCACGGTCGCCGAGCTGATGGACTCGGGGCGGCGGGTCCTGAGCCGGGCCGAGGTGATGGACGGCGTGCCCGAGATGATCCGCGACGTCCAGGTCGAGGCCACCTTCCCGGACGGCACCAAGCTGGTCACCGTCCACGAGCCGATCGCCTGACCACCCGCGCCGAACGCCCGGCCCCCGCGCCGGGCGTCCGGCCCCCCGCGAGCGCCGCGCCCGGCGGCCGAGACCCGAGAAGGGCAATCGTGTGATTCCCGGAGAGATCCTGTACGCCGAGGAACCGGTGCCGCTCAACGCGGGCGCCCCGGTCACCCGGCTCACGGTGCGCAACCTCGCCGACCGGCCCGTCCAGGTCGGTTCCCACTACCACTTCGCCGAGGCCAACCCGGGCCTCGACTTCGACCGGTCGGCCGCGCTCGGCCTGCGGCTCGGCGTTCCCGCGGGCACCGCCGTGCGCTTCGAGCCCGGCATACCGGTCGAGGTGGAGCTGGTGCCGCTGGTGGGGCGCAGGATCGTGCCCGGCCTGCGCGGCGAGACCGCGGGAGCGCTCCCGGCCGTGCGCGGGGGCGAACGTGGCTGAGCTGCCGCGGGCGCGCTACGCGGACCTGTACGGGCCGACCACGGGCGACCGGGTGCGGCTGGCGGACACCGACCTGCTGATCGAGATCGAGGACGACCTCGCGGGCGGCCCTGGCCGGGCCGGGGACGAGGCGGTGTTCGGCGGCGGCAAGGTGATCCGCGAGTCGATGGGCCAGTCCCGCGCCACCCGGGCCGAGGGCACCCCCGACACCGTGATCACCGGCGCCGTCGTGCTCGACCACACCGGCGTCGTCAAGGCCGATGTGGGGATCAGGGACGGCCGGATCGTCGCGCTCGGCAAGGCGGGGAACCCCGACACGATGGACGGCGTCCACCCCGGCCTCGTGATCGGCCCCGAGACGGAGATCATCGCGGGGAACGGCCGCGTGCTGACCGCGGGCGGCGTCGACGCGCACGTCCACTTCATCTCCCCGCGGATCGCCGACGAGGCCCTGGCCTCCGGGATCACCACCCTCGTGGGCGGCGGCACCGGGCCGGCCGAGGGCACCAAGGCCACCACCGTGACCCCGGGGCCCTGGCACCTCGCCCGCATGCTCCAGGCCCTGGACGGCGTCCCGGTCAACGTCGGGCTGCTCGGCAAGGGCAACACCACCTCGCGCGAGGCCATGCGCAGCCAGCTGCGCGGCGGTGCCGTCGGCTTCAAGATCCACGAGGACTGGGGCGCGACCCCGGCCGTCATCGACGCCTGCCTCGGCGTGTGCGAGGAGACCGGCGCCCAGCTCGCCATCCACACCGACACCCTCAACGAGGCGGGGTTCGTCGCCGACACGCTCGCGGCCATCGCGGGCCGGACCATCCACGCCTACCACACCGAGGGCGCGGGCGGCGGGCACGCGCCCGACATCATCACGGTCGTCTCCGAGCCGAACGTCCTGCCCAGCTCGACCAACCCGACCCGGCCGCACACCGTCAACACCGTCGAGGAACACCTCGACATGCTCATGGTCTGCCACCACCTGAACCCGGCCGTCCCCGAGGACCTGGCCTTCGCCGAGTCCCGCATCCGGCCCTCCACCATCGCCGCCGAGGACGTCCTGCACGACCTGGGCGCCATCTCCATCATCTCCTCGGACTCCCAGGCCATGGGCCGCGTCGGCGAGGTGATCATGCGGACCTGGCAGACGGCCCACGTGATGAAGCGGCGGCGCGGGCCGCTGCCGGGCGACGGCGCGGCCGACAACCACAGGGCCCGCCGTTATGTCGCCAAATACACCATCAACCCGGCGGTCGCGCAGGGGATGGGCGACGAGATCGGCTCCGTCGAGCCGGGGAAGCTGGCGGACCTGGTGCTGTGGGAGCCGGCGTTCTTCGGCGTCAAGCCGCTGCTGGTCATCAAGGGCGGCCAGATCGCCTGGGCCCAGATGGGCGACTCCAACGCCTCCATCCCCACGCCGCAGCCGGTGCTGCCCCGGCCGATGTTCGGCGCGCTCGGCCGGGCCGCGGCGGCCGGCTCCGTCAACTTCGTCACCGGCCTCGCCCTGGAGGACGGCGCGCCGGAACGGCTCGGCCTCGCCAAACGGCCGGTCGCGATCCGCGACACGCGCGGCGTCACCAAGGCCGACATGCGGCTGAACGACGCCCGCCCGCACGTCGCCGTCGACCCCGACAGCTTCACCGTCACCGTCGACGGTGAGCCGGTCGTTCCCGAACCGGCCGCGGAACTGCCCCTGGCCCAACGCTACTTCCTGTTCTGAGGGGACGCAGATGACCGCCGCGGCGCTGCTTCTCCTGGCGGACGGCCGCTTCCCCGCCGGGGGCCACGCGCACTCGGGAGGCGTCGAAGCGGCCGTGCGCGCCGGCCGGATCACAGGCCCCGGCTCGCTGGCCGCGTTCTGCCTGGGCCGCCTGCACACCACGGGCCTGGTCGCCGCCGCGCTCGCCGCCGCGGCCTGCGGCGGCTGCGACCCGCGCGACCTGGACGAGGCCGCCGACGCCCGCACGCCCTCGCCCGCGCTGCGCGCCACCGCGCGCAGGCTGGGCCGGCAGCTGCTGCGCGCGGCGCGCGCCACCTGGCCGGCGCCGCACCTCGACGCCGTCGCGGCCGGCCACCCCGGCGGGCTGCACCAGCCGGTCGTGCTCGGCCTCGCGGCCCGCGCCGCCGGGCTCGCCCCGCGGGACGCGGCCCTGGCCGCGGCCTACGAGGCCGTCGGCGGCCCGGCCACGGCGGCCGTCAGGCTGCTCGGACTCGACCCGTTCGACGCGACCGCACTCACCGCCCGCCTCGCCCCCGACCTCGACCGGGTCGCCGACCTGGCCGAGGCCGCGGCCCGCGCCGTTCCGGAACGGGGCACGGACGCCCTGCCCGCCGCGTCGGCGCCGCTGCTCGATGTCGCGGCCCAGGCGCACGCCGCCTGGCCCGTGCGCCTCTTCGCCTCCTGAACGCCGGAACGACAACCACCCACGCCCCATCGAGGACCACGTGGCGAGCACGCCGACCCCGGCGGCCGACCGCGGAAACGGAGCCCGCCCATGCACCTGGACCCCCACGAGACGTACCCCGCGCGGCACACCTGCGCCCTGCGACCCGACGGCACCCGCCGCGCCCTGCGCATCGGCCTCGGCGGGCCCGTGGGCTCGGGCAAGACCGCCACCGTCGCCGCCCTGTGCGCCCGCCTGCGGGACAGCCTCGCCATCGCCGTCGTCACCAACGACATCTACACCCGCGAGGACGCCGACTTCCTGCTGCGCAACGCCGTCCTGCCGGCCGAGCGCATCACCGCCGTCGAGACCGGCGCCTGCCCGCACACCGCCATCAGGGACGACATCTCCGCCAACCTGGAGGCCGTGGAGGAGTTGGAGGACCGCACCGGGCCGCTCGACCTGGTCCTCGTCGAGTCGGGCGGCGACAACCTCACCGCCACGTTCTCCACCGGCCTCGTCGACGCGCAGATCTTCGTCATCGACGTCGCCGCGGGCGACGACATCCCGCGCAAGGGAGGGCCCGGGGTCACGGCGGCCGACCTGCTCGTGGTCAACAAGACCGACCTGGCGCCCTACGTCGGGTCCGACCTCGCCGCGATGGCCCGCGACGCCCGCGCGCAGCGCGGCGACCTGCCCGTGGCGTTCACCTCGCTCACCACGCCCGGCGGCATCGAGCCGGTCGCGGACTGGGTGCGCGAGCGGCTGGCCGACTGGGCGGCGACCGGCCGCGCGAGGGCGGGCGCGGAGGCCGCGGAGGCCGCGGGGACGGGGGTGGCGTGAGCGCGCCCGCCCGCGCGCCGGGGAGCGTTCTGCCGGGGAGTGCTCCGCCGGTGAGCGCGCCGCCGGAGAACGCCGCGCCTGCCGGTGCCCTCGCGCCTCCCGGTGCCGCCGCGCGGACCGGGGTGACCGCGCACGCCAGGATCGCCGCCGCCCCCGGCGGGGCGCTGCCCGTCCTGCGCGGCGAGGGGCCACTCGCGCTGCGCCGCACCCGGGCGGCCGGGCCGTGGGCGCAGGTGACGGTCGTCGGCGCGATGAGCGCGCCGCTCGGCGGCGACCGGCTGCGCCTGACCGCCGAGGTCGCGCCGGGCGCCGCGCTGCGCGTCGGCTCAGCCGCGGCCACCCTCGTCCTGCCGGGCCGCGAACCGTCGGCGCCCGCCACGTACGACACCGTCCTGACGGTCGGAGACGACGGCGAACTGCACTGGCTGCCCGAGCCGTTGATCTCGGTCCGCGGCAGCGGACTGCATACCGCGACCCGGGTCGACCTCGCGGCAGGCGCCCGGCTCGTGCTGCGCGAGGAGCAGGTGCTCGGCCGGGCAGGGGAGGACCCGGGACGGCTGCTGGCGCGGTTGACGGTGACCAGGGCCGGGCGCCCGCTGCTCGACCAGCAGCTCGCGTTCGGTCCCGGGGTGCCGGGCTGGGACGGCGGCGCGGTCCTCGGCGGCCACCGCGCGGTGGGCCAGCTGCTGGTGGTCGACCCGGCGCTCGCGGACGCGCCGGCGGAACCCGTCGCGCTGGGCGACACGGCCGTGCTGACGCCGCTGGCGGGACCGGCCGCGCTGGTCACCGCCGTCGCCGCGGACGCCCTGGTGCTGCGCCGCCTGCTGGAACGCGGCGCCGGCTATCTCAGCCTGGCCCGGTAGCCGCCCGGCGGCGCGCCGTAGCGCGCCCGGAACACGCGGCTGAAGTGGAACGGGCTGGCGAACCCGGACGCGGCGGCCACCCGCGCCACCGGCAGGTCCGTGGCCTCAAGCAGCCGGGCGGCGTGCCGCAGCCTGGCGTCGCGCAGCACCCGCATGGGCGTGTCGCCGACCTGCTCGGCGAACAGGTGCCCGAGCCGGGACGGGGACAGCGCCACCTGCGCCGCCAGGGACTCCACGGTGTGCGGGGCGCCGGGGTCGGCGGCGATCAGCGCCACCACCCGCCGCACGCGCGGATCGCCGGCCGCGGGCCCCGCGGCCTCCGCCCGCCCGTGGGGCGCCCCGGCGGGGGCACCGGCCGCCGCCGTGGCGAGCAGGATGACCTCTTCGAGGCCGGTGAGGGCGAGTTCGCGGGCCGCGGTGCCGTGGGCGACCGCCACCCGGTCCTGCGCCGGCCGCCGGCCGGGCGCGGGCGGCGCGCCGTGGCCCGGCCACCGGGCGTCGGCGTGCAGGCGGCGGAAGGCGGCGGCGATCCGCGGCCTGACGGCCGCGGGCACGGGCGCGACGGCGTAGAGCCGCCCGCCGGCGGCGTGCGGGCGCAGCCACGGGCCCCAGGCGGCCCTGGCCCGGCAGTGGACCCACCAGAACGCCCAGCGGCCCGCGCCCTCGGCGGTCGCGTACTGGTGCGGCACGCCGGGGCCGAGCACCACCAGGTCGCCCGGGCCCGCCTCGGCCCGTGCGTCGCCCTGCCGCAGCAGGCCGCGGCCCAGGGCCGTGAAGGTGAACAGCCAGCTGTCCGCGCCGCGCGGCCTGCTGACGGCGTAGCCGGGGCGTTCGTCGAAGTACCCGGCGGTGACCAGGCCGGGCGGCGGGGCAGCGGTCTCGGGCAGGTGGTCGGCGTTCACGGGCATCCTCGGCGCGGTGCGGCGGGCCTACCGTCGGTCGGGCAGGGCGGCCCCGGCGGACGGGCCCAGCGTGGCAGACGTCCGGCCGGGGCGCGAACGACCGCAGGGAGCGGAGGAGCAGCGGATGGCGGCGACGAGGGCGACGGACGGGGCGGGCGTGACAGGGGTGACGGACGTGACGGGTGTGACGAACGCCGAGGAGGCCGAGGAGTACGTGCGGAGGTTCGCTGAGCAGGGGTACCTCGTGGTGCCCGGGCTGTTCGGCGCGGCGGAGATCGGGCGGCTGCGCGAGGAGTTCATGGCCCTGCACGCGGCCGGCCCGGTGCCGGGCCACTTCGAGCCGCGCCGGGCCGGAGACGGGGAGAAGGGGGACCCGCTGCACCGGTACCCGCGCGTGATGCACCCGCACCAGATCAACGAGCTGGCGCTGCGCTACCTGCTGGAGCCGCGGCTGCGCGGCATCCTGGAGCGCCTGCTGGGCGAGGAGGTGCTGGCGGCGCAGAGCATGTTCTACTTCAAGCCGCCGGGGGCCCGCGGGCAGGCCCTGCACCAGGACAACTTCTACCTGCGGGTGGAGCCGGGCACGTGCGTGGCGGCGTGGGTCGCGTGCGACGAGATCGACCGCGAGAACGGCGGCCTCGAAGTCGTGCCCGGCACGCACCGGATGGACCTGTTCTGCCCCGAGGAGGCCGACCCCGAGCTGTCCTTCGTCCGCGAGTACGTGCCGCCGCCGCCCGGCCTGACGCCCGTGCCGGTCGACATGGCGCCGGGCGACGTGCTCTTCTTCAACGGCAGCCTGGTGCACGGCTCGGGGCCCAACCGCACGGCCGACCGGTTCAGGCGGTCGTTCATCTGCCACTACGTGGGCCGTTCCGCCGAGCGGATCGGCACCTGGTACCGGACGCTCTCGATGAGCGGGGAACGGGTGCCGCTGGCGGAGAGCGAGGGCGCGGGCCCGTGCGGCACGGAGTTCGCCGCCGCGGGGCCGCACTGACCGCCGGAAAGGGCGCCGCGCGTCAGGCGGTCAGCAGCGCGGGCAGCTCGCGCATGTCGTCGAAGACGACCGTGCCGGGGCCCGCCAGCCACTCCGGCGGGGTCAGGCCGCCCGCGTAGCCGAACGAGCGCATGCCCGCCGCGCGCGCGGCGCGCACCCCGTACTGGCTGTCCTCCACCACCGCGCAGCGCGCCGGGTCGACGCCCATGCGGGCCGCCGCGTGCAGGAACAGGTCGGGCGCGGGCTTGCCGCGCGCCACCTCGGAGGCGCTGAAGATGCGTCCCGCGAACCGCTCGTACAGGCCGGTGCGGGTGAGGGTGCGGCGCATCTTGTCGTGCATGCCGCTTGAGGCGATGCAGTGCGGGAGGGCGAGGGCGTCGAGCGCCTCGCCGATCCCGTCCACCGCGGTCAGTCCGGCGTCGATCGCCGCGTTCAGCCGCTCCCGGTACCGCTCGCCCCACAGGGCCGCCCGCTCCTCGCCCAGCCGCTCGGCGATCTGCTCACGGACGGCGCGCTCGGAGCGGCCGAGGAAGCGGTGCACGATCTCGGTCTCGGTGAGCGGCCAGCCGAGCTCCGCGCCGAGCTCGACGCAGACCCGCAGGGCGAGGGGTTCGCTGTCCACGAGCACGCCGTCGCAGTCGAAGATGACCAGCTCGAACGGCCCGGTGGGCGGGTGCCAGGCCGGGGCGGAGCCAGTGGGGGACGACTCGACGGGAGAGGTCACCCGGACAGCCTAGCCTGCGGCTCCGACAGCACCAGGAGCGCCCGCCGGAGTGCCCCCGCCGGGGCGCCGGCCGGGAGGCGCGTTCCGCGTCGCGTTGTGACCGACGCGACCTCCAGGGCTGTTTTCGGCCAATTCCCGTTCGCCTGTTTCCGCTTGTCAGGGCGGCCGAGCAGGGGCGTCGCTTTGTTCGCACGCATGTTCGATGGCTGGTTTATGGTGGATGCGGACAGCGACGCGACAGGGGGGCCGGGCGTGACGGGAGGTGCGGATGCCGGGCTTCGCACACCTGCATGTGGCGTCCGGGTTCTCCGCGCGCTACGGCGCCTCGCACCCGGAACGGCTCGCTGAGCGGGCCGGTGAGCGGGGCATGGACAGCGTGGCACTGACCGACCGCGACACCCTCGCGGGCGCCGTGCGCTTCACCAAGGCGTGCGTGCGCGCCGGAGTGCGCCCGGTGTACGGGGTCGACCTCGCCGTCTCCGCCGTCTCCGCCGTCTCCGCCGTCTCCGCCGTCTCCGCCGGCCCTGCCGCCCCGCGCGACCCGGGCGGGTCCGCGCCGCGCCGCGCCAGGACCCCGGTGCGCGGCGGCGCCTTCGCGGACGAGACGGCGCCCCGGGCGGTCTTCCTCGCCCGGGAGGGCGCGGTCGGCTGGGCCGGGCTGTGCCGGCTGGTCACCGCGGCGCACGCGGGGGCGGCCCGGGGCGAACGGCCGGTGCTGCCGTGGGCCGAGGCCCACGGGGACGGCCTGATCGTGCTGCTCGGGCCCGCCTCGGAACCGGGCCGCGCCCTGGCGGCCGGCCGCCCCGACCTGGCCGCGCGGCTGCTCGCCCCCTGGCGGGAGCGTTTCGGCGACGCGCTGCGCATCGCGGTGGACGCCGCGGGCCCTGCGGCGGCGGCCGGCCGCGCCCTCGGCCTCGCCGCCGAGCAGGGCGTGCGCCCGGTGCTGACCAACGGCGTCCGCTACGCCGACCCCGGCCAGGGGCCCGTGGCCGACGTGCTGGACGCCGCGCGCCGCCTGGTGCCCATCGACCCGCGCGGCGCGCTCGACGGCGGCGAGCGCTGGCTGAAGGGGCCGCGGGAGATGGCCGCCGCCGCGGCCAGGGCCGCGGCGGCGGCCGGTTTCGGGCGGTCCGCCGCCCACCGGCTGCTCGCGCTCACCGAGGAGACCGCGGCGGCCTGCCGGGTCGACCCGGCAGGCGACCTCGGCCTCGGCGGGGTGCACTTCCCCGAATCCGGGCTCGTGGGCGCCGCCGAGCGCACCGCGGACCGCGCGTTGCGCTCGCAGTGCGCCGCGGGAATGGTCGCGCGCCGGTACGAGCGGGACGCGGCGCGCTGGCGGCGCCTGGACGAGGAACTGGCCATCGTCGAGCGCCTCGGCTACGCCTCCTACTTCCTCACCGTCGCCCAGGTCGTCCGCGACCTCAAGGAGCTCGGCATCCGGGTGGCCGCCCGCGGTTCCGGCGCCGGCTCGCTGGTCAACCACCTGCTCGGCATCGCGCACGCGGACCCGGTCGAGCACGGCCTGCTGATGGAGCGGTTCCTCTCCCCGCGCCGCGGCGCGCTGCCCGACATCGACATCGACGTGGAGTCCGCCCGCCGCATCGAGGCGTACCGGGCCATCTTCGAACGCTTCGGCGAGGAACGGGTCGCCACCGTCGCCATGCCGGAGACCTACCGGGTGCGGCACGCCGTGCGCGACGTCGGCCTCGCGCTCGGGCTCGACCCGGCCGAGGTGGGCCGGCTGGCCACGGCGTTCCCGCACATCAGGGCCAGGGACGCGCGGGCCGCGCTGGCCGAGCTGCCGGAGCTGCGGGGCATCGACGCCGACCGGTACGGGCCGCGGATGTGGGACCTGGTGGAAGCGCTCGACGGCCTGCCGCGCGGGGTGGCCATGCACCCGTGCGGCGTGCTGCTCTCCGACGCCTCGCTGCGCCGGCGCACGCCCGTGGTGCCCACGAGCGGCGAGGGGTTCGCGATGTCGCAGTTCGACAAGGAGGACGTGGAGGACCTCGGCCTGCTCAAGCTCGACGTGCTCGGGGTGCGGATGCAGTCCGCCATGGCGTACGCGGTCGATGAGACGGAACGGGCCACGGGGGAGCGGATCGACCTGGAACGGGTGCCTGAGGGGGACCCGGAGACCTACGCGCTCATCCGGTCGACCGAGACGCTCGGCTGCTTCCAGATCGAGTCGCCGGGGCAGCGCGACCTCGTCGGGCGGCTCCAGCCGGAGACGTTCCACGACCTTGTCGTCGACATATCGCTGTTCCGGCCGGGACCCGTCGGGGCCGACATGGTGCGGCCGTTCATCGAGGCCAGGCACGGCAGGCGGGCGCCGCGCCACCCGCACCGCGACCTGGAGCCCGTGCTGCGCGAGACGCACGGCGTGGTGATCTTCCACGAGCAGGTGATCGGGGTGTTCGCCATCATGACCGGGTGCGACCGCGGGCTGGCCGACGAGGCGCGGCGGGCGCTGTCCGACCCGGAGCGCAGGGAACGGGTGCGGGAGTGGTTCACCGCCGAGGCGGGCGCGCGCGGCTATCCGCCCGAGGCCGTGGCCAGGACGTGGGACATCCTGGAGTCGTTCGGCAGCTTCGGCTTCTGCAAGGCGCACGCCGTCGCCTTCGCCGTGCCCACCTACCAGTCCGCCTGGCTCAAGGCGCACCACCCGGCCGCCTTCTACGCCGGGCTGCTCACGCACGACCCCGGCATGTACCCCAAGCGGCTGCTGCTCGCCGACGCGCGGCGGCGCGGCGTTCCGGTGCTGCCGCTGGACGTCAACCGTTCGGATGCCACCTATCGAATCGAACTGGAGTCTGAATCTGGAGTGATGGGCGTCAGGCTCGCGCTCGGCGAGGTGCAGGGCATGAGCGCGGACGAGGCGGAACGGATCGCCGCCGGGCGGCCCTACGCCTCCCTCACCGACCTGCTGGGACGGGCCGCGCCCTCCCGTCCCGTCGCCGAGCGGCTGGCCCGCGTCGGCGCGCTCGACGCGTTCGGCGGCAACCGCCGCGACCTGCTGCTGCACATCGCCGAGCAGTACCGGCAGCGCCGCGCGGCCGGCCGCTCGGGCGGTCCCCAGCTCCCGCTCGACGACGACGCGCAGGCGCCGCCTGCCGGGCTGCCCGACCTCGACGCGGACGAACGGCTGGGCGCGGAACTCGGCGTCCTCGGCATGGAGACCGGACGGCACCTCATGACCGCCCACCACGACTTCCTCCGCGAACTCGGCGCGCTGTCCGCCCGCCGCCTGCGCGACGCGGAGCACGGCGAGACCGTGCTGGTCGCCGGGGCCAAGGCCGCCACCCAGACCCCCGCGATCAGGTCGGGCAGGCGCATCATCTTCGCCACCCTCGACGACACCACGGGGCTGGTCGACCTCGCGTTCTTCGAGGACAGCCACCCGGCGTCCGCCCACACCCTCTTCCACTCCTGGCTGCTGCTGGTGCGCGGCACGGTCCAGCGGCGCGGCCAACGGACGCTGAGCGTCGTCGGCGAGGCCGCCTGGGACCTCGCGGAACTGGCGGAACTCCGCCGCACCGGCGGCCTGGACGCGGTGGCCGCGCGGCTCGCCGCGGGCGGCGCCGACGCGCGGTCCGAGGAGACCGCCGAGGTGCGACCGGACGGGGAGAACGCCGACGCGCCCCGGGCGCCCGCCGCGCGCCCGGACGGGGGGAACGGCGCCGGGGACGGGGGCGACCGCGGGATCGCGCTCGCCCCCGGCTACACCCTGCACCCCTGGGCCGACCTGCGGCCGGCCGGGACCTCCGCCGCGCACCCGCGCAAGCTGTGGCACGCCAGCCCGGGGAGCGCCGGATGAGCCGCCACATCCTCTACGCGCGGCTCATCGGCGAGGGCGCCGCCGCCGGGCACCCGGCGCTGCTGAGGCTGCTCCACGACATCACGCCGGTGGTGGGCGCCGTTCCGCCGGACGCCGCGTTCGCCGATGTCGGGGGCGCGCTGCGGTACTTCGGGTGCGACGCGGCGCGGCTCGCCGGGCTCCTCCGCGTGCGGGCCCTGGCCCTGCGCGGCACCGACTGCGTCATCGGCGTCGCCCCCAACCCCCTGCTGGCCCGGATGGCGGCCGACGGGCGCGACACCCCCGGCGTGTCCGAGGTGCCGGACGACCCCGAGGCCGTCGCCGGCTTCCTCGCCGCCCTGCCCCCCGCCGCGCTGCACGGCGTCGGGGAGGCCACCGCGCGCACGCTGGCCTCGTACGGGCTCGACACCGTGGGCCGGGTCGCCGCCGCGCCGCCCGCCACCCTTCAGCGCATCCTCGGCGCCGCCCGCGCCCGCCGGGTGCGGGCGCTCGCGCACGGCACCGACCCCACCCCCGTCGTCCCGTCGGCACCGCCCCGCACGGCGTCGGCCGAACACCGCTTCGGGCACGACGAACTCGACGCGGGGCAGCGGCGGCGCGCCCTGCTCACCCTCGCCGACGACCTCGGCCACCGGCTGCGCGGCGCCGGGCAGGCCGCCCGCACCCTCACCCTGACCGTCCGTTACGCGGACCGGAGCACCACCGTCCGCAGCCGCACCCTCGCGGAACCGACCGCGCACACCCCCGCCCTGGCCGGCGCGGCCTACGCGCTGCACGACGCGCTCGGGCTCCAGCGGGCCCGGGTGCGCGCGGTCGCCCTGCGCGCGGAGGACCTCGCGGACGCCGCGCACACCACCCGTCAGCTCTCGCTCGACCCCGCGGACGAACGCCGCCGGCGCGCCGAGGCCGCGGCCGACCGCGCCCGCCGCCGCTTCGGCCGGCGGGCGGCGGGGCCCGCGGCGAACCTGAAGCGGCCCGACGCGGCCTGAGCCGCCCGGCCGCGGCCCGCTGCCGCCGCCCGCCGCGGCGGCCCCGGAAGCGGCAGGGCCGGGCCGCGGCGCGGGCCTCCGAGCGGTCAACCAGCGCTGTTCCCCGGCCCGTTGACGTTGCCGGAACGAAAGCACTCGCCGTGACCTGGTTGACAAACTTAGGTATGCCTAACCTAAATTGATCCGGTGGCGGCGACCCGGGCCCACCCCGGATCCCCGTCCACCGAGCCTGCCCCGGCGCACCCAGCCACCGTCGGAAGCCGCCAAGCCGCCCGGCAGCCGCTCGTCCCAGCAGCCCGTTCGAGACCGTTCCCCACGTACCGCCGAACCGTTCCCCACGTACCGCAGCGAAGACACGCAGTCGCGAAAAGACGCGAGAAGACGCGAAAGGCGCGAAAGGCGCGAGGACGCAGCAGGACCCGTCCGCGCGCCCCGCGCGTCCGGCGCGTCACGCCGTCATGCCACGCCGTGGCGCGCCGCCACGACAGCCGAGACAAGGGACACCCAGAGAACCCATGAGCATGCCCGGCCATGCACCACCCGTACCCGCGCCCCCCACGCTCCTGGAGCCCGACCTGCTGGCCGCAGACCCGGCAGGACTGGCCGAGGTCGGACGCCTCGTCACCGAGCTGACCAGGGAGGCGGCGGCGGCCCTGCGCCGCCGCACCGGCCCGCTGCCCGCCGTCACGCCGCAGGAGCTGTCCCGCCTGCTGGACAGCCTGCTCCCGGACGGGCCGATGCCGCGCGCAGGAGGCGGCCGGGAGGCCGTGCTCGCCCTCGCCCGCTCCTACGCCGCGCACACCGTCGACCTCGCCGACCCGCGCGCCGCCGCCCACCTCCAGCCGCCCGCCCTCTCCGTGGCCGCGGCGGCCGACGTGCTCGCCTCCGTCTTCAACGCGTCGGTCGACACCTGGGACAGCGGCCCCTGCGCGGTCGAGATCGAACGGCGCGTCGTCCGTTCGCTCACCGACCTCGCCGGCTACGGGCCCGACGCGGACGGCGTCCTCACCCCGGGCGGCACCGCGTCCAACCTCCAGGCCCTGCTCATCGCCCGCGACGCCGCGCTCGGCGCGCGCCGCGACGTCAGGGCGGCGGGGCTGACCGGCCTGGCCGCCGAGCCGGTCGTCTACTGCTCGGAGCTCGCCCACTTCTCCATCGCGCGGGCCTGCGCCGTCCTCGGTCTCGGCGAGGGCGCCGTGCGACCGGTCCGCACCGACGCCGCGCACCGCATGCGCGTCGACGAACTGGAACGCGCGCTCGCCGAACGCCGGGACACCGAGGTGCCGATCGCGATCGTGGCCACCGCGGGCACCACCGACTGGGGCTCGATCGACCCGCTCCCCGAACTGGCCGCCGTGGCCGCCCGGCACGGCGTGCGGCTGCACGTGGACGCGGCCTACGGCGGCGGCGCGCTGTTCTCCGACCGTATGCGCCCCCTGCTGGCCGGCATAGAAGCCGCCGACACGATCACCATCGACCTGCACAAAACGGCCTGGCAGCCCGCCGCGGCCAGTGCCCTGCTGGCCCGCGACGGCGGGGACTTCGCCCCCACCACCGGGCTGCGCGTGGCCTACCTCAACCCCGACGACGACGGGGAGGCCGGCTACGACGGGCTGCTGGGCAACTCCATGGCCACCACCCGCAGGGCGGACGCGCTCAAGGTGGCCGCCACGTTCCTCGCGCTGGGCCGCGAGGGCGTCGGCGCCATGCTGGAGGCGTGCCACGACCTGGCCAGGCACGCGGCGGACACCGTGGCGGCCCACCCCGGGCTCGAACTCGCCGCGCCGCCCGCCCTGACCACCGTGGTCTTCCGCTACCTGCCCCGCGCCCACGGCGCCGACCCCGACGCCGTCAACGGCGCCCTGCGCCGCCTGCTGCTCTCCCGCGGCACCGCGCTCATCGGCCGCACCGACGTGGCGGGCTCGGTCCGGCTCAAACTGACCCTGCTCAACCCGCAGGCCACCACGAACGACATCGACGAACTGCTCGCGGCCGTGGCCGCCGCGGGCTCGGCCGTGGAGGCAGCCGCATGAGCGGGACCACGACGGACCAGGACGTGCTCGACCTCGCCGCGGTCGGCATCGGGCCGTTCAACCTCTCCCTCGCCGCGCTGGCCGACGAGGTCGACGGCTTCTCCTTCGCCGCGTTCGACCGGCGGCCCGCCTACGACTGGCACCCGGGCCTGATGTTCGACTGGGCCTCGCTCCAGGTCGGGTTCCTCGCCGACCTGGTCTCCCTGATCAGGCCGACCAGCCCCTGGTCGTTCCTCAACTACCTGGTCGAGCACGACCGGATGTACCCGTTCTACATCGCGGAACGCTTCCACGTGCCCCGCCGCGAATACGCCGACTACTGCGCCTGGGCCGCGGCCCGGCTGCCCGGCTGCCACTTCGGCACCTCGGTCGACGAAGTGCGCTGGGACCCCGCGCGCGACCTGTGGGAACTCACGCTGCGCGACGCGGCCACCGGGGACATCCGCGTGCGGGCCGCGCGCAACCTCGCCCTCGGCGTCGGCACCGAGCCGGCGCTGCCGCCCGCCCTCGCGAAGGCCGAGGGGGACCGCGTCCTCCACTCGGGCGAGCACCTGCACCGCGTCGACGGGCTGATCGCCGACGGCGTGCGGGACATCACGGTCGTCGGCTCGGGCCAGTCGGGCGCCGAGGTGTTCCTCGACCTGCTGCGCCGCCAGCGGGACGCGGGCTGGGCCGTCACCTGGCTCACCCGTTCCTGGGGCTTCGCCCCGCTCGACTACTCCAAGCTGGTCCTCGAATACACCACGCCCGCCTACATGCGGTACTTCAACGGCCTTGAGCCGGCCGTCAGGGACCGCCTCGTCGCCTCCCAGTGGCAGCTGTACAAGGGCATCGACACCGAGACGATCGACCTCATCCACAACGAGCTGTACGACCACATGCTCGACGGCGACCGGCCGCCGGTCACCCTGCTGCCGGCCACCGCCGTGCTCGACGCCCGGCGGGACGGGGACGCGGTCCAGCTCACCACCCGGCACGCCGACACAGGCCGCGAGGCGGTCCGCCGCACCGGCGCCGTCATCGCGGCCACCGGCTACGCCGGGCGCAGGCCCGACTGCGTGGCCCCGGTGGAGAAGCTGATCGCCTGGGACCCCAAGGGCCGCTACGACGTCAGCCCCGACCACCGGGTGCGCACGGTCCCCGAGGTGACGGCGGGCCTCTTCGTGCAGAACGCCGAGCTGCACACGCACGGTGCCGCGGCCCCCGACCTGGGCATCGGCGCCTACCGCAGCGCGCTCATCCTGAACGCGTCCGCCGGCCGGGACGTCTTCCGCATCCCGCGCCGCACCGCGTTCCAGACCTTCGGCGCCACCGGCTGAACACGCCGGTGCGCGGCCCCCTTCCGGGGCCGCGCACCGGGCGGGGGAGGCGACGTGGATCAGTCGCGCAGCAGCAGGACGACGGTCGCGGTGGCCACGGCGAGGCCGAGCGCCGCCGCGCCGTACAGGACGCGGTGGGCGCGCAGCGCCGGAACGGGCAGCAGCGGGTCGAGGGCCAGGCGGCCCGGGCCCGTGAGCGCGAGCGCCGCCGCGCCCAGGCACAGGACCATGGTGTATTCGTAGCCGGCAGGGAGGAAGAAGCCGTTCTCCCAGTGCACGGCGACGATGGCGTTGATCATGGTGCCGACCACGGCCGCCGCGGCCAGGGGCGTGAACAGGCCGAGGGCGAGCCCGAGGCCGCCGAGCGTTTCCGAGAGGCCGGCCACCAGGGCCATGGTCTCGCCGCCCGGGTAGCCCATGGCGGTGTAGCCCGCCCCTGTGGCCTCTAGGCCGGCGCCGTCGAACCAGCCGAACAGCTTCTGGGTGCCGTGCGCGGCCATCGTCAGGCCGATGGCCAGGCGCAGGAGCAGCAGGCCGATCCCGAGACCGGTGGGGGAGACGCCGGGGTGCGCCTGGGGGTGCGGGGCCGGGACGAGACCGGTGGGGGCGGATTGCCTCGTGAAGGTGGTCACGCGTTGACTCCTGTGAGGGGTGAGGGGGGCGGGAGTCGTTCAAATTGAAACTACGACGCTACCTCTTCGTTCGAATTTGAACAAGTGCTTTAAGATGACCGCATGGCGGAGACGAGATGGCTCGACAGTGAGGAGATGGCCGCCTGGACGGCGTTCCTGGAAGCCAGCCACCGCGTCTTCCACAGCGTCGAACAGCAGCTCAAGACCGAGGCCGGGCTCTCCCACCCGCAGTACGAGATCCTGGTCAGGCTCGCCTCCGCCGGCGCCGCGGGGCTGCGGATGACGGAACTGGCCGAGGCCCTCGTCACCTCCAAGAGCGGCCTGACCTACCAGGTCGACCGGCTCGAAGCACGCGGACTCGTCGTGCGCGCCGCGGTCTGCGGCGACACCAGGGGCATCACGGCCCACATCACCGAGGCGGGCGACACCGCCCTGCGCGAGGCCGCGCCCGGTCACGTCGACCACGTGCGCGCGGTGCTGATCGACCGCCTCGACCGCCACCAGCTGGCCGTGCTCGCCCAGGCCCTGGGCGATGTCAACGCCCGGCTGCGGCAGCGCGGGGCCTGACCCCGCGTCGCACGGCCGCGCCTGCGGCACAATCGCCTCTCGTGAAGGTGACGATCGATCCCCAGGCCCAGGCAGCGCCCTACGAGCAGCTGCGCGCACAGATCGCGGAACAGGCCCGCGACGGGCGGCTGCCCGTCGGCCACCGGCTGCCGACCGTACGCGGCCTCGCGAGCGAGCTCGGCCTCGCCGCCAACACCGTGGCCAAGGCCTACCGCGCCCTGGAGGCGGACGGCGTGATCGAGACCCGGGGCCGCAACGGCACGTTCGTGGCCGCGGCCCGCGACGCCGCCGCCCGCGAGGCGGCCAGGGCCGCCCGCGACTACGCGGAACGCGCCGCCAGGCTCGGCCTCGACCTGGCCGCGGCCCGTTCCGCGGTCGACGACGCGCTCCGCGCCGTCTACCCCTGACGGGAACGCCCCGGCGCGGGGGCGCTCCGCGCCGGGCGGCCCGGTCAGCCGGGCCTGATGGTCGCGAGCTGCGCGAGCAGCAGGACCAGGCGGTAGGCCGCGGAGAAGTCCGCGGCGGTGAAGGCGACCGTGCGACCGCCCGCCGCGCGCGAGACGCCCGGCACGAGCGTCGCCAGATCGACCGTGTACGGGCCGTTCAGGTCGACCTCGACCTCACACGGCCCGGCCACGACCAGCGGCTCGACCCGCGCGCGCCGCCCGACGGCGTCCGCCGCCGCCCGGCGCAGCCGCTCCCTGGCCTCCGCCGGGTGCATGGTCACGGCGGCGCCCTGGCCGATGGCCTCCTTGACCGCGACGGTGAAGGCCGAGGGGACCAGGGCACCCAGTTCGGCGCACGCGGCGTCGTCGCCGCTGAGCAGCACGACCGGCACGCCCAGCTGCCCGGCCATGGCCGCGTTCAGACCGATCTCCCCCAGGGAGCGCCCGGCCACGCGGACATCGAGGATCGCGTCGTTCATGGTGTGCGCCAGCACGGCCGGCCCGCCGCCGGCCCGGGCGTGGTAGCCGATGAGCAGCACCGCGTCGGTGTCCTCGTCGAGGCCGCCGAGCATGCCGAGCGGACGCGGCCTGCCCCGCACCAGGCGTGCGCGCCGGTCGAGTTCCTCGGGAAGCAGGTTGCGGAACGGGCCGTGCGCGTCCGCGACCCGCACCGCGGCCGACGGCTCGGCGTCCAGGACGCCGGCGATGACGGCGTTCGCCTCGGCCGTCATCAACGCCCGCCCGCGCTCGTAGTCGTAGCGGTCGGGCAGCGTCTCGGCCGGGTGCACGATGCCCGAGACGCCTTCCATGTCGACGGATATCAATACCTTCGTCACCCGGCGACCCTATGGCGGGGAGGCCGCGGGTGTCCCGGCGAGGTCCGGCCGTCGGGACTCACCGCGAGGGACCCCGGCGGGTCCCTCGCGGAGCGCGGGTCAGGGGCGCGAGGCGCCGCCGCCCCACAGCCACGCCGTGGTGTCCGGGGGCAGGACCCCGCCGGTGATGCGGTCGCTGGTCAGCAGCACCCCCCAGTTCTTCGGGAGCGGCAGCGGCTCACCGGAGAAGTTCACGACGCAGCGCAACGCGGGCGACCGTTCGAACCCGAGCACGCCCTTCGGCATGTCGAGCCAGCGCAGCGACTCGCCGCGGAACCCCGGCTGGCCCTGCCGCAGCCGCAGCGCGGAGCGGTACAGCTCCAGCGTGGACGCCGGAATACCGGACTGCGTCTGCGCGGTCAGCGACTCCCACCCGGCCGGCTGCGGCAGCCACGGTTTGCTGCCCTTGGGCCCGAAGCCGAACGGGCTGTCGGAGCCCGACCACGGCAGGGGCACCCGGCAGCCGTCCCGGCCGCGCACCGTGCGGCCGGAACGCTCCCACGTGGGGTCGGCCAGCATCTCGTCCGGCAGGTCCTCGACCTCCCACAGACCCAGCTCCTCGCCCTGGTACAGATAGGCGCTGCCCGGCAGCGCCAGCATGAGCAGCGCCGCCGCCCTGGCCCGCCGCAGCCCCAGCTCGCGGTCGCTCGCCCCGGGGTCCACGTCGTGCTCGTGCGTGCACGTCTGCGCGCGTCCGTACCGGGTGGCGTGCCGCGGCACGTCGTGGTTGGAGAGCACCCAGGTCGAGGGCGCGCCGACCGCGCCGAGCGAGGTGACGCCGCGGTCGATCACCTCGCGCAGCTCCTCCGCGTCCCAGGCCGACTTCAGGAACGAGAAGTTGAACGCCGTGTGCAACTCGTCCGGCCGCACGTACAGCGGCAGCCGGTCGTCGGCCACGTGCGCCTCGGCCACGAACAGCCGGTCGCCCGCGTACGAGTCGGCGATCTTCCGCCAGGTCTGGTAGATCTCGTGGACGCTGTCCAGGTCCCAGTGCGGGTGCTTCTCGCGCGGCCGGTCGTCGTCGAACACCATGGAGTCGGCCAGCCCGAGATCGGGCAGGGCGGGGTCCTTGGCCAGGCCGTGGGCCACGTCGATGCGGAACCCGTCCACGCCCCGGTCGAACCAGAAGCGCAGGACCGACTCGAACTCCGCCCGCACCTCGCGGCTCGCCCAGTTGAGGTCGGGCTGCTCGGCGGCGAACAGGTGCAGGTACCACTGCCCGGGCGAGCCGTCCGGCTCGGTCACCCGGGTCCAGGCCCGGCCGCCGAAGCGGCTGCGCCAGTCGTTGGGTGGCTGCGCTCCGTCGGGCCCGAGGCCGTCGCGGAACACGTACCGGTCCCGCTCCGGCGAGCCGGGCGGCGCCTGGAGCGCCTCCTCGAACCACCGGTGCCGGTCGGAGGTGTGGTTGGGCACGATGTCCAGGACGACGCGGATGCCGAGGGAGTGCGCCTCGGCGATCATCTCCTCCGCCTCGGCCAGCGTGCCGAAGGCGGGATCGATGCCGCGGTAGTCGGAGATGTCGTAGCCCCCGTCGGCCATCGGTGACGGATACCAGGGGGTGATCCAGACGGCGTCGACGCCCAGTTCCCTCAGGTAGGGCAGCCGGGCGCGCAGACCGGCGATGTCGCCGATGCCGTCGCCGTTGCCGTCGGCGAAGCTGCGGATGTAGACCTGATACACGACGGCGGTGCGCCACCAGGGTGCTGCCGTGGTCTCAAGCATGCGGGTGCGGGGCACGTATCTTCCATTCCTCTTGCGAGTTGACCCTGGAAAATGCGCGGATCGAGCGGCTCACCGCGCAGTAGTGCGGCTGTGCTGGTCCGGTTCAGGTCCCGGCCGGGGTGAGTGGTGATCATGTGAGGGGCGTACTGCGCGTGCAGGCGCCTGTGGTCCCTCGAACGATGAGGCTCGTGGGCACCACCACCCGGGTCGGCTCCTCGCTCGCTCCGGACAGCGCGTCCAGAATCTGTTGAGCAAGCAACTCGCCCTGGTGTGCTACGGGTTGTGCGATGGTCGTCAGGTTGAGCAGCTCCGCGGCCTCGTGGTTGTCGAACCCGATGACCGAGACGTCCTCCGGAGCGCGCAGACCCATCCGGCTCAGTGTGCGGAGCGCGCCGAAGGCCATCTGGTCCGTCTCGGCGAAGACCGCGGTCGGCGGGTCGGGCAGACTGAGCAGCCGTGCCATCGCCGATGCGCCTTCCTCGATGCCGAGATGGCCCGGCGCCTCCAGGTCCGGGTCATAGGGGATCCCCGCCTGCGCCAGCACGGTGCGGTAGGCATGCTGACGGACGATCGGCGTGGTGAAGCCCCTGGGGTCCCCGAGGGCGCCGGTGATCATACCGATCCTCCGGTGCCCGAGATTGATGAGGTGGCGGACGGCCGTGCTCGCGCCCTCCGCGTTGTCGATGCTGACGTGCCAGCAGCCGGGAACGTGCGTGCCGAGGACGGCTATCGGCACTTCGAGGGAGGCGAGCGCCTCGCTCTCGCCCGAGGACAGCGGCAGGTTCAGCACGATCAGCGCGTCGACGCGGCGGCGCAGCGGCATGCGGGCGAAGAAGCGCTGGTGCACGCGTTCGTCGCCGAGGTTGTAGAGCAGTATGTCGAGGTCGTTCGCGCGCAGCACCGTGTCGATACCGGCCACGACCTGGCTGTAGAACCACCGGTTGACGAACGGCAGGACGACGCCCACCATGCCGGTCCTGCCGGACGCGAGCGAGGACGCCTGCGGGGAGACCGAGTACGACAACTCCTCCGCGGCGCGCAGCACCCTTTCCCGGGTGGCTTCCGACACGTTCGGCAGTCCGCGCAGGGCCCGCGACACCGTCGCGGTGGACACCTCCGCGCGCCGGGCGACGTCGATGATGCTGGCGGCCATAACCCTCCGATCACGGCAGTGAGCCGAACGTACTGCCGACGGTGGAGGTAATGCAATCGTTTACATCAAAAGATCTTGGCCGGCGGTCCAATTCACCCTGCATTCCGTCAGCTTGACGAGAAAGTCCCAGGTGAAACGCTTGAAACGGATGATGTAAACGCATACATGAAGGACGTCGCCCGGCGCCTGTCCGCCCCCGCGCGGACAGGCACCGGGCGACCGGTGCGGGTCGTCAGGACCCGAGCCTGCCCAGGGCGCTGCCCAGCGTTCCGGCGAACTCCTCGACCGGGGCGTCCTGGAGCGTGCCCATCTGCCCCCAGTCGACCAGTGTCACCCGCGTCCCGTCCCGGCCGACGCCGAACAGCGAGACGCTCATGCCTGCCTGCGGCGGCGCGACGTACACGCCGAACACGTGGCCGCCGTCGGCGCCCTCGACCGTCCCGTAGTCGTCCCAGGCGGCGGCGGAACCCGGGTTCTCCCGCAGCCAGTCGGCCGCGCAGGCCGCGGCTGCCGCTTCGAGCGCGCCGGCCAGGGCCGCGGCCGACGCCTCGTCCTCGGCCTCGACGACCACCTGGAGCGCCTCGGCGTCCAGATCCGTCCGGTACCGCTGGTGCGAGGCGCCCTCGGCCGGCAGCTCGTCCTCGAAGCAGAACACCGGGTCCTCCGGCAGCCCGGCCTCGACGCCCAGCGCCCACCACCCGCTGGGGTGCTCGGGCAGCTCGTCCCCGGTGAGGAACGCGCCGGGCGGCACCGCGGCCTGCGCCCCGGCGGGGAAGGCGACCGCGAGGGCGCAGGCCGCGGCGAGCGAGCCGGCCACCGCGTAGCGGCGGCCGGAGGCGAGAAGGTTCACGTGGTCTCCCTGTGAAGCGTTCCGATGGGTTCGCAGACAGCGTGTTCCTGGCGGCGCCGCGACGGCAACGGTTCCGGCCCGATCGGGGACGCCGGGACGCTTCCTGGCCCTGTGACGTGGGAAGATGGGGTCCCCCTGGAACGGTGGAGAACGGTGGGACGGGACGGGGGAGCCGGGGGACCGGGGGCGATGGGGGAGAGATGACCGGGAACGTCGCGGCGCAGCGGCTCGCGGAACGGCTGCGCGCCCTGAAGGACCGTTCGGGACTGAGTTTCGGCAGCCTCGCCAAGAAGCTGCACGTCAGCACCTCGACACTGCACCGCTACTGCTCGGGCGCGGTCGTGCCCGCCGACTACGCGCCGCTCGAACGCCTGGCCAGGCTGTGCGGCGCGACCCCTGAGGAGCTGCTCGACCTGCACCGCCTGTGGCTGCGGGCCGACGCGGCGCGGCCCGCTTCCCGCACCGCCGCGCCCGTTCCCGCGCCGACCGGCGCGGGAACGGAGAGCGGGGCGTCCGCGCCCCGCGCCCCGGGCGCGGAGCCGGAGGGCGCGGAGCCGGAGGGCGCGGAGCCCGCTCCCGCCGCGCCGCCGGTCCCCGGCCCCGCGGCCCCGGCCGCGAGCGCCCAGGCCCCGGCGAGCGGCCGGCGCGCCGCCCGGCGGCGCTGGCCGCTGGCCGCCGCCCTGGCCGCCGTGGTCCTGCTCGTGTTCACCGCGGTGAACGCCGCGACCTCGGGCGGCCCGGCCGGCGGCCCGGCCGCGGACGACCCGGCCGCCGGGCCGCAGGCCCCACCGCCCGAGCCCCTGACGTGGACCGCGCGCTCCCACGTGTGGGCGGGCGGCTGCGGCCACCGCTACCTGGTCGACCGGCCCCCGGGCGAGGTCCCCGCGCCGCCGGTCGCGCAGGACGCCGAGCCGTGGGCCGATGAACTCGGCGCCGTGCACGGCGAGTCGGCCATCGTCGAGGCGACCGTGCGCACCGCGCGGCCCGCCGCCGTCGTCGTCGAGGCCGTGCACATCCGCGTCGAAGAACGCCGCGCCCCGCTGGACTGGCCCCTGTTCGACATGGCGATGGGCTGCGGCGGCTCGCTCACGCCCGCGACGTTCGCCGTCGATCTCGACAAGGAGCGGCCCGTCGCCCGCCCGGTGGCCGGACACGACGGGGACACCGGCACCGATCTGCCGCCGCCCGCACTGCCGTTCGCCGTCACCGCGGAGGAACCGCTCGTCCTGCGGGTCGAGGCGGTGGCGGGCACCTGCGACTGCTCGTGGTCCATCGAGGTCGAGTGGAACAGCGGGGACGAACGCGGCACGCTGGTCATCGACGACGGCGGTGTGCCGTTCCGCACCAGCGGCGGCGGCGCGGGCGCCGCCCACCTGTTCGCGTTCGAAACCGGGAGCTGGCAGCCCGGGAGCGCGCACGGCGGATGAGGCAGGATCGGAGCATGAGCAACCTCGACCTCCGCCCGCCCGCCACGCCCTGCGCGGCCGGACCCACGGGCCCCGTCCGCGACCTGCGCCCGGGCCGCCCGGTGCCCCTGGGCGAGAGCACCGTCGTCCGGCGCCTGCTGCCCACGCTCGGCCGGCGCATGGTCGGCGCGTGGTGCTTCGTCGACCACTACGGCCCCGACGACATCGCCGACGAGCCCGGCATGCAGGTCCCGCCCCACCCGCACATCGGCCTCCAGACCGTCAGCTGGCTGCACGAGGGCGAGGTGCTGCACCGCGACAGCCTCGGCAGCCTCCAGACCATCAGGCCGCGGCAGTTGGGCCTGATGACCTCGGGCCGCGCGATCTCCCACTCCGAGGAGTCACCGCGCCCCCACCGCCACGCGCCGATCCTGCACGGCGCGCAGCTGTGGGTCGCGCTCCCCGGGGAACGCCGCCACGCGGAACCGTCGTTCGAGTTCCACACCGATCTGCCGCACATCGCGGGCGGGAACGGTCTGCGCGCCACCGTCATCCTCGGCACCCTCGACGGGGCCACCTCGCCGGGCACCGCGCACACCCCGCTGGTCGGCGCGGACATCGCGCTCGCGGGCGGCACCGACGCCCGGCTGCCGGTCGAGGAGGACTTCGAGTACGCGGCGCTCGCCATGGCGGGCGAGGCCGAGGTCGACGGCGTCCCGCTGCCCGTCGGCTCACTGCTCTACCTGGGCACAGGACGCCGCGAGCTGCCCGTGCGCGCCACCGCCGACGCCGCGTTCATGCTGCTGGGCGGACTGCCGTTCGAGGAGCGGCTGATCATGTGGTGGAACTTCGTCGGGCGCACCCAGGAGGACATCGCGCAGGCGCGCGAGGACTGGGCGGCGGGCACGCGGTTCGGCGAGGTGAAGGGCTACGACGGCGCCCGCCTGGCCGCGCCGGAACTGCCGCCGACCCCGCTGAAACCGCGCGGCCGGACCCGCTGACCCACGCCGTCAACCCCGTCGCCCCGCGCCGCCGGCGTCCCGTACGAGGAATCAGCCACTCGCCCGCCCCGGGGACGCGCGCGCCGGGCCTGTGATCCGTGGCCCGGCTCACGCCCACGCGCCGGTCGGCGGTCTCTCCGGCACTCGGGAGGCGCGTGGTGGCCGGATTGTGATGGTGATGAGGATCACTGCCGCCGGGCCCTTGGCCCCGGCGGCGCGCGCCCGGGGCCCCCGGCCGCCGGCGCCGCGGTCCAGGCGTGTGCTCGCAAGGGATTCACGGCCTCTCCGCGTCCGGCGCACCGCCCGCGGCGGGCGGTCGGCCGACCGCGCGGGACATCGCTCTCAGTGCACGAACGGTCGATCGTTATCGCCTCGAGACACCCTTATGTGTGCATCCCGTGCAGGGCACGTGCAATGGTGGACGGCGTCGCCGGGCCCGCCGGTCACCGGTTCGTTGTGCTGGCGACACCGCCGCCCGGCGTGTGATGCGCGAGATGCGGCTGTCCGTGACCCCGACCCGGGAGCATCGTGCCGGTCATAGAAGCGACAGGTCTGACCAAGATTTTCGGCCGAAGGCCGCAGCGCGGCGTGCGCATGCTGGCCGAAGGAGCCGACCGCGACCACCTCCGCCGCGAGGGGCTGACCGCAGCGGTCATCGACGCCACGTTCGACGTGAGGGCCGGCGAGATTTTCGTCGTCATGGGACTGTCCGGCTCCGGCAAGTCCACCCTGATCCGCATGATCAACGGCCTCCTCGAACCGACGGCCGGCACCCTGCGGATGGACGGCGATGACGTCACGCACCTCTCCCCGGCCCGCCTGCGGGAGATGCGGCGCACCAAGGTGAGCATGGTGTTCCAGCACTTCGCGCTGCTGCCGCACCGCACCGTCGGCGAGAACGCCGCCTACGCCCTCCAACTGCGCGGCGTCAACAAGGCCGACCGGCAGAAGGCCGGCGAAGAAGCCCTCGCCCTCGTGGGACTGAAGGGCTGGGGCGGCCACATGCCCTCGGAACTCTCCGGCGGCATGCGCCAGCGGGTCGGACTGGCCCGCGCCCTGGCCGCCGGCACCGACATCATGCTCATGGACGAGGCGTTCAGCGCACTCGACCCGCTGATCCGCAAGGAGATGCAGGATCAACTACTGGAGCTGCAAGCCGAGTTGGGCAAGACCATCCTGTTCATCACCCACGACCTCAACGAGGCCATGCGCCTGGGCGAGCGGATCGCGATGATGCGCGACGGACGGATCGTCCAGGTCGGCAGCGCCGAGGAGATCCTCAACGAGCCCGCCAACGACTACGTTTCCCAGTTCGTCGCCGACGTGGACCGCACCCGCGTGCTCACCGCGGGAACGGTGATGGAACGTCCGGTCGCCGTGATCGGGCCCCACACAGGACCCAAGGCCGCGCACCGGCTGATGCGCGAGAACCAGACACACGCCCTGCTCGTGGTCGGCAAGGACCGCAAGGTGCGCGGGATGGTCTGGGAGGAGGACATCGCCGACGCCGTGCGGGAGGGCACCGAGAAGCTGCCGCTGCGCAGCGAGGGAGTCGAACAGGTCAGCCCCGACGACTCCCTGGCCGACCTGTTCCAGCGTTCCGCCGCGAGCCGCGCACCGCTGGCCGTGGTGAACGAGGCGGGCGCGCTGGTCGGCATCATCCCGCGCGTCACCCTGCTCAGCGCGCTGGCCCCGCCGACTCCGGACGAGCCCGGCGCCCTCCTCAAGACCATGGCGGGAGGCATCAAGTGAACTCGCTTCCCAACCTGCCGCTCGGGGACCACGTCGACACCGGCATCCGGTGGATCAAGGACAACATGTCCCCGCTGCTCGACGGCATCAAGGACTCGCTCGAGTTCCTCGTCGAGGGCCTCAGCGAGTGGCTGCTCGCGCTCCCGGCGCTGATCGTCGTCATCCTCTTCGCGCTGCTCGGCCTGGCCGTCAGGTCGGTGCGGTTCGCGGTCTTCGCGCTCCTCGGCACGGCCCTCATCGTGAGCATGGAGCTGTGGGAACCGGCCATGCAGACCCTCGCGATGGTGCTCATCGCCACGGTCATCGCGGTGATCATCGCGATCCCGGTGGGCATCCTCGCCGCGCGCAACAACACCGTCAGCGCCGTCGTCCGACCGGTCCTCGACCTCATGCAGACCATGCCGTCCCTGGTCTACCTGGTGCCCGTGGTCATCTTCTTCAGCATCGGGTACGCCCCCGGCGTGGTCGCCACCATCGTGTTCGCGATGGCCCCCGGCGTCCGGCTCACCGAACTGGGCATCCGGCAGGTCGACAAGGAGACCGTGGAAGCGGGGCACGCGTTCGGCGGCACGCCGTGGCAGATCCTGCGCGGCATCCAGCTCCCGCTCGGCCTGCCGACCATCATGGCCGGCGTCAACCAGGTCATCATGCTCGCCCTGTCCATGGCCGTCATGGCCGGCTTCGTGGGCGCGGACGGGCTCGGCAAGATCGTGGTCGAATCGCTCTCCCGCGTCGACGTCGCCGTCGGCTTCGAGGCCGGTCTCGCGATCGTCATCCTGGCCATCTTCCTCGACCGGACCACCGCGGCCGTCGGGCAGCCCACGGGCCGCTCGCTCGGCGCCCTGCTGCGCAGCCGCCGCCGTCGGACGGCCCCCGCGGACCGGCAGGCCGGTCCCGTGCGGAAGACGAAGGAAGCCGTGCCGGCGGCCTGAACTCCCCTGTAGGACTACGGAAAGAGATCACATGAGAACCCCCACCCCGCGACGTCGTCGGGTCGCCGCCGTGACCACCGCCGCCGCGCTCGGCCTGAGCCTGGCCGCCTGCGGCGACGGTGACAGCGACGGCGGTGACGGCGGCTCCGGTGAGGGCGACACCATTACCCTCGGCTACATACCCTCCTGGACGGACGGCCTCAGCACCGCCCACCTGCTTGAGCACGTGCTCGAAGAGGCCGGCTACACGGTCGAGCACGAGGAGATCAGCGAAGCCGGCGTGCTCTACACCGCGCTCGCCGAAGGCGACATCGACATGTTCCCCTCGGCGTGGCCCGAGGTCACCCACGCCTCCTACATGGAGCAGTACGGGGACCGGATCGAGGACATCGGCGCCTACTACGACAACGCCGTGCTCACCTTCGCCGTTCCCGAGTACAGCGAGATCACCTCGATCGAGCAGCTGCCCGACTACGCGGACGAACTCGACGGCCGGATCGTCGGCATCGAGCCCGGCGCGGGCCTGACCGAGGCCACGCAGGAAAGCGTCTTCCCTGCCTACGGACTTGAGGAGGCCGGCTACAGCCTGGCCACGTCCTCCACCTCGACGATGCTCACCGAACTGGGCAACGCGATCGACGCCCAGGAAGAGATCGTCGTCACGCTCTGGCGCCCCTTCTGGGCGAACGCCGAGTACAACGTGCGCGACCTGGAGGACCCCGAGGGCGCGCTCGGCGAGCCCGAGGCCCTGCACTTCCTGGGCCGCGAGGGCTTCACCGAGGACTTCCCCGAGGCCGCCGAGTGGATCGAGGGCATCCAGCTCTCCGACGAGGAGTACGGCGCGCTGGAAGACCTCGTGGTGAACCAGCACGCGGACGACCCCGCCGCCGGCGTCGCCGCGTGGATGGAGGAGCACGCCGACGTCGTCGGCACGCCCGCCAGCTGACGCCGCACCCGCCGCCAGGCCCGCGCCCGCCCCAGGCGGACGCGGGCCGCGCGCGTTCGGGGAACGCCAGGACGGCGGTCACCCGGCGGCGGACACCTACCGGGGCGGGCGACACGGACGCCCACCGTCACGCGGGCCCGGGTACGGGCGCGTTACGCGTGCCCCAGCCGGAAACCGACGCCGCGCACGGTGATGATCCAGTCGCTCGACCCCAGCTTGTTGCGCAGGCCGCTCACGTGGGTGTCCACAGTGCGGCGCGACCAGGAACCGTCCCACACCTTCTGCATCAGCTGCTTGCGGGGAATGACCGTGTCCGGATGCGAGGCGAGCAGGTACAGCAGGTCGAACTCCTTGCGCGTCAAATCGACTTCGACCCCGTTGACGGTCACCTGGCGGGTGGTCGCGTCCACTTTGAGTGCCCCGCGGCAGATGACGGACTCGGCGGCTGGTACGCTGCGGGCGCGCCGCATCACCGCGTCGATGCGCGCGATCAGTTCGCGCAGTCCGTACGGCTGGACCAGGTAGTCGTCAGCGCCCGCTTGGAGGCCAAGTACGCAGTCGAGTTCGCTGCCCCGTTCGGTGACGGCGATCACCGGGACATCGCTCACGGAACGGATCCCCCGGCAGACAGCCAGTCCGTCGAAGTCGGGAAGCTCCAGCTTGAGCAGTACGACGTCCACTTCGGTGCATTCGCGAACGGCTTCACAACCGGTGCCGACCCGGGTGACGGCGTGGCCATTGTGGCGTAACCCGTGCGTCAATTCCTCGGCAGCCGCTTGGTCGCTTTCGACGACCAGTATGCGCCACGTGGCGTGTTCCGTGCGCCAGCTCCACGGCGGGAGTTCGTCAGGATGAGTGTGCGTCGTCTCCGTCGTTGCTGTGTCCATCAATCCATGCCTCACAGACAGTCCCCGTCCCTGCCCGTCGAGCCGCCGTGCCGGCGGTGCCATCGAAGGGGCCGAAAGGTGGTGAGAAGTGTGCTCAGACGCTGTCACCGGAAAGAGATGCGTCCCGACAGCTCGTGCGAAGCGAGCGCGCGACCGACGTGTTGTGACGAGCGCCGTTTCCGCTCTGTCCTCGTAAGCGCGCCTCTTGTCCCGTTTTGTCGTGCTTCAACGCGTGTGCCCTATGGATCTGTGGTGGTCCCCGTCGCCCTGGCGGCCAACGGGTAACCGGCGGGTGCGCGAGTCGGCGTTGACCGCGCATGTCCGGCGGTGTACCGAGCTGGTCACAACTTTCATAGTGCAATGTATATTGCAATCGATGCAAGGGTCGTGGCAATGGTCCCAGTGGGATGTTACGTCACGGCACGGGAAGGGAGAAGTCTCCGTTGGGGCGAGGGCTGGTTGAGAAGCGTGAGGCCATCATCCGTGGCGCTCGCACGGTGTTCGGTGGCGATGGTTACACTCGCGCCAGCATCGGTGCGATCGCGAGCGCTGCCGGGGTGTCCACCCGGACCATCTACAACCACTTCCCCGGTGGCAAGGCGGAACTCTTCCGCCTGGTCGTGCAGGAGGGGTCGAAGGAGATCCTGCGGGTCCAACTCGACATCGTCGACCGCTGGTTGCACAAAGTGACCGATGTGGAGCTCGACCTCATCGATTTCGGTAAGGCGTGGGTGGCACCCCTGGACACTTTCGCCTCGCATTTCGCCCTGGTGCGTCAACTGCGCGCGGAAATCGAGCATCTTCCGCCGGACCTCCTGCGGGCCTGGGAGGAAGTCGGCCCGCGGCGGGTGCAGTCCGCGCTTGCAGACCGTTTCCAGGAGTTGGCCGACGAGGGGCGGCTGGTCATGGAAGATCCGCGACAGGCCGCGATCCACTTCACCTACCTGGTCTCGGGCGAGATCAGGGACCGCACGTACGACGGCGCGCTGCCGCTGGCCCCCGAGGTCACCAATCGCCTGGTGACGGTGGGCGTCCAGACATTCCTGCGCGGCTACCTGCCACGCTGACGCGGCCGGCCCCGGCGCCGGTGAGCCCTTGGGCGCCCCGCTCCCGGCGCCGGGCGCCGTGCCCGCATCGTGTCGTCCGCCGCCCGCCCCTGCCCGCTCCGCGGCGCGCGGGCGCGGCGGCCTCGTCCCCGCTCAGGACCGGCGTGCCCGCGCCCCACGCGTCCCGTGTGTCGTCTTGCGCCGCACCCCCGTGGTCCCGACCGGTCGGTTCCTCGCGTGCCTTGCGTTCCTCTGACGTGGAATTGTCACGCCCCTGTCCCACCGCATGTTTGATCGCGACTTCCCCGTGCGGCTTCATCCTGCGCAACGGGAACCTCGCGGACTCCTGACTCGACGCACCTTGTCGCCCTCCGGTCCGTACGCCGAAGCTGGTAGGCGTCTCGGGGCCTGATCGGGCGCGGCGGTACCGAACGTCGCGCAGGGCCCCCGTGGCGGGTGGGGAGATCGCCGGCGGGTGCCGCGGGTGACCTGCGCGCCCGGCGCCGACACGGTCCATCCCCCCACCCACCGCCCGACCGTGCGCCACCACGCAGTCCTCGACATGTGCCCGTCCCGCTTCCTCCGGCAGCCGGCCCGTAGGCCGGTCCTGAAAGGAGTCTTCGCGCATGCACAGCACGCTGATCGTCGCCCGCCTGGCGCCTGGGGCCAGTCAGCAGCAGGTCGCCGAACTCTTCGGCTCCTTCGACGCGACGGACATGCCCCACCGCATGGGCACCCGACGCCGCCAGCTCTTCTCGTTCCACGGACTGTACTTCCACCTCCAGGACTTCGACTCCGACGACGGGGGGAGCCGCATCGAGTCCGCCAAGAACGACGAGCGGTTCGTCCGGATCAGCGAGGACCTCAAGCCGCACATCGAGGCGTACGACCCGGCGACGTGGCGCTCCCCGGCCGACGCCATGGCGGCACGCTTCTACAGTTGGGAGGCCGGGAGGTGACCGGGCGGCGGGTGGTCATCACCGGTATCGGCGTGCTGGCCCCCGGGGGCGCGGGCACCAAGGAGTTCTGGAACCTGGTGGCCGAAGGCGTCACCGCCACACGGACCATCAGCCTCTTCGACGCGTCCGCCTTCCGTTCGCAAGTGGCGGCCGAGGTCGACTTCGACCCCGAGGCGCACGGCCTGACTCCGCAGGAGATCCGGCGCATGGACCGCGCCGCGCAGTTCGCCGTGGTGGCCGCTCGCGCCGCGGTGGGCGATTCGGGGCTCGTGCTCGACTCGGCCGACAGCCACCGCGTCGGCGTGGCCATCGGCAGCGCGGTCGGCGCGACCATGGGGCTCGACCAGGAGTACCGCGTCGTGAGCGACGGCGGGCAGCTGGAGCTCGTCGACCACCGCTACGCCGTGCCGCACCTCTACGACTACCTGGTGCCCAGTTCGTTCTCCGCCGAGGTGGCGTGGGCCGTCGGCGCCGAGGGGCCCAACACCGTGGTGTCCACCGGGTGCACCTCCGGCATCGACTCGGTCGGGTACGCGGCCGATCTGATCCGGGAGGGCAGCGCGGACATCATGGTCGCCGGTTCCTCCGACGCCCCGATCTCGCCCATCACCGTCGCCTGCTTCGACGCGATCAAGGCCACCACGCCCCGCAACGACGAGCCGGAGACCGCCTCCCGGCCGTTCGACCGCTCGCGCAACGGCTTCGTGCTCGGCGAGGGCGCCGCGGTGTTCGTGCTGGAGGAACTCGACAGCGCCCGTCGCCGCGGTGCCCACATCTACGCCGAACTGGCCGGGTACGCCACGCGAAGCAACGCGTACCACATGACCGGTCTGCGGCCCGACGGCCGCGAGATGGCTGAGGCCATCCGGGTCGCGCTCGACGAGGCGCGGCTGAACCCGCAGGACATCGACTACATCAACGCGCACGGCTCGGGCACCAAGCAGAACGACCGCCACGAGACGAACGCGTTCAAACGGAGCCTGGGCGACCACGCCTACCGGACGCCGATCAGCTCCATCAAGTCCATGGTGGGCCACTCGCTCGGCGCGATCGGCTCCATCGAGATCGCCGCCTCCGTGCTGGCCATGGAGCACCACGTGGTGCCGCCCACCGCGAATCTGCACGATCCCGACCCGGAGTGCGACCTCGACTACACCCCTCTGGTCGCCCGGGACCAGCTCGTGGACGTCGTGCTCAGTGTCGGCAGCGGCTTCGGCGGCTTCCAGAGCGCGGTGGTATTGGCCCGGCCGGACCGGGAGGTGGCATGACGGCGGCGATGGTGACGGGTCTTGGGATAGCGGCTCCCAGCGGCCTCGGCTTGCGCGACCACTGGGCCTCCGTCACAGCGGGCCGCAACGCGATCACGCCCATCACCCGGTTCGACGCCGGGCCCTACCCGGCCCGGCTCGCGGGGCAGATCACGGACTTCGACGCGGCACAGGTACTGCCCGACCGGCTGCTGCCGCAGACCGACCGCGTCACCCAGCTCTCCCTCGCGGCGGCCGACTGGGCCCTGGCCGACGCCGGCCTGCGCACGGAGGAGCAACCCGCCTACGGCCTCGGCGTCATGACCGCGAGTTCGGCCGGCGGCTTCGAGTTCGGCCAGAACGAGTTGCGCAAACTGTGGAGCAAGGGCGGAAAACACGTCAGCGCCTACCAGTCCTTCGCCTGGTTCTACGCCGTCAACACCGGTCAGATCGCCATCAGGCACGGCCTGCGCGGCCCGAGCGGGGTGGTCGTCAGCGACCACGCGGGCGGACTCGACGCCCTCGCCCAGGCCCGGCGGCAGATTCGCAAGGGCACCCCGGTCATCGTCTCGGGCGCGGTTGACGCCCTGCTGTGCCCGTGGGGCTGGGTCGCCCAGCTGGCCGGCGGCCGGCTGTCCACCAGCAGCAGCCCCGACCACGCCTACCTGCCGTTCGACGCCCGGGCGCGGGGTCACGTGCCGGGCGAGGGAGGCGCCATCCTCGTCCTTGAGGACGCGGCCGCGGCGCGCCGCCGCGGCGCCCGATGCTACGGCGAACTCGCGGGCTACGGGGCGACGTTCGATCCCAGGCCCGGCAGCGGCCGGGCGCCGGGGCTGCGGCGCGCGATCGAAGTGGCCCTGGACGACGCCTCGGTGACGCCCGCGGACGTCGACGTGGTCTTCGCCGATGCGGCGGGGCTGCCCGACCTGGACCGGGTCGAGGCCGAAGCCGTGGCCGGCGTCTTCGGCCGGGGCGGTGTGCCGGTCACGGCGCCCAAGACGATGACCGGTCGGCTCGGGGCCGGTGGCGCACCCCTCGACGTGGCCACCGCCCTGATCGCCATGGCCGAGAACGTCATCCCGCCCACCGCGCACGTCACCGCCGACCCAGGTTACGCCCTGGACCTGGTCGTCTCCCCGCGCCCTGCCGAGCTGCGCGTCGCCGTGGTGCTGGCGCGCGGCCAGGGCGGCTTCAACTCGGCCGTGGTCCTGCGGACCGGCCCCGAGCCCGCCGCCGATCTCTAGTGCTCCGTCCCCGTCCCACCCATCCGGAGCCCCCGGGCCCGCCCGGCCCACCCGGCCGCAGGGCGCACCGGCGCATTCCGCCTTCCAGCGAAAGGACACGACATGGCCACGGAGACCTTCACCCTCGACGATGTCCGCCGCATCCTGCGTGAGGGCGCGGGCAAGGACGAGTCGGTCGACCTCGACGGCGACATCCTCGACAAGGGCTTCGCGGATCTCGGTTACGACTCCCTGGCGCTGATGGAGACCGCCTCCCGCATCGAGCGCGAGTACAAGGTGGCACTGGACGAGGACGTCCTCGACATCGAGGTCGTCACGCCGCGCACGCTCATCGACGCGGTCAACGCCGGACTCGACGGCTGACGTCTTCCCGCGCCCCGTGTGACGGAACGTTCCCCCCAGTACCGGCAGACCCGGTCAACCGCCCCACCGCCGACACCGATCCCCCTGCGGAGAGTGATGCCCCATGCCCCACGAGTCCGCCCGGCAGGACGAGCGACAGCAGGTCAACGAGCGAGAGGAAGAGCACGTGCCCAAGCCGACAGCCCTGGTCACCGGTGCCACCAGCGGGATAGGACTCGCCACCGCGCGGCTGCTCGCGACTCAGGGGCACCGCGTGTTCATCGGCGCGCGCACCAAGGAGAACGTCGCCGCGACCGCGGAGGAGCTGCGCGGTGAAGGGCTCGATGTCGACGGCCAGGCCGTCGACGTCACGTCGGACGCCGACGTCGCCGCGTTCGTGCAGGCCGCAGTGCGGCGTTACGGCACCATCGACGTCCTGGTGAACAACGCCGGCCGCAGCGGCGGCGGCGTCACCGCCGACATCGGCGACGAGCTGTGGCACGCGGTCATCGACACCAACCTCAACAGCGTCTTCCGCGTCACCCGCGAAGTGCTCAACACGGGCGGCATGCGCCACAAGAGCCGTGGCCGCATCATCAACATCGCGTCGACCGCGGGCAAGCAGGGGGTGGTGCTCGGCGCGCCCTACTCGGCCTCCAAACACGGCGTGGTCGGTTTCACCAAGGCCGTGGGCAACGAACTGGCGAGCACCGGCATCACGGTCAACGCCGTCTGCCCCGGCTACGTGGAGACGCCGATGGCCCAACGCGTGCGGCAGGGATATGCCGCCGCCTACGACACGACCGAGGACGCCATCCTGGAGAAATTCCAGGCCAAGATCCCCCTGGGCCGCTACTCGACGCCGGAGGAGGTGGCCGGTCTTGTGGGCTACCTCGTGTCGGACGCCGCCGCGTCCATCACCTCCCAGGCGCTCAACGTCTGCGGTGGCCTCGGCAACTTCTGAAGCCCGTACGTCCGGGGCGCCGGCACTCGGCGCCACGCCCCCGGCGCGCCGCCCCGGGGGCACCCCCACCCGCGCCGCCGGCGGTCCGTCGCCGCCCGGCCCGCGCTCCGCACCTTCCGGAGGGAAGCACCATGCCGCAGCCGCCGTCCCGTGAGACAGAGCACGAGATCGAGATCTCCGCCCCGGCCGAGGCCGTCTACGAACTGATCGCCGACGTGCGCAACTGGCCGCGCGTCTTTCCACCCACCATCTACGTCGACCGCCTGGAGCACGACGAACGCCAGGAGCGCATCCGCATCTGGGCGACCGCGGGCGGCGAGCCCAAGAACTGGACGTCGCGCCGGACACTGGACCGGGCGGGCCTGCGCGTCGACTTCCGCCAGGAAATCTCCACGCCCCCGGTGGCGGCCATGGGCGGCGCCTGGGTGATCGAGGCGTTGGGCGGCTCGGGCTCCCGGGTCAGGCTGCTGCACGACTACCGGGCCATCGACGACGATCCCGCGGGGCTGGCCTGGATCGACGAGGCCGTGGACCGCAACTCGCGCTCCGAACTCGCGGCGCTGAAGACGAACGTCGAACTGGCCACGGCCGCCGCGGAGCGGACGTTCTCGTTCGAGGACAGCGTCTCGGTGGAAGGCGCGGCCGAGGACGTCTACGACTTCCTCAACGAGGCGAACCTGTGGCCCGACCGGCTGCCCCACGTCTCCACCGTGCGGCTCACCGAGGACACGCCCGGTCTTCAGACCCTGGAGATGGACACGCGGGCCAAGGACGGCAGCACGCACACCACCGTGTCGCACCGGGTGTGCCTCCCGCACAGCCGGATCGCCTACAAGCAGATCACGCTGCCCAAACTGCTCGCGCTGCACACCGGCTACTGGGAGGTCCGCCCCGCCCGAGCGGGGCAGGACGACGGGCCGCTGACCGTCGTGTCGCAGCACACCGTCGTCCTGGAGACCGCCAACATCGCCGCCGTGCTCGGGCAGGACGCCACCGTCGAGGACGCCCGCGCCTACGTGCACGGGGCCCTGAGCACCAACAGCCGGGCCACTCTCGGCCACGCCAAGACCTATGCCGAGCAGCGGCACCTGCTCCATGGCGCCGAACGCTGACCGGCTGCCCGGGACCGGCCCGGCCGCGTCGCCACCGGCCCGCGCGGCGGACCGGGACACCGATGTCGTCGTGGTCGGCGCGGGCCCGGTGGGTCTGCTGCTCGCGGGCGAGCTGCGGCGGTGCGGGGCCGAGGTCACCGTCCTCGAACAACGGGCGGCCCCGCGCGAGGAGTCCCGCGCCACCACGCTCCACGCCCGCACCATGGAGATCTTCGCCGGCCGCGGCCTCGCGCCGTTCCTCGACGCCGCGGCCGGCGCTCCCGAGGCGGGGGCAGGGACGGGCCCGGGGGACGCGTTCCGCACGCTGCCGCGGGTGAGCCACGGCCACTTCGGCGGCATACGGCTCGACCTCTCCCTCCCGGGGCCGTACGCGGGGCAGTGGAAACTGCCGCAGCCGCGCACCGAGGCACTGCTCAGGCGCTGGGCGCTGTCCCTGGGGGCCCGGCTGCTCACCGGGCACACGCTGCGGCAGCTCACCGAGCACGGTGACGCGGTGGCCGCTCAGGCCGAGGGCCCCGCGGGCACGCTGCGGCTGCGGGCCCGCTACCTGGTGGGCTGCGACGGCGAGGACAGCACGGTGCGGCGCCTGGCCGGCATCCCGTTCGAGGGAACGCCCACGCGACGTGAACTGCTGGCCGCCGACGTCGCGGGGCTCACCATTCGGGACCGCCGGTTCGAGACGGGGCCGCGAGGGCTGGCGGTCGCCGCCAGTAACGGTGACGGACCGACCCGCGTCATGGTCCACGCGTTCGACAGGCCCGTGCGGCGACGCGCGGGCACGGCCCCGGACTTCGCCGAGGTCGCCGACGTCTGGCGGCGGGTCACGGGCGAGGACATCACGGCCGGGGCCCCCGTGTGGACCCACGCGTTCGGCGACGCGTGCCGGCAGGCCGCCGTCTACCGGAAGGGCAGGGTGCTGTTGGCCGGGGACGCCGCGCATCAGCAACTTCCCGTCGGCGGGCAGGCGTTGAATCTGGGACTACAGGACGCCGTGAACCTCGGCTGGAAGCTGGCCCTGACGGCCAGGGGCCTGGCGCCCGACACCCTGCTGGACACCTACCACGACGAGCGGCACGCGGCGGGCCGCCGGACGCAGGACAGCGTGAGGACCCAGATGTGGCTGCTCCTCGGCGGCCCGCGGGCGGAGGCGCCGCGCGCGGTGCTGTCCGAACTGATCGCCCATGAGCCCGGCGCCCGCCGCCATTTCGCCCGCCTGGTCTCCGGCCTCGACATCCGCTACGGGGACGCCCCGGATACAGCGTGCGGCCATCCGTGGGTGGGCGCCGTGTTCCCGCAACTGCCGTTGCGGCTGGCGGACGGCGCCGCGGTGACGGGCGCGCCGCTGCGCGCCGGCCGCGGCACGCTGCTGGTGCTCGCCGCAACCGCCGCCGCGGAGACGCACGACTGGACGAAGCCCACCGGCCCCTGGGCGGACCGCGTGGACGTGGTCACCGCGCGGCCGGACCCCGCGGCGCCGCCCGAGGCGGCGGTGCCACCGGCCGTGGGGGAGGGGGCAGCTGTCCTCATCCGCCCGGACGGTCACGTCGCCTGGGCGGGAGACGCCCCCTCGACGGCTCTGGCCGACGCGCTGCTGCGGTGGTTCGGCGCGCCGGCAGCGGCACCGGGACACACGCGCCCGGCTTCCTCCGAGGAGTTCCTATGACACACACGACGCGCGGCACACGGACGGACGCCGCGCACAGCGCGTCCTCGTCTGCCCCCGAACCCCGGGCCCGCCGCACACCGATGAAGGGCGTCATCCTCGCCGGCGGCCACGGCACGCGGCTGTACCCGATCACCCTCGGCGTCTCCAAGCAGATGCTGTCCGTCCACGACAAGCCGTTGATCTACTACCCGCTCTCCACGCTGCTGCTGGCCGGCATCACGGACATCCAGATCATCTCATCGCCCGAGGACATCGGTAGTTTCCGCAGGTTGCTCGGCGACGGCTCCGACCTGGGCATCTCCCTGAGCTACGCGGAGCAGGACAAGCCGCGCGGCGTGGCGGACGCCTTCCGCGTCGCGGCCCGCCACATCGGGAACGACCCGGTGGCCCTGATCCTGGGCGACAACCTCTTCCACGGCGCGGGCTTCAGCAAAACGCTGCAACAGCACGCCCGTGACATCGACGGCTGCGTCCTGTTCGGCTACCCGGTGCGCGAACCGGAGCGCTACGGGGTGGCCACCACCGACGGGCACGGCAGGCTGCTCGGGCTGGAGGAGAAGCCCGCGGCACCGCGTTCCGACCTGGCGGTCACCGGACTGTACTTCTACGACAACGACGTGCTCGACATCGCCAGGGACCTGGCCCCGTCCGAGCGCGGTGAGCTGGAGATCACCGACGTCAACCGCGTCTACCTGTCCCGGGGGAAGGCGCGCCTGGTCGAACTGGGGCGCGGCTTCGTCTGGCTGGACACGGGGACGCACGACTCGCTGACCGCCGCCGCTCAGTACGTGCAGCTGATGGAACGGCGCCAGAACATCCGCATCGCCTGCGTCGAGGAGATCGCCTGGCGCATGGGACTCATCAGTGAGGAGGACTGCTACCGGCTCGGCCGCAGACTGGAGAAATCCCCCTACGGCCAGTACCTGATGTCCGTCGTGCGCCACGGCAGACGCGCCGACGGCCTGGAGTGACCCGCGTCCGCCCGTCGCGACGCGGCGATCGCGCCGCCGCGAACGGCGGCCTTCCGCACGCCACCGAGCTACCCGAGGACATCACCATGCCCCAGCTGTCCCTCAACGACGGCCTCCTGCACGTGTTCAACATCTTCGACACCGACAGCCCGGAGAACCAGGAGACGATCCTCGACGCGATGCGGGACATCGTCGACAACGCCGACTATCCCGGCTGGGTCTCCTCGACCGTCCATGCCGGGCTCGGCCGGCCCGGCACGGCCAACATCGTGCAGTGGCGGGACCGGGCCGCCCTGGAGGCGCGCTACGCCGGGCAGAAGTTCAAGCAGCGGACGGTCCCGGAATTCCAGCGGCTGGCCACCGAGTTCTGGCTCATCCAGACCGAGGTCGTCTTCTCCCAGCAGCACCCGGACGCACAGCCGCCGGTGCGGGTCTCTCCCGACCGCGACGACTTCACGGTCCTGATGGTCCTGAAGTCCCGTCCCGAGAACCAGAAGGAACTGATCGACGTACTCGCCAGGCCCGACTCCTGGACGGCGACCCGCCCCGGCTACCGCTCCCACACGCTGCTGCGCGGCCTGAACGGCCCCTACCTGGTCAACTACGCCCAGTGGGACAGCAGGGAGGACTACGAGGCCTTCCACACCTTCCCCGAGGACCAGCGCCCCGCCCCGGTGCGGCGCGGGCGGGAACGGGCGCGGGAGCTGGCGGTGAGCCGGTGGGCCAACACCTTCCGGGCCGTGCACTCCCGGTCGGCGGGCGCCGCCGGCTGACCGGCCGGGAGGGCGGTCCGCCGGCGCGCCGCCCGGATCGTCCCGGCCCGGCCCCTCCGCAGCACACGGCGCATCACCGGAAGGAAACCCATGCGCTACCTCTTCACCACTGTCCCGGGCAGTTCGCACGTGCTGCCCCTGGTCCCGCTGGCCCACGCGGCGCTCGCCGCCGGCCACGAGGTGGCGGTCGCCACCAGCGGCGCGGGGCTGTCCTCCGCGGTTTCCGCGGGACTCACCGCCATCGCCACGGACGACGGCCGCTCGGCCCGGCCCTACGAGGAGATGGCCCGTGTCATGCACGAGACCGACCGGGGCAGCCGGCAGAACGACGCCGAACTGGTGGACTACTTCGGCGCGACCTTCGCCGAGGTCGGCTCCGCCATGCTGCCGGGACTGCTCGACGCGGCTCGCGCCTGGCGGGCCGACGCCGTCATCTATCCGCCCCCGCACCCCGCGGGCCTGCTCGCCGCGCGCGCCCTGGGCATCCCGGCCGTCCTGCACAACCTCGGCATCCGCCGGCCCACCTTCGGTCCCGCCCTCGCCAAGCTGGAACCGCTCGCCCAGCGCCTCGGCGTCCCCGGCCCGCGCGAGGCCGACCTCCAGATCGACCTCAGCGCGCCCTCACTCGCCAATCACGTGCAGGGCCCGCCGCAGGAGAACACGATCCCGCACACCCTGCGCATGCACCCCTCGCCCTACAACGGCGCCGGACCCCTGCCCGCGTGGGCACTGCGCCGCCCGGGCGACGGCACGCGCCGGGTCGTGGTCACGCTGGGCTCCCTGCCCGCCAGTTACGGGCGCGGGGAACTGCTGCGGGACATCATCCTGGGCACCCGGGACCTCGCGGTCGAATTGATCGTCGCCACCGGCGATGTCGAACTGCCCGCACTGCCCCAGCCGTTGCCCGGCCACGCCCGGCTCGTGGGCTGGGTGCCCCTGCGTCCGCTGCTGGCCACGAGCGACGTGCTGATCCACCACGGCGGCCTCAGCAGCATGTACACGGCGTTCGTGGCGGGCGTGCCCCAGTGCCTGATCCCGGCGCCCGGCGCGGGGGGCGAGCCCAACGCCCGGATCGTCTCCGGGCGCGGAGCCGGGCTCGGCCTCGCGATGGACGAGGTCACCCCCGAGGCCGTCAGGTCCGCGCTGCGCGAACTGCTGGACCGGCCGGACTACGGGCGGGTCAGCGCGGACGTCGCGGCCGAGATCGACGCCATGCCGCTGCCGGCCGAAGTGATCGGCCGTCTCGACCGGTTCGTCGCCGAGGCGGGAAGGACCGCGCCGCCGGCACCGCCGCCCGCCGGGACGTCCCGGGAGACCGCCGGCGGACGGGGCGCACGATGAGAATCCTCGTCACCGGCGGCGCCGGTTTCATCGGCTCGCACTACGTCCGTTCGCTGCTGGCCGGCGAGTACACCGGCGGCGCGCCCGTCGCAGTCACCGTGCTCGACGCCCTGACGTACGCGGGACGCCGCGGCAACATCCCGGCGGACGGGCTCGACTTCGTGCACGGCGACGTCTGCGACCTGCCGCTGCTGCTCGACCTGTTCCCCGGCCACGACGCGGTGGTGCATTTCGCGGCCGAGTCCCACGTGGACAGGTCGGTGGTCTCCGGCGTGGAGTTCGCCCGCAGCAACGTGCAGGGCAGCCAGGCCGTGCTGGAGGCGGCCCTGCGCAGCGGGGTGCCCCGCGTGGTCCACGTCTCCACCGACGAGGTGTACGGGTCCATCGAGCGCGGCTCGTGGACGGAGGAGTACCCGTTGCTGCCCAACTCGCCCTACGCCGCTTCCAAGGCGGGCTCCGACCTGCTGGCGCGCGCCTACTGGCGCACCCACGGGCTGAACGTCTCGGTGACGCGGTGCAGCAACAACTACGGCCCCTACCAGCACGCCGAGAAGCTCATTCCCCGGTTCATCACCCGGCTGCTCAGGGGCGCCACCGTGCCGCTGTACGGCAGCGGTCGCAACGTCCGCGAGTGGCTGCACGTGGCGGACCACTGCCGGGCCGTGCACCACGTGCTCACCGGCGGGCGGGCCGGGGAGATCTACCACGTCGGGGGAGGGGAGGAGCGGACCAACCTCGAAGTCGCCCAGCGTCTCGCGGCGTTGTGCGGAGCCGACCCCGGGCTCATCCGGCACGTGACCGACCGGAAGGGCCACGACCTGCGGTACTCGCTGGACGACAGCAAGATCCGGCGGGAGCTGGGCTACGCGCCGCGCATCGCCTTCGAGGACGGGCTGCGCTCCACCGTCGACTGGTACCGCGAACACACCGAGTGGTGGGCGGCCCCCGCGGCCCAGGGTCCCGATCCCGACCCCCTCCCGCACCCGGTCACCAGCCCGCGGGCCCGCACCGGCCAGCTGCCCTGAACCCCCCGCACCCGCGCGAGCCGACCGCCGCGCCGGGGCCCCAACGGGAAGGAAGGACATCCGATGGACACGGACGTCATCATCGTCGGAGCAGGGCCCACCGGCCTGATGCTCGCCGGCGAACTCCGGCTGCAAGGCGCCGGGGTGATCGTGATCGACCGCCTCGCCGAGCCGACCGGCCAGTCCCGCGGCCTGGGCTTCACCGCCCGGGCGATGGAGGTGTTCGACCAGCGCGGTCTGCTGCCGCGCTTCGGAAAACTGGAGACCAGCCCGTTCGGCCACTTCGGCGGCATCCAGTTCGACTACACGGTGCTGCCGGACGCGCACTTCGGCGCCCGCGGCATCCCGCAGTCGCAGACGGAGGACGTGCTTGCGGGGTGGGCCGTCGAACTCGGCGCGGACCTCCGCCGCGGCTGGGAGTTCCGCGCGCTGGCCGAGGAGGAGGGCCGGGTCGTGATCGACGTCGGCACCCCGGAGGGCGACCGGCGGCTGAGCGCCTCCTACCTCGTCGGGTGCGACGGCGGCCACAGCGCGGTGCGCAAGGCCGCGGGCATCGACTTCCCCGGCACCCCGCCGACGCGGGACATGTATCTCGCCGACGTCCGGGGCCGCGACCTGGCACCGCGGTTCCTCGGCGAGCGGAAGCCGGAAGGCATGGTGATGGCGGCGCCCCTGGGCGGGGGCGTGCACCGGATCATCGTGTGCCCGCACGGCACGGTACCCCGCGAACGCGGCCAGGCGATTCCCTACCGCGAGGTGGCCGACGCCTGGCTGCGGATCACCGGGGAGGACATCAGCGACCTGACCCCGGGCTGGGTCAGCTCGTTCACCGACGCGACCGGGCTGGCCGCACAGTACCGGCGCGGACGCGTGCTCCTCGCGGGCGACGCCGCCCACGTCCACCTCCCGGCCGGCGGGCAGGGCCTGAGCTTCGGCGTCCAGGACGCGGTGAACCTCGGCTGGAAGCTCGCCGCCGACATCCGCGGCTGGGCACCGCCAGGACTGCTCGACACCTACCACACGGAACGGCACGCGGCGGGCGTGCGGCTGCTGCTCCACACGCGCCTCCAGGGGCAGTCCTTCCTCGGCGGCGACGAGGCGGAGCCGCTGCGCGCGGTGCTGACGGAACTGATCGCCCACGAGGACGTGCGCCGGCACCTGGCCGGGTCCGTCAGCCATCTGGACCTGCGGTACGACGTGGGCCCGGGCGAGCACCCGCTGCTCGGCCGCAGGCTGCCGCCGCGCGCGGTGCGTACCGTGAACGGCGCCGTGACCACCACGGAACTCCTGCGCGGCGGCCAGGGCCTGCTGCTCGACCTCTCCGGTGGGCAGGGCGCCGGCTCCGCCGAGCTCGCCACGGCCGGCGAGCGCTGGAAGAGCCGGGTCGTGACGGTCCACGGCCGGCTGCCCGACCCCGCCGTGGACGCGGTGCTCGCCGGCACCGGCGCCCTGCTGGCACGGCCGGACGGCCACATCGTGTGGACGGCCGCGGACGACGTCCGGCTCCAGGAGGCACTGGAACGGTGGTTCGGCCCGGCGCCCGCCGACGGCTGAACCGCCTGGCGCGCCTCACCGCGGCCCCCGTTCCGCGACTCCGTATCCCACATCCGCATCCCGCACGAGCAGTGCCTCGCCCGAGTGCACCGGCGACCGACCAGAAAGTGACGACGACATGACGACCCGGGTGTGGAGCTACCTCCACGAGTACGAGCAGGAGAAGGACGACATCCTCTCCGCCGTTGAACAGGTTTTCTCTTCCGGCCAGTTGGTGCTCGGCGAAAGCGTGCGCGGCTTCGAGACCGAATTCGCCGCCTACCACGGCCTGCCGTACTGCACAGGCGTCGACAACGGCACCAACGCCCTCAAGCTGGGCCTCCAGGCGCTCGGCGTCGGCCCGGGCGACGAGGTGATCACCGTCTCCAACACGGCCGCCCCCACCGTGGTCGCCATCGCGAGCACGGGGGCGACCCCCGTGTTCGTCGACGTGCGGGAGGAGGACTTCCTCATCGACCCCCGGCTGGTGGAGGCCGCCGTCACCCCGCGCACCAAGGCGCTGCTGCCGGTGCACCTGTACGGGCAGTGCGTCGACATGGCGCCGCTGCGCGAGGTGGCCGCGCGGCACGGCCTGGCCGTCCTGGAGGACTGCGCCCAGGCGCACGGCGCGCGCCACCACGGGGAACTGGCGGGCACGATGGGCGACGCCGCGGCGTTCTCCTTCTACCCCACCAAGGTGCTCGGTGCCTACGGCGACGGCGGAGCGGTGGTCACGGCGTCCGCCGACACGGACGAGGCCATGCGGCAGCTGCGCTACTACGGCATGGCCGAGGTGTACTACGTGGTGCGCTCTCCCGGCCACAATGCGCGCCTCGACGAGGTGCAGGCCGAGATCCTGCGGCGCAAGCTGCGCAGGCTGGACGCCTACATCGCGGCGCGCAACGCCGTCGCGCGCCGCTACGAGGAGGGGCTCGGCGACCTCACGGGCCCCGGCGGGCTGCTGCTGCCCGCCACCAACCCGGGCAACACCCACGTGTACTACGTCTACGTGGTCCGCCACCCCCTGCGCGACAAGATCATCGAGGCGCTGAAGCGCTACGACATCGCGCTGAACATCAGCTACCCGTGGCCGGTGCACACCATGAGCGGATTCCGGCACCTCGGCCACCGCGAGGGCGACCTGCCGACGACCGAGCGCCTGGCCCGGGAGATCTTCTCGCTGCCGATGTACCCCTCCCTGCCCCGGGAGACGCAGGAGCGGACGATCGAAGCCCTGCGCGAGGTGCTGGTCGCGCTGTGAGGGCCACTCGTGCCGCCCCCGGCGCCACCACCGTGACCACCCGACGCGACGCGACCAGACCGAGCGAGGACGTTATGGAGATACGCGCACTCGACATCGCCGGAGCGTACGAGTTCACCCCACCGGTATTCACCGACGAGCGGGGGCTGTTCGCCTCCCCCTACCGCGAGGAGGCGTTCCACAAGGCGCTCGGCCGCCCCCTCTTCCAGGTCCGGCAGGTCAGTCACAACCTGTCGATGCGCGGTGTGCTGCGCGGCATTCACTACACCGCGACGCCACCCGGCTCCGCCAAGTACGTCTGCTGCCCGCACGGCGCGGTGCGCGACTTCCTGGTGGACCTGCGGGTGGGTTCCCCGACGTTCGGCCGGCACGAGACCACCTCCCTCAGCGGCGAAACGGGGCGCGCGCTGTACGTGCCGGTGGGAGTGGGACACGCGTTCCTCTCGACCGCCGAGGTGTCCCTGGTCACCTATCTGCTCTCCGCCGAGTACCAGCCCGCCAACGAGCTGGCCCTCGACCCGCTCGACCCGGCCATCGGCCTGCCCCTCCCCCTGTCGGAGCCGTTCCACCCGCCGGTGCAGTCGCAGCGCGACCGCGAGGCGCCCTCGCTCGGCGAGGCGGCGGACCGCGGTCTCCTGCCCGCCTACGAGGACTGCCTGGCCGCGGAGGAACTGCTGTGACGGCGTCGCGCCTCGCCCGGGGCGGCACCGGCCGGGCGGACCCCGCGCCTGTGCTGGTGCCGCGGGCCGACACCACGCTTCCCCCGCGGCTCGCCGCGTCCGCGGCCCGCACGTTCCCCGACGGCGGAAGCGACCCGGGCGGCGTGCTCGGGTGGCTCGCGGAACGGGCCGGTGCGCACGCGTTCACGGTGCGCAGGACCCCGCTCGACGAACTGGACGGGTGGTCGTTCTCGCCGGACGGCGGCGACCTGGTGCACCGCACGGGCGGGTTCTTCCAGATCACCGGCCTCGCCGCTGAGGTCGGCGAGGGGCCGGTGCGCCACTGGGAACAGCCCATCATCCGGCAGCCGGAGACGGGCATCCTCGGGCTGCTCGCCAAGGAGATCGACGGCGTTCTGCACTTCCTGCTCCAGGCCAAGATGGAGCCGGGCAACCGCAACCTGGTGCAGCTGTCCCCGACCGTCCAGGCCACCCGCAGCAACTACGCGCGCCTGCACCGTGGTTCGCCCGTCCGGTACCTGGAGTACTTCACCGGAAGGGCGCCGGGCCGGGTGCACACGGACGTGCTCCAGTCGGAACACGGCTCCTGGTTCCACGGCAAGCGCAACCGCAACATGCTCGTGGAGACCGGTGACGACGTGCCGGCGCACGACGACTTCCGCTGGCTGACCCTGGGGCAGATCGGGCAGCTGCTGCGGCACGACAACGTCGTCAACATGGACACGCGCACCGTGCTCGCCTCGCTCCCGGTCGCCGACGCGGCGGAACCCGCCCTGCACAGCGACGCGGACCTGCTCTCCTGGCTCTCGGCGGAACGCACGCGGCGGGAGCTGTCGGCGCGGCGCATTCCGCTGTCCGAGGTCGCCGGCTGGCGGCGCCGCGACGGGGTGATCGCCCGGCCGGACGGCCACTACTTCCGCGTGGTCGGCGTGTCGGTCTCGGCCGGCAGCCGGGAGGTGTCCGGCTGGTCGCAACCCATGCTGGAGCCGACCGGCACCGGAGTGGTGGCCTTCCTCCACCAGCACGTCGAGGGCGTGCCGCACCTGCTGGTCCAGGCCCGTGTCGAGGCGGGGTTCCGCGACGTGGTGGAGCTGGGCCCCACCGTGCAGGCGACCCCGCGCAACTGGGAACGGCTGCCGCCGGGCGACCGGCCGCCGTTCCTGGCCGCCGTGCGCGAGGCGCCCCGGCGGCGCGTCCACTATCGCGCCGTGCACTCCGAGGAAGGCGGCCGTTTCCTCAACGCCGAGAGTCACTACCTCTTCGTGGCCGCGGACGAGTCGCAGCGGCGACGGCGCCCGCCCGACGACTTCCGGTGGATCACCCCGGCCCAGCTGTCCATGCTGGCCGCACGGGGGATGCACGTGAACGTCCAGGCGCGGACGCTGCTGGCCTGTCTGCGCAGCGGAGCTGTCCCGCTCGCCCCGCCCTGACGCGACGGCGGCCACGAGCGGCCGGCCGACAGGTACGAACACCCCGAAGGAGAACGGAATGAACGCTTTCCAGGACAAGGCGGCGCTGGTCACGGGCGCCAGCCGCGGCCTCGGGCACGCCATCGCGCTGCGCCTCGCACGGGGCGGCGCGCTGGTCGCCGTGCACTACGTGCGCGACGCGGAGGGCGCCCGCCGGACCGTCGAGCTGATTGAGAAGGAGGGAGGGAACGCGTTCACCGTGCGTGCCGAGCTCGGCGAGCCGCAGGGTGTGGCGTCCCTCTTCACGGACGTGGCGGAAGGGCTGCGCGAGCGGACCGGCGATCCGGGGGTCGACATCCTCGTCAACAACGCCGGGGTGAAAGTGGCGGGGGCGCCCCAGGACGCCACCGCAGAGGACTTCGACCGGCTGATCGCGGTGAACGCGAGGGCACCGTTCCTGGCCACCGTCCACGCGCTGACGACGTTGCGCGACGGTGGCAGGGTCATCAACATCTCCTCCGGGCTCACGCGGCTGCGCGATCCGGCCTCGGTCGTCTACGCCATGACCAAGGGCGCGCTGGAGCAGCTGACGCAGCATCTGGCCCCCGTGCTCGGGGCACGCGGCATCACGATCAACACCGTGCTGCCCGGCGCGACCCGCACCGGGCAGCCGTTCTGGAACGACCCGGACCTGGCCGCCCAGATCACCGCGATGTCACCGCTGCGGCGGGCCGGCGAGCCGGAGGACGTCGCCGACGTCGTGGCATTCCTCGCCTCGGAACAGGGCCGCTGGGTCACCGGATCGGCCATCGACGCCTCCGGCGGCGCGCTCGTGGGCTGAGCGCCGAACCGCCCCGCATTCCCCGTCCCCCGATTCCCAGGAGCGCATCATGCCGACCTCACCAAGCCCCGCCTCCGGCGCCCTTCCGGGCGCCGGACCCGCCGACGACTCCCTCCTCTCCCAGGTGACCGCCCTGCGCGCCGAGGTGGCCGCCCTGCGCGACCGGGCGGACGTGGCGGCGCTGTGCGACCGCTACGTCGGGTACCTCGACCACGGCCGGGACCACGACGACTGGTTCGGTTCCGTCTTCACCGAGGACGCCCGCCTGACCTTTCCGTTCGGCGAATACGAGGGTTTCGCCGGGCTCGCCGCGTTCCAGGACATGGCCCGCACCACCTTCGAACGCACGCACCACATCGGTGGCACGAACGACATCGACATCGACAACGACCGCGCCCGCGTGCGGGGCATCGTGCTCGCGGTGCACCTGCGCCGGGGCGACGAACCCGACAGCCACTTCCAGATCGGCGGCCACTACCGCGCCGATGTGGTGCGCACCCCCGCCGGCTGGCGCCTGTCCGGCTTCTTCTTCGACCTCGTCTGGCGCGCCGGTGAACCGCCGCGACAGGCAGCCGCCGCGACCTCCGGCTGAAGCCCACCGGCCCGACCGACAAGGGCACTTGACCAAAACCTGACATACACCGGACAGAGATCTGCAATCGCGTTTCTTGATCAACGCCGGTCGGCGGGAAAGGCTGTGCGCAAGCGTCTTCCGGAGCGAGAAGGAGGCCGGGTCCGACCGGTGCCGCGTCCCGCCCCGGTGCTCTGACCGCGACAGCAGCCGGCCCGAGGGGCACGTGCCGCGGCGGGCGGCAGCGTCGCCGCCGTCCGCCGCGTACACCGCCCCGAGGCGTACCCAAGCCCTGGCCCAGGGAGGCACCACATGACACTTCACCGCAGCCGCGGCGTCCCCCTGCTCGTCGCCGTATCACTTCTCGTTCTGAGTGCCTGTGGAGGCGACGGCTCGGCGAGCGAGGCGGCGGGCAACGGAGAGCCGGTCACCGGCGGAACGCTGGTCTACGGGGTCAACTCCGCGCCCCAGACCCTCGATCCGCACGTCAGTCCGCAGGACGCCGCAGGGCTCTACGCCAGGCCGGTCCTCGACTCGCTCGTGGCCATGGACGAGGAGGGCGAGTTCCACCCGTGGCTCGCCACATCCTGGGACATATCCGAGGACGGAACCGTCTACAGTTTCACCCTCCGCGAGGATGTGACGTTCAGCGACGGCACCCCGCTGGACGCCGAGGCCGTGCGGACCAACCTGGACCGCATCGTCGCGCCGGAGACCATGTCCGCGATGGCCGCCAGCTTCGTCGAGCCCTACGCGGCCACGACCGTCACCGGGACCCACACCTTCGACATCGAACTGTCCGAGCCGCACGCGCCGCTGCTCGCGGCCCTGTCGACGGCGTACTTCGGTATCCAGTCACCGCAGTCGCTCCAGCGGAGCCCCGAGGAGATCGCCCGCGAGATCGTCGGCTCCGGGCCCTACGCCGTCGAGGAGTTCTCCCCGAGCACCGGCATCACCTACCAGCGCAACGAGAACTACGCCTGGCAGCCGGCGACCGCCGAGCGAGACGGCGCGGCGTACCTGGAGCGACTGGAGTTCCGCGTCATGGCGGAGGACTCCGTGCGATTCGGCGCACTGACCAGCGGACAGGTCGACGCCATCGGCAACCTCCCGCCGAGCAGTCTGCGCCAGGCCGAGGGCATCGACGGGCTGTGGCTGTCGGAACTCCAGGCCCCCGGCGGCCCCTACGCCTACTTCCCCAACACCGAGCGGGGCGTGTTCACCGACCGGCGCGTCCGGCAGGCGTTCCGCGACGGCATCGACTTCAGGTCACTGGTCGAACAGCTCTTCTTCGGGGCCTTCGCGCCCGCCTGGGGGCCGCTGTCGCCGACCACCCCCGGCTACGACCCGGGCATCGAAGAGGCGTGGGGCCACGACCCCGACGGCGCTGCCGCGCTCCTGGACGAGGCCGGATGGGACGAGACGGACGCAGAGGGCTACCGGGTCAAGGACGGTCAACGCCTCACCGCCGTCTGGCCGTTCGTGTCCTCCGGAGCCGGAGAGCTCGGCGACGTGCTGGCCGAGCAGGTGCAGGCGGAGGCCGCCAAAATCGGCTTCGAGGTCGTCTTCGACACCGGCTCCCAGGGCGAACTGGTGGAGAAGTACAACCGGGGCGAGTACGACCTGATGGACGTCAGCTGGGCCCGCAACGACCCCGACGCGCTGCGCAACCTCTTCGCGACATCCAGCATCCCCACCCCGGACCGCTTCTCGCACAACGCGGCCCGGCTGTCGGACCCGCAGGTCGACGAGTGGCTCGACCAGGCCCTGGCGACCACCGACCCGCAGGCCCGCGCCGAACTGTACGGCTCGGTCCAGCGCTGGCTCACGGAAGAGGCCGCCGTGTTCCCCGTGCACGTCAGCACGAACGTCGTCGCCGGACACGAGCACGTGCGGGACGTGCGCTGGGACCCGCAGGGCTACCCGCTCTTCCACGAGGCGTGGGTGGCCCGGTGACCACTCCCACCATCCCACCCGTCGGCGACATCCCCGGCGCCCCGGCGGGCGGCCGACCGGCGGCCGGGCGCGCACGCGGCGGGTGGGCGCGCGCGGTGCTGCTGCGGCTCACCACCTCCGTGCTGCTGCTGTGGAGCGCCGTCACCGTGTCCTTCGGGCTGCTCCACCTGACACCCGGCAGCGTGGAGGACTCCCTCGTCGGCATGGAGAGTGTCAGCCCCGAGGTCCGGGCCGAGATCGTCGCGGCCTACGGCCTCGACCGCTCCCTGATCGAACAGTACGGCTCCTACCTGGGCCGGCTGCTGCGAGGCGACCTCGGCCACTCCTACCAGCTCCACGAGTCGGTCGCCTCCGCCATCGGTTCCCGGCTGGGCGCCTCGCTGTCCCTCGCGGTCGCCTCCATGGCACTCGCGCTGCTGGTCGCCCTGTCCCTGGCGGTGCTGACGGCCCGCAGGGCCCGCTGGCTGCGCTCCCTGTCCTCCGGCGTCGAACTGCTCGGAGTCTCGGTGCCGGCCTTCTGGGTCGGCATCCTGCTGCTGACCGTCTTCTCCTTCGAGCTGGGGTGGTTCCCCGCCTTCGGCGGGGACGGACTCACCGGCCTGGTGCTCCCCGCCGTCGCCGTGGCGGTCTCGATGACCGCCCTCCTCTCCCAGGTGCTGCGCGAGGGCCTTGAACTGGCGCTCGATCAGCCGTTCGTCCTCACGGCCAGGTCGCGCGGAATGTCGGAACTGGCCGTGAGGCTGCGCCACGCGCTGCGGCACGCGCTCCTCCCGGTCGTCACGCTGGCCGGGTGGATGTTCGGCGCGCTGATCAGCAGCCTGGTGGTGATCGAACAGGTCTTCAACCGCGACGGTGTCGGCCGGCTCGTCCTCAACGCGGTCGCCTCCAAGGACATGCCGATCGTGACGGGCGTCGTCCTGCTCACCGCGGCCGTCTACATCGGGATCAACGTGCTGCTCGACCTGCTGTACCCCATCATCGACCCGCGCCTGCGAGGCGCGTCATGAGCCCCGGCGCCGCACCGGCGCGGACGGCGGGCCCCCGGCGCGTCCGGTTCACCCCGGGCCTGTGGGCCGCCTGCCTCTTCCTCGGGCTGATCACCCTGGCGGGAATCGCCCCCGGTCTGCTGGCACCGGCGTCCCCCACGGAGACGGACGTGCTGCGCGCCTTGCAGGCACCCAGCTCCGAGCACCTGCTCGGCACCGACGCCAACGGGCGCGACGTCCTCAGCCGCATCATCCACGGCGCCAGGCCCTCGCTGCTCGCGGGCCTGGGCGCCACCGCGCTCGCGGTGGTGGGCGGCACCGTGCTCGGGCTGCTCGCCGCACTCGGCGGGCGCGTTCTGGACGAGATCGTCATGCGCCTGGTCGATGTCGTGCTCTCGCTGCCCGGCATGCTGCTCGCGCTGCTGGTGCTGAGCATCACCGGCCCGGGAACCGGGGGAACGCTCCTGGCCATCGCCGTCTTCAGCATCCCGATCTACGCCCGGCTCATCCGCGTGCAGGCGATGGTGATCAAGCGTTCCGAGTACGTGGAGGCCGCCACCTCGCTCGGACTCGGCCGCCCGCGCATCATCATCCGGCACATCCTCCCCAACGCCTTCGCGCCGCTCGTGGTGCTGGCGACCATCGGGGTCGGGGCCGCGCTGGTGGCGGCCTCCTCCCTCAGCTTCCTCGGCTTCGGCCCGCAGCCGCCCGACCCGGAGTGGGGCGCGATGCTCAGCGACGGGCGCGACTACTTCTCGCTGGCCTGGTGGATCGCGATTTTCCCCGGCGCCGCGATCAGCCTGACCGTGCTGTCGATCACCGTCGTCGGCCGCCGGCTCCAGCGGCGTTCCGAGGCGAGCGCCGCCCCCCGGCCGCGCGCCGCGCGCCGGGCGGACCTGCCGGCCGCCCCGAGCCCCGGCCCCGCGCACGACGACCGAGGAGGTCACCGCCCATGACCGGCGCCCGCCCCGAACCCCTGGTGGACGTCGCGGACCTCACCGTGGCGTTCGGAGACACCACCGTGGTCAGCGGCGTGTCGCTGTCCGTCGGCCCCGGGGAGTGCCTGGCCGTCGTCGGCGAGTCCGGCTCGGGCAAGAGCGTGACCGCGCGCAGCCTCATCGGACTCCCCGGCCCCGGCGCCACGGTCACCGCCACGTCCCTGCGCATCGAGGGCGAGGACGCCCGCGCCTTCGGCGACCGCCAGTGGCGGGCGATCCGCGGCGCGCGCGTCGGCCTCGTTCTCCAGGACGCCCTGGTGTCCCTCGACCCGCTGCGCCCGGTCGGCCAGGAAATAGCGGAAGCCCTCCGCCTGCACCGGGCCGTACCCCGCGGCCGGGAACACGAGCGGGTCGTCGAACTCCTGCGCCTCGTCGGCGTACCGGAGCCCGAGCAGCGTGCCGCCCAGTACCCCCACCAGCTGTCGGGCGGGCTGCGGCAGCGCGCCCTCATCGCCTCGGCCATCGGCTGCGAACCGCCCCTGCTCATCGCGGACGAGCCCACGACCGCGCTGGACGTCACGGTGCAGGCCCAGATCCTGCGGCTGCTCGCGGAACGGAAGCAGGCGGGCACCGGAGTGCTGCTGATCAGCCATGACCTCGCGGTGGTCGGGCAACTCGCCGACCGCATCATGGTCATGCGGCACGGGGTGGCGGTCGAGACCGGCGAGGCCGCGCGGATACTGACGGCACCCACGCACCCCTACACCCGCGAACTGCTCGCGGCGGTGCCCGGCACCCGGGCCACCCCGCCGCGCGCGCCCGTCGCGCCCCACCGCGACCGGCCGGTCGACGGCACGGGAGAACGCCCGACGCCACCCCCCGCGGTGATCGAGGCCCGCGGCCTGGTCAAGACGTACGGCGCACGACGCGCGGTGGACGACGTGTCCTTCACCCTGCGCGAAGGAGAGATCCTGGGCCTCGTGGGGGAGTCGGGCTCGGGGAAGACGACCCTCGCCCGGCTGGCCCTCGGCCAGCTCACGCCGGACGCCGGGGACATCCGTGTCTCCGGCCGGGCGTGGACCGCGATGAGCGGGCGGGAGCGCCGCACGGCCAGGACCGCGGCGCAGATGGTGTACCAGGACCCGCTCAGCTCATTCGACCCGCGCTTCAGCGTGTGGCAGGTGCTCAAGGAGGCGCTGCGCGCCGGAGGCGTGCCGCGCGCCGCGTGCCCGGCACGCGCGGCCGACCTCCTGGTACGCGTCGGCCTCGACCCCGACCTGCTGCCGCGCCGCCCCCTGCGCCTCTCCGGCGGGCAGCGGCAACGCGTCGCCATCGCCCGCGCGTTGGCCACAAAGCCGCGCGTCATCGTGTGCGACGAGCCGGTCTCCGCGCTCGATGTCACCGTGCAGGCCGGCATCCTCGACCTCCTCGCCAGGCTGCGGGCCGAAAGCGGCGTGTCGATGCTCTTCATCTCCCACGACCTCGGAGTGATCCGTGAGGTGAGCGACAGGGTGATGGTGCTCAACGGCGGACGTGTGGTCGAGAGCGGGACAACAGCGCAGGTCTTCGACCAGCCGCGGGCCGACTACACCCGCGCGCTCCTGGCCGCCATCCCGCGCCTGCCCACAACGGCCGACCCCTCGCTCACCACCGCCGCGGAGGGCCGCGGCACCTGAACCACCGACCTGTCGGCCCACGCCGCGCCGCCTTGGGGACCACCGGGTCACCGGCCAGGTCTCACGACACACGGAAGGACTCATGACCAGACACGAGCCCGCAGGCCAGGACTCCACCGGTACCATGTCCGCCCGGGGCACGACGCTCTACGCGACACCCGTCGACTACGAGCGTTACGGCCCTTACGGCCCCGGACGACTCCCGTCCGGGGCATCGGGCTGGCAGCGTCCCGCCTACACCTTCAGGAACCGCCTCACGGCCGACGGCTCCAGCGGGTACCGCGCGGAACCGGGCCGCTACCACCTCTACATCGCCCGTGGCTGCGGCTGGGCGCAGCGCACCGCCATCGTGCGGGCGCTCATGGGACTCGAAGACGTCATCTCGCTGTCCTACGTGGACGACGAACGCGACGCGCGGGGCTGGGCGTTCCGCGAGAAGCGCGGCCACGACCCCGTGAACGGCTTCACCCTGCTGCTGGAAGCGTACGAGGCGACGGAACCCGGGTTCGCCGGGCACATCTCCACCCCCGTGCTGTGGGACCGCGAGACCGGGCGGATCGTCAGCAACGACTTCGCCCTCATCACCCTCGACCTGGCCACGCAGTTCGGCGCGTGGGCCACCCCGTCGGTCGACCTCTACCCCGTGGCGCTGCGCCCCGAGATCGACGAGCTGAACGCGTTCATCTACGACAACGTCAACGACGGCGTGTACCGCGTGGGCGGCGCGGTGACCCAGCGCGAGTACGACGAGCTGCGGGCCGCGGTGGCCGGCGCGCTGCACCGGCTCGACGAGCGACTGGCCGACCGGCGCTACCTGTTCGGCGACAGCATCACGGAGTCGGACGTCCGGCTGTGGCCGACGCTCGCCCGCTTCGACCTCGCCTACAACCGGATCGCCCGCGTGGCGCGCGGCGGCCTGCCGGCGTTCCCGAACCTGTGGGGCTACGCGCGCGACCTCTACGGCGTCCCCGCCTTCCGGGACACCACCGAGTTCGGCATCTACTCCCTGGCGGTCGACGAGCCCCCCGACGCCCGCTGGGGCGAGGGGATCGAGCGGATCGAGATCGACGGGGTGGAGCCGGACTGGGAAGTCCCGCACGGCAGACAGGCGTTGGGAGCGCACGCGTCATGACGAGGACGACCCCCCGGAGCCGGGGCTCCGGGGGGTCGGCGACGCCGCCCCCGCCCCGGGCGTGCGCTGCCGGGCCGCGCCGCGCGGAGCGGCGCGGCCCGGCGCCCGGCGGGATCCCGCCGTCAGCGCCGTTCGGCCGAGGCCAGCCACGCCGGGGCGAGCAGCCGCCCCTGGTCGTCGGTCCCCACGAAGTCGCCGAGCCAGTCGTCCGCCTCCCGGTAGCCGAGGGCGGCAGCCCCCCGGGCCACGTGTTCGCGGGTGAGGGCCGTCTGGTAGGTGACCTCGCGCAGTTCCGTGATGTGCCAGCCGCCGGCGAGCACCCGCCGCAACTCCGCCTCGCCGATGTAGTGCACCGCGCTGCCCGGGTTCCGCACCGCGTCGGAGAAGCAGATCAGGTGCAGCCGCGCACCCGGCCGGCAGACCCGGTGCAGCGAGTCGATGTATCGCTGCCGCTGGTCGTCCGCGAGGCAGTGGTACAGCGCACTGTCGACCACGGTGTCGAACCGGCGGTCGAAGCCGGTCAGCCGCGTCGCATCGGCGACCGTGAACTCCACCGCGAGGCCGAGGGCGGCGGCGCGTTCCCTGGCCCGCTCCACGGCGGTGGCGGAGGCGTCGAACCCGGTGACCTCGTACCCCCTCCCGGCGAGGAAGAGGCTGTTGTCAGCGGTGCCGCAACCGGCGTCGAGCACCGAGCCGGTGATCCGGCCGGCGTCCGCCAGCTCGACGAGGACCGGCTGCGGGCCGCTGATGTCCCACGGCGGCCTCGGGTCGCCCGTCGCCGTGCCGAGCGGCGAGTCGCCACTGTACAGGGCTTCGAACTGCTCGACGGTGGGAGTGAAGTCGACGGGGTCGGACGGTGCTGTCACACGGACCTCCCAGGGGTCGGCGTGGTGCGTCACGGGGGGACGGCGGGGGGCGGAGGAGCCCGGACGTCAGCTCGCGGCCTCCTTGGCGAGGCGGACCTGCTTGAGCGCCTCCGCCCACGGGATCAGGTCGTCCAGCAGGTCGTTGAGCGACTGCTCCTGGTACGGGCCCGGGGTGATGGTGCCGGGCAGCGTCGGATCGGTGATCTCGAAGTCGGTGAAGGCGTTCAGCGCGACCTGCGAGCTGACCGTCGCGACCTTCAGCTCGGACATGACGGTCCGCAGATGCTCCACCGCACGGGTACCGCCGGTCACGCCGTGGCTGACGAAGCCCGCCGCCTTGTGGGCCCACTCCTGGTAGAGGAAGTCGATCGCGTTCTTCAGCGCGCCGGGGAACGAGTGGTTGTACTCGGGCGTGACGAAGATGTACGCGTCGTAGGAGGCGACCGCCTGCGCCCAGCGCTTGCTGTGCTCGTACTCGTAGTGCCCGAAGGCCGGCGAGACCGGTTCGTCGAGCACCGGCAATTCGAAGTCGACGAGGTCGAGCAGTTCGACAGAAGCCCTTCCCGACTTCACCTCCGGGTGCCGCTGCGCGACCTCCAGCGTCCAGTCCGCGGTGATCGCGGTGCGGCGCCGGGGGCGGGTGCTCCCCACGATCACGGCTATACGGGTCATAAGTGAGCAACTCCTAGAACTGAGGGGACTTTTGAGTGATCGTCACCAGCGAGGATCTGTTGACTACCACCCCGTGGGTAAAGTACAACAGGTACGGCAATAGTTACAACGTCGATTGTGGCCGAGTCGATTCTTCGCCGAACCGGCGCCGCCCCCTCGCGCGCGGGCGCCGTCGGGCATGCCAGGACCGCCACCCCCCTCACCCCCGATTTCCCCCCATCCCCACGAACCGCGTTGTCGCGCATTCCCGGAGCGGAGAACTCATGGGCAGCGTCCAGATCGAGGAGATTTACCGGCGTGCGGACGTCTACGACGCCGTCTACAAGGGCCGGGGCAAGGATTACGCCGCGGAGGCCCGGCTCGTCACGGAACACATCCGGCGGCTGAAGCCGGACGCGCGCAGCCTGCTCGACGTGGCCTGCGGCACCGGCTCCCACCTCGTCCACCTGGTGGACCACTTCGACGACGTGACCGGCCTCGACCGCTCCGCGGAGATGGTGGAGACCGCCGCCCGGCGCGTGCCCGGCATCCCGCTCCACCAGGGCGACATGCGCGACTTCCGGCTGCCGCGGCAGTTCGACGCGGTGACATGCCTGTTCAGCTCCGTCGGCTACCTGCCCGACCAGCAGGCGCTCACCGCCACACTCGCCACCTTCGCCCGGCACACCACGCCCGGCGGCGTCGTCGTCATCGAGCCCTGGTGGTCCCCGGCGAACTTCCTGGACGGGCACGTCAGCGGGGCCACGGTGCACGAGGACGGCCGCACCATCTCGCGCGTCTCCCGCACCGTCCGCGAAGGCGGCAGCAGCCGCATGGAAGTCCACTACACGGTCGCCGACCCGAAGGCCGGCATCGCGCACTTCACGGACACCCACGTCATGACCCTCTTCACCCACGACGAGTATCAAGCCGCCTTCCGCCAGGCAGGGTTCAGCGTCGACTTCATGCCGTACGAACACGTGGGCCCCGGCCTGTTCGTCGGCGTGCTCGACGGCGGGACGTCAGGGCCGGCCCCGGGAACGCCCGCATGACCGACGTGAACGGGCAGCGGGTCGTCGTCACCGGCGCCGGCCGCGGCATCGGCGCGGCGCTGGCGCAGCGGTTCGCCGCCGAGGGAGCGCGCGTCGGTGTCAACGACCGGCACCCGGAACGCGCGGCCGAGGTCGCGGCGCGCATCGGCGGCGTCCCCATCCCGGGCGACGCCGCCACCCTCTCCCTCGACGAGGCGCGGCACGCGCTCGGCGGCGACATCGACGTCTACTGCGCCAACGCGGGCGTCGTCCACGACGGGGGACCCGAGCTGGCCGACGAACAGTGGCAGGCGGCCTGGGACCACAACGTCCTCGCCCACATCAGGGCGGCCAGGCAACTACTGCCCGGCTGGCTGGCCCGCGGCCGGGGACGCTTCGTCTCCACCGTCTCCGCGGCGGGACTCCTCACCATGGTCGGCGCCGCACCGTACGCGGTCTCCAAGCACGCCGCGCTCGCGTTCGCCGAATGGCTTGCCGTGACCTACCGCCACCACGGGATACGGGTGCACGCCATCTGCCCGCGTGGCGTGCTGACCCCCCTGCACCAGGCGCTCGACAACGCCACCGCCGTACCGCTCACCTCGACGGCCATCGGCCCCGAACAGGTCGCCGACAGCCTCTTCGCGGGGATGGCCGAGGACCGGTTCCTGATCCTGCCCCACCCCGAGGTCGCCGACCACGCCCGGGCCCGGCTCGCCGACCACGAACGCTGGCTCGCCGACATCAACGCCCTGCACCGCCGCAAGGCCGGGACCACGGCCGCCGACCCCGTGGCGAACCAACATGCCTCCCCCTGAGGGAGGTTCAGACGACCAAGTCCCCCCGGTGCGGCTGCGGCCGGGCGGTGCCGCGGGTGTGCACGTCACTCAGCCCGTGGTGGGGCAGCCGGTAGACGCGGACGCTGTCCCGGTCGGCGTTGATGATGTCGTCGATGGCCGCGAGCAGGCGCAGGAGGTCCGCCTCGTCCGCCACGATCTCGAACACGGACTGCTGCACGCGCAGCCCGTACCCCTCGCACAGCTTCGCGACCCGGCGTAGCCGCCTGGCGCCCTCGGGGCTCGTGGTGTCCACGTCGTAGGTGAGGAGAAGGTCCATCAGCTCGCGATCCAGGGGAGGTAGGCGGGCAGGTCACCGCGGAGATGGCGGGCCAGGAGCCGGGCCTGCATCACCGGCAGCAGCCCCGCGGGCACGTCACGGCCGGCGAGCGTGTGGGGCCACGGTCGCTGCCGCCACTCCTGCCACGCCTGGATCACCACCGTGCGGCCGTCCTCGGTGAGCCGCACGGCGCCGCCCGGCAGGTGCTCGAAGTGCTCGGGCCGCAACTGGCGCCGGTTCAGCAGCGTGAGCACGAGGCGGTCCGCGAGCGGCGCGCGGAACTCCTCCATCAGGTCGAGAACGAGCGCGGGCTTGGCTGGACGGATGCCGTGCAGGTAGCCGACGTAAGGGTCGAGCCCGATCTGCTCGGCCGCGCCGTGGACGAGCCCGCGCAGGAGCCCGTAGACGAACGACAGCGTCGCGTTGACCGGGTCCGTGGGCGGCCGGCGGATGCGGCGTTCGAACGGCGGGATGCCCTCCGCCGGACGCAGCGCGTGGCGCACGGCCGCGAAGTGCCGCCGGGCCGCGTCGCCCTCGTACCCCATGAGCGTGTCGGTGTCGGGCGCGACGGCGATCTCCGGGAGGGCGTCCGCGAGTTCACCGGCGGTCGCGCGCATGGCGCCCTGCGCCGCCCCCTTGGCGTCCCGTGCGGCGCGCAGAATGACCCAGCGGCTGTTGCGGACCTTCGCGGCCACGACGTTGCGCGCGATCGCGATCCGGACGGCCGCGTCGTCGTGCGCCTGATGCTGCGCGTGCCGGAGCAGCACGTTCCCCCGGACCGCCCCGTCGAGACGCCCCTCGAACCGGCCGCCGCGGCTCATCCACGTGATGGAACGGGCATCCCGCGCGCAGCGGGCGATGAGTTCGCTGGACAGGGTGACGTGCCCGTAGACGACGATCGCATCGAGGCGGCGCAGCGGCACGATGCGGCGCCCCTCCTGCTCGGGCACGCGGATACGCAGCGAGTCCTCCTCCAGACGGAGTTCGGTGCCCTGCGTCTGCACGTAAAGGGTGTTGAGGAGTTCAGTGGTCACGAATGCTCCGGCAGCGGTTCGGGGTGGAACAGGTCGCTCAGGGCCTGGCGGAAACGGCGGTCATCGGCGAGCACCCGAGGCATGCACGAATCGGCCATCGAGCAGCGGCGGCAGCGCTTGTCCGCGACCGGAGCGGGAAGGGCACTGGCGGTGAGCATGCGCCGGACCTCGGCCGTCAGACCGGTGACGCGGTCGCGCAGCACCTGATCGACCACGACGATGTGGCGGCGCCGGTCGGCCGCGGAATAGACGGCGGCCTCCTCGACGGCCCTCCCGAACATCGCCTCCAGGCACATGGCCTGCCCGGCCGCCTGCACATCGGCAGGGCCGTCCGGCAGATAGCGGCCCGACTTGTGCTCAACGGGCAGCACCCGGCCGTCCGCGTGCAGCTCGACCGCGTCGCAGACACCCACAAGGCCCAGCGCGTCGTTGAACACGGGCAGCGCGTGCAGCGTGCGCACCGCGCCGCGCCCCCGGCTGCCCGGCGTGTCGACACGCTGGTGCAGCAGCGTGCCCCGAACGGTCGCCGCATCGTCCTCGAAGGCGTCCTCAAGCAGGATCAGGCCGCTCTGGCGAGGACAGTAGGCGTAGTGCTCAAGCGCGGAGAGGGGCACCTGCGGCAGCGGCCCCTCCCCGCCCCGCCCCGGTGACTCCGTGGCCACCGCTACCGCACCTGGGGGAGAAGCGTGGTCAACTCGACGCCGTCGGGCAGCTTCGCGGGCTCCGTACCGAGCTCGTAGTCGTCGAGACTGCGCGCGGTGACATCCCCCCGGCGGGTGACGGTGATCAGATCGGCCAGCTCGTGCGCGGGCGCGCGGCCGAACGGGTCCGCGTGGGTGAACACGTGCAGACCGCGCAGCGCGAGCCCGGCCCTCGCCGCAGCCCTGTCATGCTCGAACATGAGGATGAACGCCCGCCAGAACAGCGCCAGATCATCCTTCGTGACGCCCGTCCTCCCGGCCAGCGGGGCACTGAAGTGACCTGTGCCCTTGTAGAGGCCGTAGGGCACGATGTGCTTGGAGCCCATCTCGGTCTCCTTGCCCTTGGTCTTCCCGTCCGGAGACGGGTTGTTCCACGCCTCGACATCCTCCTCACGCGTCGGCGTGACACGGGTGATGCCGATGTCGAACGGGGTGACGGGGTCGACGGACCGGGCGAACCCGATCTGCACCGGGCCCTGCACCCGCCCCGCCCACCGATCTTTCTTGCCCGTGGTCATCACGGCACCGAACATGCGGACATCGAAGAAGTTCCGGCACATCCACTCCTGCGCCGACTTCTTGTCGGTGGCCTTCCCCTCGGTGAAGGCGCGCTCGTGCTGCGCGTTCAGCGCGACCCCGGCCTCGACGTAGATGTGGTTGCCGGGGACGTTCTCGTGCTCGTTGATCATGGCCACCGTGTTGCGGATCTTCCGCTTGATGGCCACATCGGTGATCAGCCCCTGGCCGGTGATCGGATCGGTGCGCGGAATACCGCCGTTGTCGGGGTCGCCGTTCGGATTGGAGTCGACCGCCTCGATGAGGAACACGAAGTCGTGCTTGCGGGCCGGGTCCAGGTGGGCGTCGTTGCTCATCTCGCGAGTCCTTCGGGAAAACGTGACGGAGAGGTCGGTACGGGGGGCTGGTCAGGACGCGGGCTCGGCCGGGCCGTTCGAGGCGGCCTCGGCGTCGGCCTCGGCCTCGGCGTTTGCCTTCGCCTTGGCCTCCTGCCGCGCCGCCGCGGCTTCCAGTGCGGCCTGGCGCTCGTGGTAGTAGCCGAGGACGAACCACGCCTGCCCCAGCGGGTCGAGGTGCTGCGGAAAGGGCTCGCGCAGACCGGCGTGCAACGCGGTCAGCTGGTTGTACAACGCCCACCCGGTACCGGGCTTGTCGCGCTTGAGCCGCTTGAAGTGGGCGTTGGCGTTGGCCACCAACTGCGTCATCGTGGTGAGCGGCGCGATCATCGCGGTACGGAAGTGCTTGTCCCGCAGTGAGGTGTTCAGATTGTCCAGCGCCTTGCCCTGGACCTCCTCAAGCACGAAGAACATGCGGCCGGCCGTGTAGGCGGGATTGGTACTGGTCTCGTCGAGCTTCTCCGGGGCAGCGGCCACGGCGGTTCCCTCGCTGTCGTAGGGGCGGTTGAGGATCAGGCGCAGCAGCGAGACACGCGGGGTGTCGATGCGCTGGTCGGCCTGAATGCGTTGCAGGAGGCGGGGCAGCACCCGGCCGGGCAGGGGAGCGCGGCGGAGCGCGGCGCGCAGCAGCTCGTGTTCGAGACCGCGAGGCGCGCTGTCCTTGGCGTAACGGTCGCCGGTCCAGCGCCCGCAGGACAGGGCCATGAGCCAGAGCGGCGTCCACCGCATCGTGCGGTTCCAGCCGTCGAACACGCCGTGCTGGTCGAACCAGTGGGCCCACGCCTCCCTGATCTCCCGCACGGGCACGTCGATCCAGTCCCGCACCACGATCCTGGCGTTGTTCAGCCCCAGCGTGAGACCGAGGAACGCGTCCGTATCGATCCCCTCGGCGGCGCTCGGCGCAGGACGGACGTTGATGCTGTCGACGAGCCGCGCGATCACGGACACGTCGATCTCATCGTGCAGCAACGCCGACAGCACGTCGTCGGACGAGCCCTCGCGCGTCCACCAGAGAAGCACGCCGTCCTCACGGAACCGGCGGCTGTGGCGCTCCGAGGCCAGCAGGTGGTTCAGCGCGGCCATGGAACGACCGCCGCACGCATGGCAGATGGGCGTGTTGGCCAGTTGCGTGATGCCCTCCCGGCCCTGCGCGGCGGCGTTGACGGACACCAGCTGGCCCTCGTTGCTGCCACCGGCCGTCGGCACAGCACCCTTCTTGACCGGCTCGGGGATCGTCGCCAGCAACTCCGCGTGCTCCCCGCACACCAGGCACAGACCCGAACGCTCCGTGCGGTCACCCTTGCGCCGCCGCACCTCGCCCGCCCAATGGCTCTGCACCGACGGCATGGCATGCAGCCACCGCGTGCCCACACGCAACGCCACGACATCCTTCGCATCGACCCGGTCATCAACGGGCAGCCGCAACGCCGGGTCCGTCAGATACGTGCGCAACGCGACAGCCGCCGGATCATCCCGGTCGCCGTCCGCCCAGGCGAGCGCGAGCTCACGCCACGCCGCGTGACGCCGCGCCGCCTCCGCCCTCGCCTTCTCCGCCGCCGCCTCGCCCCCGCCATCGGCCGACTTCGCAACGCCCAGCACGAACTCCGCCGAATCCACCAGCAGATACGGCGGCACCTTCGTGCCCGAACGCTGCACGTACGGAACCTGCTCCACCATCGCCTGATCCCGCCGCTTCGCCGGCAACGGACCCTCGCCCTGCAACTCGGCGCTCCTGCCGTCCTCCGCGATGCGCAGGACCCAGTGGATCGTCCTCGCCCGGTAATACCCGGCCGGCAGCTGATCGGCGGCACGTTCCGCGAACTCCTTCAGCTTCTGGAGCAGCACGCCCGCTCACCCCTCCGCGCCGTCGGCGCGCCACACGCCCCGCGGCATGGCGACAGCGTTCTCCGGCAGCGGCTCGCGCGGCACGCAGAGCACCCCGCCCTCGACCCACGCCCGGAACCACCGGTAGCGCTCACCGGCCGGGGTGTACTCGATCGAGTGCAGCATCACGCCCAACTCCTCGGTGAACGCCGCGTCCGCGGGCTGACCGCTGTCAGGCCCGAACGACGCGGTGAACTCCCGGCACCCCAGGTACGGCTGCGAGAAGCAGGCCCCGCGCTCCACACGCCGCCGCAGCTGCTCCCGGTACTTCTCCTCCGTCGCCGGCGGGTGCCCCTCGCCGCCCGCGCGCGCCGCCGCCGATACCTCCACCTGGGCGTGAATCCGATAGCGGACATCGGCCAGCGCCATCGTGCTGCGCTGATCCCTGTCCTCCTCCACGTCGTACCGCTGGGCAGGCACCTTCTGCATCGCCCTGACCCCGGCCGCACTCGCGATCGAGCGCACCTCGTTCCGCCGCATCAGGTGCCACCGGACGGGCCGCAGCACCTCGATCCGCCGAATGACGTACTGGAACTGAGGCTTCCAGAAGATCGCCTGCAACAGACCGTTGGCGGCCGAGGGCGTCATCACCTGGTAGCTCACGCGCTCGGACTTCAGCTCGGGCCGAGTGAAGCAGGCGAGATCCCCCCAGGTCTCCACGACGAGATCCGGGTACCTCCAGCCATCGTCACCACGGCCGTGCCGCCGCATCCCGGCGGTCGGGGCAGTCATGTCGTCCTCCAAGGAGGTTGTTGCGGTTGGTGTGCCGAAGTCATCGAGCACCGAGAAGTTGTACTTGTGGCTCTGTGAGCGGTGCGGCGGCCGACGCACAAACGTCCGAGGGCCTCAACTGGGCGACGAGAAGGAGAAAAAGAGCGAGACTTTGAACAGTACTCCGAGAGCTCCGTCCAATAGACCCACGACCACAGTGAAGGGAGAACCTCAAAGTGTGGCATGACTTTCTCGACTGGCCTTCGGTCGTTGTCCTCGTCGTTGTGCTCGTTGTGCGGCGTGTCCGCACACTGGCGGTGAACGTCACCTGCCGGTGATATGCGTGGCCTGCCGCGTCTATTCCAGCACGCGGCAGACTACGAGGCGCTCCGTCTCTGCCGCCGACGACGACAGGGTTGCGATCCTCGGCTTGATGTAGCAAGCCGCCATTTCCCCATGGGTAGATCAATGCTGCCATAGCCGCGCTTCGTCTTTGAGGGCCATCAGATTCAGACGAGGAACGCGCCGTGGTCCTCGGGCTCGTCGCGGTCAAGGCCACGGGCCTCGTCGTAGTGGCTGCGCCACTCCAACAGGTCGCCGGTGATGGGCACCGCGAAGCCGGCACGAACGGCCTCCTGCGCCTCATGCCGGGGGAGCGTGGCCGTGTGCGGCTGAAGGCGCCGCAGAACCTCCGGCCCGCACGGGTAGGGAGACCGCAACGTGGCAATGTCGCGTGCGATAGCGTCGCGTTCCTGCTCGCTCTTGGTCGGACGGATGACGACAACGGGAGTGGTGTGGTCGTTGTCGATCATCTGGAACTCGGCAGCGACCTTGGGAAAGTCCAGCGCCCTGCGGGCCTCCTGAATCAGTGCCCCGAATGGGCGACCGTCCGAACCCCGCGCCGTGTAGCGCTCCTCGTAATACCCACGGAGCGCCGCCAGGTCGTCAGGATCTCGGAGGTTAGGACCGAAGAAGCGGACGGTCGCATCAAGGGCGACCTGGTACGAGGCATCCTGGGGAACACCGCCCTCGGACGGCCGGAAGACCACGACCCGGCCCGTGTCCAGATTGCCGTCCCGGTTGCAGCGGCCGGCCGCCTGCTGAAGGGACTCCGCAGGCGCCATGGCCCGGTAGACGCATGGAAAGTCCACGTCGACACCGGCCTCGATGAGAGAGGTGGAGATGACGAACGTCGGCTGCCCGAGCGCCAGCCGACAGCGGATGTCGGCGATGACCTCGCGCCTGTGCTCGGCTGTCATCCGTGTGGACAGGTGCAGCACCCGCACCCCGCCGTCTCCCGTGTCCACGTCGGCACCCACCGCCCGCCCGACGGCTCGGTGCAGACGCGCGGCGTCCACCGTCGTGTTGACAACCGTCAGTACCTGCTGCTCCGGCTCGGCCACGATGGCTCCGGCCACATCCTCCCAGGTCAGGCCGTCGTCGAGCAGCCAGGAATACTCCACGCGCCGCAACTGCTCGAAAAGCCGCGCCACATCCTCGACCATCTCCAGCCGTGCGGACCCGCGCAGTTCGGGCAGCGCCCAGAACTCCGGTTGGGTGGCCGAGGCGAGAACGACCGACGCGCCGAAGTGATCGACCAGGCCGCGCAGCACGCTCAGGATGGGCGCCAACAGGCGGTCCGGCAGCGCCTGCACCTCGTCCAAAACGATGACGGACCCCGCCAGCCGGTGCAGTTTGCGCATGGCCGATGGACGATGCGCGAAGATCGATTGGAACAACTGCACGGTGGTCGTCACCACCATGGGCGCGTCCCAGTTCTCCGCCCCGAGACGTGCCCACTGTGCCGATCCCGCTTCGTCGTCGAGATCGACCGAACTGTGGTGCTCCAGCACCACCGGCCCGCCTTCTTCCCCATCCCGCGGGTCCAGCATTTTGCGGTACACCTGGGCGTTCTGCTCGGTGATGCTGACGTACGGAACGGCGACGATGACTCGCTGCAACGCATGCTCGGCGGCGTGTCGTAGCGCGAATCCAGCCGAGGCCAGCGTTTTGCCTCCACCGGTCGGCACATGCAGGACGTACATCCCCGGCGCCCGCGTCGCGGCGTCCAACACCTGCCGGTAGATGTCCGCTCGTACCTCATCCACGGCGGAAGGGGGGCGGGCGTCCAGGTAATCGGCGCGGCGTCGTTCGAACCGCTCGTACAACGCGGCCATATCGGCATCCGGGGCCACACGTACGGCGCTGCTGGAGAAATGCGCCGCAGTGTCGAGGAAGTCGGCGTCGACCAAGGTGCTGAACAGCATTCGTTCCAGCAGGTCCAGTTGCAGAGCCCCGTGCGGCCCGCGCAACCGGTCGAACCAGTCAGGCAGTCGCAGCGGCTTCGGCGGAATGATTTCCGGCACCACAGCGGAAACGGCCGCTACCGCCTCCCGAGCGGCCACGGCATCCGGCCCGCTACCCGCCAGACTCCGTACGACTTCGCGTACGCGGCCGTCGTCCGGCAGCCCGCCATGATGACCGAGAACCAGGGCGGCGAACGGCCGTGCGATGTACTTCGCCGCCAACCCAGCGCCCGCCTCCTTGTGCGGAACGCCGACCCGCTGCTTCTTGCCTCGGGCTTGTTCGTTCTCGACCGAGATGAGGCGGTGCTGCCAGCAACACCAGCCTTTGCCTACGTCGTGCACGAGGGCCAGGTACGCCGCGACATCTCCCGCGCCGAACACATTTCCGAACATGCGCGCCAGCGTGGCAGAACCCCGCAGGTGATCGGCCAATTCATGCCGCACCCCCGCGTCGTTCGCGCTGTGCGCATAAAGCACCCCACCAGTCACGCAGCCCCCACTCGACTCAGACGCGACGACCGTAAGGCATGCACATCGGTAGCGCGGCCGTTTTCGGCAAAGTCACGGGCGCCGTTACTGTCAGACTGATGCCATCTGGCCAGGGAGCAGGAGCGAGGTTCGGGACCCCAAGTGCACACACGACACGCGGATCGCACCGAAGGAGGATGTCCTTGTCATCCGCTTTCGTCCCGCGCTGGGCAGCGAAGAATCTCGCATCGCACGGTAAAAGCCCTGGTCAGAGGCCGTGGCAGCCGTCCCCCGGGACGGCCGAGGATCGCAACCCCGACCCTGCCGCCCGCCCCGGCGGCGGTGCCGCCGGGTGGCAGCCGTCCCCCGGGACGGCCGAGGATCGCAACCCGCGCAGAGGCAGATCGCGCAGGCTCAGGCGTCAGCGTGGCAGCCGTCCCCCGGGACGGCCGAGGATCGCAACCAGGGGCTCGGGTTGGACGCGGAGTCCATGCTGGCCGGTGGCAGCCGTCCCCCGGGACGGCCGAGGATCGCAACGCCGCCCTTCCACCAGCCGCGGATGTTGAGGGCGAGGGTGGCAGCCGTCCCCCGGGACGGCCGAGGATCGCAACTCCTGGGTGAACCGCGCCCCAATGCGCGCGGCTCGCAGGTGGCAGCCGTCCCCCGGGACGGCCGAGGATCGCAACCACCTACTGGTGGGACTGCGAGGACTGCGGCTCCCGGTGGCAGCCGTCCCCCGGGACGGCCGAGGATCGCAACGATCCGGCGACGCGGGAGATCCGCGCGGCCTTGAAGCGTGGCAGCCGTCCCCCGGGACGGCCGAGGATCGCAACCTCGCGGGCGGCATCACCCACTGCCCCAACTGGCAGCCGTGGCAGCCGTCCCCCGGGACGGCCGAGGATCGCAACACCGTGTCGCCGGGGTTGGTCAGGGAAGTGGGCCGCGTGGCAGCCGTCCCCCGGGACGGCCGAGGATCGCAACCTGCTCTGCGACCCGTGCGGCGGTGTCTGGGACTCCAGGTGGCGGCCGTCCCCCGGGACGGCCGAGGATCGCAACTTGATGTCGCCGTGCTCGATGTTGCGGATGGCGCCGGTGGCGGCCGTCCCCCGGGATGGCCGAGGATCGCAACCTCGGGGACAGGCCACCGGGTGCGCCACATCGGCAGGTGGCGGCCGTCCCCCGGGACGGCCGAGGATCGCAACGGTGATCGAGCTCGACTACCGAAGGCCGACGCTGCGCAGTGGCGGCCGTCCCCCGGGACGGCCGAGGATCGCAACAACCATTTCGACGGCCACGGCAGCTGGGCGCGCCCGGTGGCGGCCGTCCCCGGGGGGGCGAGGAGGGGGTGACGCGATGTCGGCCTTCGACGATCGAGCTCGGGAAGGCCGACGCTGCGCGCTATTTGGAGCTGCTGCTGGATGGGCTGGCTTTGAGAGAGGTCACGAAGCCGGTCCATGCGTGTTCGGGGAAGACGACTGTCGCTTCGTCGGGTGCCTTGGAGTCCCGCACGGCCATGGCGCGTCCGGTCAGGCGCGCGCCCTGCACGCAGTCGCCGCCTTGGTCGTTGCTGTGGCGTGAGGTGAACCACTCCTCGGTCAAGCACGCGCCCTGGACGCACGCGCCGCCCTGGTCGTTGCTGTAGCTGGATGTGCGCCAGTTGGCACCGGCGAGGGCGCCGGGACCTCGAATGACCATGTCGTCACAGCTCCTTGATCGCTGTCTTGATCATACGCAGGGACTCCTGTGGCCCGGGAGCGAGCGCTTGGAGGTCGGTGAATGCGTCCGTGAACCGGGCGATGTCCGGTTCACGGCGGCCGACCCATGCGTCGGCCAGGCTTTCCAGGTAGACGATGGACTTGGGCGCCGCTCCTTCGGGGAAGTGCAGAACGAAAAAGCTGCCGTTCATCCCGGCATGCGCTCCGGCGCTGAACGGGACGACCTGTACTCGGACGTTCGGCAGTTCCTCGGCGACCTCGACGATGTGGGTGAGCTGTGCCCGCATGAGGTTGGGGCCGCCCACGTGGCGGCGCAGGACGGCCTCGTTGATGATCGCGGTGAGCCGCAAGGGCGAGTCCTTGCGTCGCAGCACTTCCTGCCGCGTCATCCGGACCGCGACCAGCCGGTCCACCTCCTCGGGGCTGAGCCCCTGGTGGGCGCGCTCGTGGATGACGCGGACGTAGTCCTCGGTCTGGAGCAGGCCCGGCACGAACTCGGGTTCGTAGTTGTGCAGCGCGGTCGCCGTTGCTTCGAGTCCGAGAAACGCCTTGAACACCGGCCTTATCGCCGGGCGGTACTCGGGTGACTGCCACCAGTCGCGGCGGGTCTTGGTGACCGCCGCGTAGCCGGTGAGGCGGGCGCGGGTCTCCTCGCCTGCCCCGTAGATCTCGCACAGGGCCATCACGTCGGCCTGCTCGACCGAGGAGTTCTCTCCGGTTTCCAGGCGGGTCAGCTTGGACGGGCTCCAGAGGAGCTTTCGGACGACCTGGCTGGCCTTGAGGCCGGCCGCGAGGCGCAACGAGCGTAGCTCGCTCCCCAGTTGCAACCGGCAGAGCGCCGGTGTGGCCGACTCGATGTCTGTGATCATCCGCAGTCCTCTCGGTCTCAGTGTGGCGGGGCGTGTTGCGCGTGCGCAAGCAACGTTCCGCGTCGGCAAGCAACGTTCCGCACGGGCGAGCAATGTTTCGCGCCGCGACGGCAGATGCCGCTTCGGAGCGAGCAACGCCCGTGCACCGCCGGAATGGTGCGCAGAAAGTTGATTGCAGAATTCCGGGGCGCGGGTCCCACCGTAGCGTTTCTGATGCCATTCTGGAGTCAGTTGCTCACCCTGCGCCATAGGGCGTGGTGATCGCGACCCGAGCGTCCCCCTGCGCTGACTCTCTCCGGAGGCCCCGATGACCATTTTGGAAAGGCAGGCCGTCAGGCCCGACATGTACGGCTGGGCCGTCGACGTACGGGCTTCCGATCTGGCTCAACGACGGAGAGCCGTCGTGGACATCCTCCAGTTGTGGGGGGCGCCGGATTCCGTCGTCGAGACGGCCAGGCTGGGCGTGTCCGAGTTGCTGACCAACGTGCTCGCGCACTCCGGTCGGGCGGACTGCTACCTGTTGGTCGCGCGGGTCGGCGGCCTGGTCGTGGTGCAGGTGTTCGATGCGTCGCCGTCGTTGCCGGTGCTCAGGGAGCCCGCGTCGGATGGGACGTGCGGGCGCGGGCTGTGGCTGCTGCGCGAGATGGCCGACGATTTCGGGTACGCGCGCACGTGGCTCGGGGTGGGGAAGGTGGTCTGGTTCGCCTGCGCGCTTGCCTCCCTTGACGGCTCGGCGTCGTGCGGTCGCGCCTGTTGAGGCCATCTTTCGCGGCATGGTCGGCCCGCCGGGCCGATGGCGTGCCGCATCTCGACTCCCGCCCCCGGCGAGCACGGTTCGATACCGGCTCTCCCACGAGTCACAGGCTCCCGGGGGCGGGTTCTATCGATACGCCCGGTCGTGGCCCGGGCGCGGAACGGAGAAGTGCATCGTGCGATTCGATACCTACTCGGCAAGCCGTCGGCTGTCCGGGCCGCTGCCCGGGTACGGGGGTGATGCGCCGGTGGCGACCGGAGTGCTGGTCGCGGTGGAGATCGATGCCGCCACCGTCCGGCGCGGTGATCAAGTGATGATTGGCGCACAGGCGTTCACCGTGCGTGACCTCTTGGCGCTGGCGGGCGGTGCCAAGCGGCTCGTCTTCGATTCGGGGGACTCGTTCGTCATGGGGTCGCGCACTGTTCTGTGGGCCGCTCGGCGGGTCGATCCGCGGCGCAGGGGGAGGGCGTAGCGCACGCGGCCGGGTGTGCGCCGGGTGTGCTGTCGGAGACGGCCGCGACCGCGATGGTGAGGATGCCGGGGTGTCGGGGGTGGTGGTCAGGGGGTGCCGGTGGCGCCTGTGGGGCAGGCTGAGCCGTCGGGGAAGGCATCGGCCACGAGGCCGGTGAGGCAGTCCACCGTTCGGGCCGCTTCCTCCTCGTCGTCCGTCGGCAGGGCGTCGCTCAGTACGGTCAGGACCAGCAACTGCTTGTCCACGACGTCGAGATACATCCGGGCCCTGCTCGGCACGAGCTGGGACGCCGGTCCGAAGTCGACCACGGTGACCGAGGGCTGAGGTGGGGTGCTTCCCGTGTCGTGCACGATGGTGGGCCAGCAGCGGCCTCCCTGCACGAGGGCGAGCGCGACCTCCTTGGCCTCCTCCTCGCTGGCGTATTCGAGCAGTGAGTAGGACGCCACCGATTCGTCCTCCGCCTCGTAGGGCGCGGTCCAGCCGGAGGCTTGGCCCGCTCCCTCGGCGATGTCGTCCCAGCCGCAGAACTTCCACCAGTCATCGGCCCTGCGGGCCACGTCCTCATCCCCGCTCAGCTGCCAGCGCAGCTCGGAGTGCCAGGGCAGCGTGTCGGCCGCTGGGAACGGTGGTTGGGTGGAGGCGGACGGCGGCGGGCTCGCCGCGGGCGGCGTCGGCGGTGCGGGCTCGGGGGCGGCCGGGGTGAACAGCCAGGTGCCGGCCGCCACCGCGGCCAGCGCCGCCACGCCGCCCGCCATCGCGGCCGCCCGGCGGTGGCGTGCCCGTCGCCGCTGCGCGCGGCGCTTGGCGTCGCCGGGGCCCGGCAGTACGACCGTGGCCCCGAGTTCGTGGGCGAACGTGTGCAGCCGCTCGTCCAACGGGTCGCTCATCGGGTCTCTCCCCTGGGTGTCCCTGGCATGCTGAACGACAGTCGGTGCGGCGCCCGTTCGTCGGTCAGCCGCTCGCGGAGGGTCCGCCGGGCCCGGCTCAGCCGGGTGCGGACGGCGGGTTCCGACACACCGGTCTCCTGGGCGACCTGGGCGACGGGCAGGTCGAGTACATGGTGCAGCACGACCGCGACCCGCTGGTCGCGGGGGAGTTCGCGCAGTGCGGCGACCAGCGCCACGTGGTCGGGCGCCGCGGAGGGTACGGCGGGCGGCGGGCCGTGGCGCAGGTGTGCGCGCAGGCGGTTGCGGGTCTTGCGCCAGGTGCTGACGGCCAGCCGCAGCGCGACGGTCCGCACCCACGGCGTGGGGTCGCCCTCGGCGGTCAGCCGGTCCCAGCGCTGCCAGGCCCGCGCGTACGCCTCCTGCACCGCGTCCTCGGCGTCCCCGAGGTCGCCGGTCAGCGCGTAGATCGCGGTCACCAGCCGCCGGGCGGTGGCGGCGTAGAAGGTCTCGTAGTCCTGCCAGGCGCCGTTCCCGCTCATCGCGCGCCGCCCGGCAGCCGTCTGCGCAGCGCGGCGATGAGGCCGGTGACCTCGGTCAGCCGCAGTGGCCCCGCCAGCGACACCACGGAGGCGGCCAGCAGGGCGGTGCCGATCGCGAGGCCGGCGGCGTCGCCCGCCAGGCCGGGGCCGAGCGTTTCGCCGCACCAGCGGGCGGCGGACCAGCCGGCCAGCGTTCCGGGCAGCGCGGCGGCCAGGGCCCGCAGGTGGGTGCCTGCCGTGGCGGGCCAGCGGCCGATCGCCGCGCGCAGCGCCCACGTGGTGCACAGCAGGCCCACCACGCAGGCCACGGCGTAGGCGCCGGCCATCCCGGCCACCGCCCAGCGGGCGGGCAGCAGCGCGTAGGCGGCCAGCACGAGGGCGGCCTGGGTCGCGGCGGTGACCAGGTTGAGCAGGAACGGGGTCCGCGTGTCGCCCAGTGCGTAGAACGCGCGGGACAGCAGGTACTGGGCGGCGAACGCCGGCAGCCCCGGCGCGAAGGCCACCAGGACCCAGGCCAGCACGCGGACGTCGGCCTCCCCGGTCCTGCCGTGCTGGAAGACCACGCCCATCACCTGCGGCGCGAGCGCCACGAACACCAGTGCCGCCGGCATCAGGGCGACGGCGTTGCGCCGCAGTCCCCACGCCAGGTCCCGGCCCACCGCCGCCGGGTCGCCGCGCCCCGCGGCGCTCATGCGGGGCAGCAGCGCGGTCGCGAGCGACACCGTGACGATGCCCTGCGGCACCATCCACAGCGTGTACGCGTTCGTGTAGGCGGCGAACCCGGCGCCCGCCGCCGCGCCCTCGGCCGCCGCCCGCACCCCGGCCGAGGTGGCGAGGCTGGTCACCAGCCAGAACGTCAGCTGGTTCACGGCCACCAGCAGGATCGTCCAGCCCGCCGCGCGCAGCGGTGCGCGCAGTTCGGCGCCCACCAGGTCGAGGCGCAGGCGGGGCCTGAGTCCGGCCGCGCGCAGGGCCGGCAGGAGCACGCCGGCCTGCACCGCGACGCCCGCCGTCGAGCCGAGGCCGAGCAGCAGCGCCTGCCCTTCGGTGACCTGTCCGGCCTCCATGGCCTGCCCCGCCACCGCGAGGTAGAGGCCGAAGACCGCGATCACGACGAGGTTGTTGAGCACCGGTGCCCAGGTCATCGCGCCGAACCTGCCGTGCGCGGTGAGTGCCTGGCTCAGCAGCGCGAACAGGCCGTAGGCCAGGATCTGCGGCAGGCAGTACCGCGCGAGTGCGATGGTCAGGTCGCGCTGCGCGCCGTCGAAGTCGGGGGCGTAGGCGGCCACCAGCCAGGGTGCGGCGAGCACGGCCGCCGTGCTGAGCAGCAGCAGCGCGCCCGCGCAGAGGGTGAGCAGCCGGCCCAGGTGCGCCGTGCCGCCGTCCGCGTGCTCCCGTGCCGCGCGCACCAGTTCCGGTACGACGACGGCGTTGAGCGCGCCGCCGAGGAGCAGGAAGTACACGATGTTCGGCACCGTGTTGGCGATCTGGTAGGCGTCGCCGAGCAGCGCCGTGCCCAGGGCCGCGACCACCACGGCGCTGCGCACGAAGCCGGTGGCGCGCGAGACGAGCGATCCGGCGGCCATGATCGCGCTGCCCCGGCCGGGTGAGGACGCGCCCGGTGCCTGCGCGCGTCGCGCGTGCCGGGGACCGCTGGTCAACTGCTTCACGAGCATCGGAGTTTGCCCTGGTCAGGGGCTTGAGGGAAGGCGCGGAGGCTGTCGGGAATCTCATGGTCACCTTTTGCCGGGCCCGGGCGTGCAGCAGGAGAACGGGCCCGTCCGGGACCGTGGCCGGGCCCGCCCGGCAGCCGTTGTGGAGGGAAGTGTCCCGTGCCGACCGCAGTCATGATCCCAGCCGGAGTGCAGGCGCCCGAGGAGAAGACCCGTGCCGCTCCCGAGGTGGTGCGGCTGACCGCCGCCGAGCATCTGGCGTTCCTCAGGGAGGGTGCGGCGGGGGCCGGTCCCTGCCCCGGCCGGGTGAGTTTCCTGCAAACGCCGGCGTGGGCCGGGGTGAAGCAGGGCTGGACGGGCGAGAGCCTCGGCTGGCGGGACGCCGCCGGCCGGCTGCGGGGGGCCGCGCTGGTGCTGTACCGCCAACTGCCCGGGAGTCGCAGGTCGTTCGCCTATCTGCCGGAGGGCCCGGTGATCGACTGGGCCGCGCCCGACCTCGGCGGCCTGCTGGCGCCGCTGCTCGACCATCTGCGCGGCGCGGGCGCGTTCGCCGTGCGGATGGGGCCGCCGCTGGCCTACCGCCGCTGGTCGGCCAGGTCGTTGAAGGCGGCGACGGGGCCTGGCCGGCGGGTGGGCGATCTGCTGCCGGATCTTGTCGAGCCGCTGGGCGCGGCGGTCGCCGACCGGTTGCGCGAGGCCGGGTGGCGGCGCTGCGGCGAGGAGGACGCGGGGGGCGCGCGGGACGCGCAGCCCCGGCTGGTGTTCGAAGTGCCGCTGGCCGGGCGTTCGGTGGACGACCTGTGGTCGGGTCTGAACCAGGAGTGGCGGCGCAACGTGAAGCGCGCCGCGAAGGCGGGGGTCTCGGCCCGGCTCTCCGACCGGTCGGAACTGCCGCTGTTCCACGACCTGCTGGGGGTCACGGAGCGCCGCGACGGCTTCCGCCTGGGGCGTTCCCTTGAGTACTACCAGCGGCAGTTCGCCGTGCTCAACGAGCAGCAGCCGGGTTCCATGCGGTTGTACACGGCCGTCTACGCGGGCCAGGTGCTGGCCGCGCACACGCTGCTGCGTTCTCCTGACGGCGCCAGGGCCTGGTACCAGACCGGTGCCTCGGCCGACCACCTGCGCGAGGTGCGGCCGAGCAACGCCCTGCAATGGCGGATGATCAACGACGCCCACCAGGAGGGCGCGGCCGTCTACGACATGCGGGGGGTGCCGGACACCCTGGACCCGGGGGAGCGTCCGTTCGGGCTGCTGCGCTGGAAGCTGGGCACCGGGGGCGAGGCGGTCGAGATGCTCGGCGAGTGGGAGTTGACCTTGAGCGGTGCGGTCAACCGGACCCTGCACCGCGCCATGCAGACCTATCTCGCCCGTCGCTGAACGTCCTGGGCCCTGGGGCGTGGGTCGTGGGTCGTGGGTCCCGGGGTGGGGGCGGTGGGGCGGGTGCGTTGCCAGGGGTAAAGATAAGTGATAATCATTTTCATTAGTCACGGCCTCCCGCGTTCCTCCCCGCGCGGGGCCGTGCGCGTCGTCGCGCTGCCCGCTGCCTCGCCGCCCCCTGCTCCGTACCTGAAGGACACCACTGTGAGATCTCCCGACCGCCGCGCCTTCCTCGGACTCGGCGCCCTGACCGCCGCCGGAATAGCCGGGTTCCTGACCGGCTGCTCCTCCTCCTCGTCCTCCTCGTCGCAGGACGGAGAGGGCGGGGAGGGAGGTGATGGCGGGACGCTGCGCGCGGCCTTCGCCGGGGGCGGGTCGAGCGAGACCCTCAACTACCTCCTCGGCCCGACCGCGTTGGACTTCGTCCGGGCCCGCCTGGTGCACGGCGCGCTCGGCGCCATCGACGCCGGGCAGCCGGACGGCGTCCGCTACGGCGTGCTGGAGTCGATCGAGATCAGCGACGACCTGGCCACCTACACCCTGCGCCTGCGCGACGCCGTCGCCTTCACCGACGGCTCGCCGGTCACCGCCGCCGACCTGCTGTACTCGCTGCGCGCGCCCGACGAGTTGGGCGGGCTGCCGTTCACGCGCCTGGCGGGGCGCAACTTCGACCTGGCCGCCGCCCGCGTCGTGGACGACCGCACGCTCGACCTGCCGACCCTGACGCCCATTGCCGACGGGCGGCTGCTGCTGTGCCAGAGCATGCTGGTCGTCAAGGAGGGCGTGACCGAGTTCACCCCGCAGACGCCGTCCTGCGGGCCGTTCGTCATCGAGGCGTTCGAGCCGGGCCGGCAGACGGTGCTGCGCCGCAACCCCGACTGGTTCGGCCCGGCCATCGGCGAGGAGGTCTCCCTTTCCGAGATCCACCTGCTGTCCATCGGTGACCCCGAGGCCCGGGTGAACGCGCTGCGCGGCGGGCAGGCCGAGTTCGTCAGCGGCGTCTCGCCGGCCACCGCGCGCACGCTCGCGGACGCCGAGGGGGTCGCCGTCACGGCGGGCGAGCCGCCGTACGTGTCGAACCTGCGGTTCGTCATGAACCTCGCGCACCCGCCGTTCCAGGACGAGCGCGTGCGCCGCGCGTTCCGGCTGGCGATCGACCGGCAGGCCATCGTCGACACCGTCTACTTCGGCCGGGCGCACCTCGGCAACGACGTGCCCGCGCTCGGCTTCCCCGGCTACCACGCGGAACTTGAGCAGCGGGCCCACGACCCGGAGGCGGCCGAGGCGCTGCTGCGCGAGGCCGGGCACGCGGGCATGGCGATCGAGCTGACGGCGGGCCCCGAGCTGACCGGCATGGTCGAGACGGCCACGCTGATGGTGGAGCACCTGCGGGCGATCGGCGTGGACGCGACGCTCAACGAGCTGCCCGCCGGGCAGCTGTTCGCGGACTACGAGGCGTACCAGCGGCTGCCGTTCGCCGCCGGGTACAACCCGCCGGCGCCGTTCGAGCCCAATCACACGCCGGGGAACTTCCCCGACATCGACGAGCTGGTGGTCACCGCCCGCAGCGCGACGGCCGAGGCCGACAGGACGGCGGCCTCGCGCGAGGCGCAGCGCCTGCTGTGGGAGCGGGGCAACGAGATCATCCCGGTGTTCGTGCCCACGGTCGACGCCCACGCGGACGGTGTGGGCGGCGTGCGGCACCTCCAGTTCCCCGATCTGTCCCTCGCCACGCTCGACCCGGCGTGACCTGGCGCGATGTGGCGCTGCGCGGCCTGGTGGCCGCCGGCACGCTGCTGGTGCTCTCGGCGGTGATCTTCTTCTCCACGGACGTGCTGCCGGGGGACGCGGCCGGGATCATCGCCGGCCAGGACGCCACGGAACGCGAGCGGGCCGAGATCCGCGAACGCCTCGGCCTCGACCGCCCGGCCGTCGTCCGCTACCTGGAGTGGCTGGGCGACGCGGCCACCGGCGACCTCGGGCGGTCCGCCGCCGCCGGGCGGCCGGTCGCGGAGGTGCTGGCGGAACGGCTGGGCAACTCGGTGCTGCTGGTCGCGCTCGCGGCGGCGGTCGTCGCGGTGCCCGCGCTCGTGCTCGGGCTCGCCGCCGGGCTGCGGGCCGGCCGGCCGCTGGACCGGGCGCTGTCGTCGCTGACCGTGGTGCTGCTCGCGCTGCCGGAGTTCCTGCTGGCCACGGGGCTCGTGGTGCTGCTGGCCCAGCACTGGTCGCTGTTCCCCGCCGTGTCGATGGTGCCGGCGGGCGACGCGCCCTGGCAGCACCCGGACCTGCTGGTGCTGCCGGTGGCGAGCCTGGTGCTCGGCGGCCTCGGCGTGGCGACGCGGCTGGTGCGGGCCGCCGCGGCGAGCGCCGCGGAGCATCCGGCGGTGGAACAGGCCAGGCTGGACGGCGAGTCGGGCGCGCGGCTCGCGTGGTCGTATGTGCTGCCCGCGGCGGCCGGGCCCGCGCTCCAGGGCTTCACCGTGATGGTCGCGGGGCTGCTGGGCGGCAGCCTGGTCGTCGAGACGCTGTTCGCCTACCCGGGCATCGGGCACGAGGTGGCGCAGGCCGTGACCTACCGGGACACCGCGATGGTGCAGGGCCTGGGCCTCGCCCTGGCCGGGGCCGTGCTGCTGGTGCTCCTGGCGGGCGATGTGCTGGCGCGGGCGCTCGACCCGCGGTCCCGGCCGGCCCGGCGGGGAGGTGGGGCCGCGTGACGCGTACCGTGCTGCGCTGCCTGCCCCTGGCGGCCGTCGTGCTGACGGCGGTGTTCGCGCTGGCCGGGCCCTGGCTGCCGGTGCACTCGCCCACGGCGCAGGTGGGCGCGCCGTTCGAACCGGCGAGCTGGGAACACCCGTTGGGCACCGACTTCCTGGGGCGCGACGCGCTGGCCAGGACCGTGCACGGCGGCCGGTCGCTCGTGCTCCAGGCGCTGGCGGCCACGGCCCTTGGCAGCGTGGTCGGCCTGCTGGCCGGGACGTTCGCCGGGCTCGCCGGGCGCGGACCCGCGACCGGCGCGCTGCGCGTGGTGGACGGCCTCGCGGCCGTGCCGCCGCTGCTGGTGATGCTGCTGATCGCCGCCGGGCGGCCGGGCAGCGAGGCGGCCGTGTTCGCGGCCGTCACCGTCGTGAGCCTGCCGTTCTCGGTGCGGGTCGTCAGCGAGGCCACCAGGCGGCTGGCCGGCCTGTCCTACGTGCGCACCGCGCTGGCGCGCGGCGACAGCCGGTTCGCCGTGATCCGGCACGACATCCTGCCCAACATCGTGCGCGAGGCGTGGGCCGAGGCCGGTATCCGGTTCATCGCCGCGACCCAACTGTGCGCCACCGCCGGGTTCCTGGGGCTCGGCGCGCCCGCGCCGGCCGCCAACTGGGGCCGCCTGGTGCGGGAGAACGCCGCCGGGGCCGTCGCCAACCCCTGGCCGGTGCTGGCCCCGGCCGCGCTGCTCGTGGTGCTCGCGCTGGGGGCGACCCTGGCCGCCGACCGGCTGACGTCCCCGGGCGGCCACCCGCGAGGAGAACGGAGCGTGGTGACATGACGCTGGTCGAGGTCTCGGAGTTGAGCCTGGCGGCCGGGGGCCGCCCGGTGCTCTCCGGGTGCTCGCTGACGCTGCGCGCGGGGGAGCGGGTCGGCCTGGTCGGCCGTTCAGGATCGGGCAAGACGGCGCTCGCGCACGCGCTGCTCGGCCACACCCGCGCGGGTCTCGACCGCACCGGCGGAACGGTGCGGGTGGCCGGGATCGACCCGTTCTCGCGCGCGGGCGCGCGGCAGGTGCGCGGCCGGCTGGTCGCCTACCTGCCGCAGGACTGCGCCGCCACGCTGCCCGCCGAGCACCGGGTCGGCTGGGTGCTCGACCGCGCGGCCGGCCGGGCCGGGGTGCCGCGCGCGCGGCGCGCCGCCGAGCGCGCGCGGGCGCTTGAGCGGGTGCGGCTGCCCGCGGACCTGGCCCGTTCCTTTCCGCACCAGATCTCGGGCGGGCAGGCCCAACGGGTCGCGCTGGCCGCCGTGCTGGCCGCGGGGGCGCGGCTGATCGTGCTCGACGAGCCGACCAGCGGCCTCGATCCCGCCCTGGTGGACGACGTGGTGGAACTGCTGCGCACGGCGACGGGGGACGCCGCGCTGCTCGTCGTCAGCCACGACCCCGAGGTCGTGGACCGGCTCACGGAACGGCGGTTGACGATGGCGGGCGGCCGGCTCGCCGAGGGCACGGGGGCCGCGCCGGCCGCGGCCGGGCGGACAGTGGCTGCCGCGCCGCCGCGCGCCGCGCCGCCGGGGCCGCCGGTGCTGCTGGCGGAGGGCGTGACGGGTGGCCCAGGGCGGCCCGCGGTGCTCGCGGGCGCGGGGCTCAGCCTGGGCGCGGGCGAGTGCGTGGCCGTGCTCGGCGCCTCGGGCGCGGGCAAGACGACGCTGGCGCGGGCCCTGGCGGGCACCGCCGTTCCGGCGGGCGGGCGGTTGTGGCTCGGCGGGGACGAGCAGCCGTGGCCGGTGGCGCGCCGCACGCGGGCCGCGCGGCTGCTGGTCGCGCACGTCGACCAGGACAGCCGGGGCGCGCTCAACCCGCGCGAGCGGATCGGCACCGCCCTGGAACGGGCCCGCGCCGCCGCGCGCCGCGGCGGCGTCGACGCGCCGCCCGTCGCGGACCTGCTGGCGGGCGTCTCGCTGCCGGCGGGCGCCGCGCGCCGTTACCCGGGTGAACTCAGCGGCGGGGAGCGGCAGCGCGCGAACCTCGCGCGGGCCCTGGCCGCCGGACCCCGGGTGCTGCTGTGCGACGAGGTGACGGCCTCGCTCGACGGCGCGACCGAGGACGAAGTCCTCGACCTGCTGGGGCGCCTGCGCCGCGCGCACGGTCTCGCCGTCGTCCTGATCACCCACAGCCGCCGGGTCGCGTCCGGCGCGGACCGCTGCCTGGTGCTGAGGGACGGGCAGTTGGCCCCGGCCGGGCCGGGGCCAGGGGCGCCGTCCGCGACGACCGCGCCCGCCGCGCCCCCAGGACTGCCGTGCACGCCGTGACCGAGGACCTGACAGAACGTGAGAGAGGACCGCTGTGAGCTCGACTGTGCGTCTTGACGAACGCCTGACCGCGTACCGGGGGGACGCGGTGGCGGTGGCCGCCGCGCTGTGCGCCGGCTCCGGGGAGGCCCACCTGCTGTACGAGAACCGCGGCGCGGTGTGCTGGGCGGAGGGCGAGGCCGCGGTGGTCGAGGTCGGCTCAGGCGGCTGCTCGCTCGTCGTGGCGGGCGAGCGCCGCCGCCTCGACGCGGCGGGGGCGCCGCTCGCGGCGGTCGGCCGGGCCCTGGCCGAGGCGGGCGGCGAGGGGTGGCGGGCCTACGGGTGGGCGTCGTTCGGGCTGAGTTCCCTGCTGCTCGGCGGTCCGGCCGGCGAGGAGCCGGTGCTGCGGATGGTGCTGCCGAAGCGGGAGATACGGTTCGGCGACGGCAGCGCCCTGCTGCGGGCCCGCGACCCGCGCGAACTGGACGCGCTGGCCGGCCGCCTGGCCGCCGCCGCGGCCGGCGTTCCCGTGCCGGAGCGGCGGGTGGCGGCCGACGTGGACGGGCACGGCGCGGACGCCTACCGGGGCGCGGTCGCCGCCGCGGTGCGCGACATCCGCGCGGGCGCGCTGGACAAGGTGATCCTGTCCCGCGAGGTGCCCGTGCCCGAGGAGATCGACCTGCCGGCCACCTATCTGGCGGGCCGCGCGGGCAACAACCCGGCGCGTTCCTTCCTGCTGCGCATGGGAGGTTGGGAGGTCGCGGGGTTCAGTCCCGAGATCGTCACGCGGGTGACCGCGGCCCGCGAGGTCAGCACGCAGCCGCTGGCGGGCACCCGCGCGCTGACCGGGGACGCCGAGGCCGATCTGGCCAGGCACCGGGAGCTGTACCGGGACGCCAAGGAGGTGCACGAGCACGCCATGTCGGTGCGCCTGGCCGCGACGGAGCTGGGCGGCATCTGCCGGGAGGGAACGGTGCGCGTGGACGACTTCATGTCCGTGCGCGAGCGCGGCAGCGTGCAGCACCTGGCCTCGCGCCTGTCGGGGCGGCTGCGCGAGCAGGCCACGTGCTGGGACGCGCTGGCCGCGCAGTTCCCCGCGATCACCGCCTCCGGCATCCCGAAGGCGGCGGCCTGCGAGCGCATCGTCCGTTCCGAGGCGAACGGGCGCGGCCTGTACAGCGGCGCGGTGCTGACCGCGGACGCCGACGGCTCCCTCGACGCGGCGCTCGTGCTGCGCAGCGTCTTCAGGCGCGGCGGGCGGACGTGGCTGCGGGCGGGCGCCGGCATCGTCGCGCAGTCCGATCCCGAACGCGAACTGGAGGAGACCCGCGAGAAGTTGCGCAGCGTGTGCGGCTTCCTCGTGCCCGCGGCCCCGCCCGCGGCGCGGCCGGTCAGCCCTCGCGGAGCGTGATCGCTCCCGAGGGGCACCAGTCCACCGCGTCGCGCACGCCCTCCTGATCCGCGCCGGTGGGCTCCTGGGTGAGGACCAGGACGAGACCGTCGTTCTCGTCCTGGTCGAACACCTTCTCGGCGGCGAGCACGCACTGCCCCGCGCCCACGCAGATGTCGCGGTCGGCGAAGACCTGCACCGGATACTCCTCTCTCGCGGGAACGCGGCGGCCCCGCGGCCTCGTGCGGGGGAGGGGACCGGTCGGCCCGGGTGCGCGCGATCTCCCGCAGCGCCTTCTTGTCGGTCTTCCCCACGGCGGTCAACGGCATGTCGGCGATCGGGACGACCTCGGCCGGCGCCTTGTAGCCGGCGAGGCCGCGTTCGCGCAGGAAGCGGGCCAGTTCCCTGGCGTCCGGCGGCTGTTCGCCGTGCGGGACGACGAACGCGACCGGCCGCTCCCCGAGTTCGGCGTCGGGAACGGCCACGACCGCGACCGCGAGGATGCCGGGATGCGCCAGCAGGTGGCCTTCGACCTCGGTCGCGTCGATCTTCTCGCCGCCCCGGTTGATCTGGTCCTTCACGCGGCCGACGACGTTCAGATGCCCGCTGGGCAGCCGCCGCACGAGGTCACCGGTCCGGTAGAAGCCGTCGTCGGTGAAGTGGGCGGTGTTCTGCTCGGGTGCGCGGTAGTAGCCGCGCAGCGTGTAAGGCCCCCGGGTCAGCAGTTCTCCCACCTCGCCGTCGGGCACGTCCGCGCCGTCCGCGCCGACCACGCGGATTTCGTCCGCCGGGGAGACGGGCCGCCCCTGCGTCGAGCAGACGAGGTCGTCGGGGTCGTCGAGCCGGGTGAGGTTGAGCAGCCCCTCGGCCATCCCGAACACCTGCTGGAGCCGGCAGCCGAGCGCCGGGCCGACGCGCCTGGCCAGGTCGTCGGCGAGGCGGGCGGCGCCGACCTGCACCACGGCCAGGCTGGACAGGTCGGGGCGGCTGTCCTCGGCCTCCGCCAGCCAGTAGGGCACCAGGGGCGGGTTGATGGCGGTGAGGGTGACCCGTTCCCTGGCGATCAGCGCGAACGCGGTGGGCGGGCTGGGGTCGGGGGCGATGACCACCGTGCCGCCGGCGCCCAGGGTGCCGAGGATGCCGGGGCAGCTCATGGTGAAGTTGAACGCGACCGGCAGCACGGCGAGATACACCGTGTCCTCGTCCAGCCGGCACACCTCGGCGGCGGCGCGCGCGTTGTAGGCGTAGTCCTGGTGGGTGCGCGGGATGAGCTTGGGCGTGCCCGTGGTGCCGCCGGAGAGCAGCAGCAGCGCGAGGTCGCCGGGCGCGACGGGCGGCCCCGGGTCGGCCACCGGGGGCCGGGACGCGGTGCGCAGCGTCTCGTAGGCGACGAAGCCGGGCCGCCCGCCGGGGTCGCCGACGACGATCACGTGCCGCAGCGAGGGGTGCCGCTCCCGCACGCGCGCGGCCAGCTCCCGGTGGTCGAAGCGGGCGTGCCGGTCCGGTACGACGTAGCCGGCCGCCTCGGTGATCCGGGCCAGGTGGGCGATCTCGTGCTCGCGGTGGCCCGGCATGGCGTGCACCGGTACCGCGCCGAGCCGTTGCAGCGCGAACCAGGTCAGCACGAACTCGGCCCGGTTGGGCAGTTGCACGATGACGCGGTCGCCCCGGCGCAGCCCGAGCGCGTGGAACGACCGGTACAGCGCCTCGACTTCCGCCTCCATGGCCGCGTACGTCCAGCGGCGGTCGCCGTCGACGAGCGCGCAGGACGCGGGGCGCGAGGCGGCCTGACGGGCCGGGAGGTCGCCGAAGACCTCGTCGCGCCAGTACCCGGCGGCGCGGTAGTGCCGCGCGGCGTCCGCCGGTTGGCCGGCCGGATCCGGCGGGGCGGGCGCCGCCGCCGGGGTCGGGAACGTCTCCATGTTCTCCTCCGCATCATCCGCACATCTGGTGTCAGCAGCACCGAACGCCTAGGCTAAGGTAATTGAACATGATTGTCATTTGACATTGGGTGTGGAGAAGGAGGCGGCGGGGCTCGTGAGCGAGGCGACTCGACCGGACGGCACGGAGACCGGGGCGTGGGAGGACACCGACGTCCTGGCGGCCGTGGCGGCAGCGGTCGACCTACCACCGGAGGAGATCGGTGCCGACACCGACCTGTTCGAACTCGGCCTGGACTCCCTGGCCCTGATCCGGCTCGCCGCCGACTGGCGCCGCCGGGGCCTGCGGGTCGGGTTCGAGGAGCTGGCCGGAGAGCCGACCCTCGCGCACTGGAGGCGCCTGCTGACGGCCGCCCGCGCCGCCGCGCCGGGGGAGGAGGGCGACGCGGCGCGAACGGGCGCGGCGGCAACGGGCGCGGCGGAACCCGGCGCCGGGGACGACGCGTTCCCGCTCGCGGTCATGCAGCACGCCTACTGGATCGGACGGCAGGACGACCAGCCGCTCGGCGGGGTCGGCGCGCACTTCTACGCCGAACTCGACGGCACGAGCGTCGATCCCGGCCGCCTCGGCCGCGCCGTGCGCCAACTGCGCCAGCGCCACGAGACGTTGCGCATCACCGTCCTCGACGACGGGCGGCAGCGCGTTCTGGAGGAGCCCGCGCGACGGGACGTCACCGTGCACGACTTCACCGCCCTGCCCGCCGACGAGGCGGCGAAGGCCCTGCTGCGGCTGCGGGATCAGTACACCCACCGCAGGATGGACGTGGAACGCGGCGAGGTGTTCGACGTCGCGCTCAGCCTGCTCCCCGGCGGCGCCACCCGGCTGCACATCGACCTGGACATGGTCGCCGCCGACGCCGCCAGCATGCGCGTGCTGCTGCGCGACCTGCGCCACCTCTACGCGCGGCCCGACGAGCCGCTGCCCCCCATCCGCGAGAGCTACCGCGCCCACCTGCCCGCCGCGCGGGCCGACCGCGCCGCCGACCGGGCCGCCGCCCGCGACTGGTGGCGCGAGCGGCTGCACACCCTGCCGCCGCCGCCCCGGCTGCCGACCGTCATCGACCCCCTCGACCCCGGCTCGTCCGACGCCCGCTACCACCGCACCACGCGGCTGCACCACCACCTGACGGCCGAGCGCACCCGCGTGCTGCACGAGCGCGCCAGGCGGCACCGGCTCACCCCGACCGCGGTGCTGACCGCCGTGTTCGCCGAGGTGCTGGCCGCGTGGAGCGCCGAACCCCGGTTCCTGCTCAACATCCCGCTGTTCCAGCGCGACCTCGGCCGCCCGGGCGCCGACCTGCTCGTCGGCGACTTCAGCAGCTCGGTCCTGCTCGACGTCGACCTCACCGAGGAGCGGCCGTTCGCCGAGGTCGCCCGGCACGTGCAGGACGGGCTGCGCGCCACCATCGCCCGCGGCGCCTACTCCGGCGTCGAGGTGCTGCGCGACCTCGCCCGCGCCGCGGGCGGCACGCCCGTGCTCGCGCCCGTCGTGTACACCAGCGCCCTCGGCCTCGGTGAGATCTACGACGGCGGGGTGCGGGAGACGTTCGGTGAGCCCTCCTGGATCATCTCCCAGGGCCCGCAGGTCTGGCTCGACGCGCAGGTCACCGAGTTCGACGGCGGCCTCCTGCTCAACTGGGACGTCAGGGAGGCCCTGTTCGAGGCCGGCGTGCCGGCCGCCGCGTTCGGCGCCTACCGCGGCCTCATCGAGACCCTGCTCGACGACGAGGACGCCTGGGCCCGCCCGGTCGGCCCCCAACTCCCCGCCGCGCAGCGCGAGAACCGCGACCGGGTCAACGCCACCGACGCGCCGCTCCCCACCGGCCTGCTGCACGAGGGCTTCCACCGCGCGGCGCTGCGCGCCCCCGGCGGCACCGCGCTCGTCGACGTCACCGGCAGGCCCGTCACCTACGGCGAACTCGCGGACCGGGCCGGCCGCGTCACCGCGCTCCTCAACCGCGCCGGCGTGCGCCCGGGCGACTCCGTCGCCGTCCGCCTGCCCAGGGGCGCCGGGCAGGTCGCCGCCGTACTCGGCGTGCTGGGCGCGGGCGCGACCTACGTGCCCGTCGGCGTGGGGCAGCCGGCCGAACGCGCGGCGCGCATCGTGCGCGGCGCCTCGGCCGTCGCCGTGCTCACCGACGAGAAGCGGGCCGCGGCGGCCGGCCCGGCGCCGCGCGTGCTCACCCTCGAAGCGGCCGAAGGACTCGACCCCGCGCCCCCGCTGCTCGACCAGCCGCTCGACACGGTCGCCTACACCCTGTTCACCTCGGGCTCCACCGGCCGGCCCAAGGGCGTGGACGTCTCCCACGGCGCCGCCGTCCAGACCATCACCGCGCTGGGCGAGCGCTACGGCACCGGCCCCGCCGACCGCGGACTCGCCCTGGCCGAGCTGGACTTCGACATGTCGGTCTACGACCTGTTCGCGCCCCTGTCCGCGGGCGGCTCCGCCGTGCTGATCGACGAGGAGTCGCGGCGCGACGCCGAGCACTGGTGCCGGCTGGTCCGCGAGCACGGCGTCACGTTCGTCAACTGCGTGCCCGCGCTGCTCGACATGCTGCTGACGGCGGCCGAGGCGCACCCGGCGGGACTCGGGGACACCCTGCGCCTGGTGCTCCTCGGCGGCGACTGGGTCGGCCTCGACCAGCCGGGCCGGCTGCGCGCCCTGGCCCCCGCCGCCCGCTGCGTCGCCCTGGGCGGCATGACCGAGGCCGCCGTGCACTCCACCGTCTTCGATATCGACGAGGTCGACCCGGCGTGGACCTCGATCCCCTGGGGCGTGCCGCTGCCCAACGTCCGCGCCCGCGTCGTCGACACGCGCGGCCGGGACTGCCCCGACCAGGTCGCGGGCGAGCTGTGGATCGGCGGCGCCGCCCTCGCGGAGGGCTACCGAGGCGACCCCGGGCGCACCGCCGACCGCTTCGTGCGCCACGAGGGGCGCCGCTGGTACCGGACGGGGGACCGGGCCCGCTACCGCCCCGACGGGACCCTCCAGTTCCTCGGCCGCGCCGACCACCAGGTCAAGCTGCGCGGCCACCGCATCGAACTCGGCGAGGTCGAGGCCGCCGCCGCGAGCCGCCCCGACGTGTCGGCGTGCGTCGCGCTGGTCACCGGAACGCCCGCGCGCCTGGCGCTCGTCGCCGCCGGAGGGCCGGAAGGGCCGCCGTCCGAGGCCGCGTTGCGCGAGACGCTGACCGGGCTGCTGCCCGCCTACATGGTCCCGGCCCGGCTCGTCCTCGTCGACGCCCTCCCGCTCACCCTCAACGGCAAACCCGACCGGGCGCGGGCCGCGGCCCTGGCCGGGGCGGGCGAGGCGGCCGGGGAGCGGCGCGCGGAGGCGCCCGCAGGCTGGGCCGAGACCGTGCTCGCCGAGGCGTGGTCGGAGCTGCTCGGCGTCCGGGACGTCGGCCGCCACGACGACTTCTTCGCCCTCGGCGGCGACTCCCTGCTCGCCACCCGCCTGATCGCCGCACTCCGCGCGCGCGGCGCCGGGGGCGCCCGCGTGGCCCGGCTGTTCGCCGCCCCGCGCCTGGCCGACTTCGCGGCCGACCTGGTGCGCGAACAGGCGGCCGTCGCCGCCCTGGGCACGGGCGACCCGGCCCGCGCGCACGAACCGTTCCCGCCCACCGACGTGCAGCGCGCGTTCTGGATCGGCCGGGACGACCGGCTGCCGCTGGGCGGCGTGGGCACGTGGCACTACAGCGAGTTCGACGGCGAGGACGTCGACCTCGGCCGCGTGGAGCGCGCCTGGCGCCTGCTGATCGACCGCCACGACATGCTGCGCGCGGTCCTCGACGAGGACGGGCGGCAGCGCGTGCTGCCCGGCGTCCCGCCGTTCACGGTCCACGTCACCGAGGTGGCGACGGAGGCCGAGGCGCCCGCCGCGCTGGAACGGCTGCGCGCCGCGTGCTCGCACCGCGCGCTCGACCTGACGACGTGGCCGCTGTTCGACATCCGGGCCGTGCGCTACCCGCGCGCGGGCTGCACCCGCACCCGGCTGGCGCTCGGCCTCGACTACATCGTCCTCGACGGCGCCTCCATCATGATCCTGCACAGCGAACTCGACACGCTGTACCGCGACCCTGACGCCCAACTCCCGCCCATCGACGTCTCGTTCCGCGACTACGTCCTCGGTGCCGTCCCGGACGCGGATGCGGTGGAACGGGCCCGCGCCTACTGGCTGCGCCGGCTCGACGACCTGCCCCCCGCGCCCGAACTGCCGCTCGCCGGCGACCCGGCGGCGCTCGCCCGCCCCCGGTTCACCCGCCGCGACCGGCCGCTGCCCGCCGACCGGTGGGAGATCCTGCGGGACCGGGCGAGGCGGCACGGCCTGACGCCCTCGGCGGTGCTGCTGCTCGCCTACGTCGAGGTGCTGGCGGCCTGGAGCGACCAGGACGGCGTCACGGTCAACCTCACCCTGTTCAACCGGCAGCCGGTGCACCCGCACATCGACCGCGTCGTCGGCGACTTCACCTCCGTCTCCCTGATCGGCCACCGGCCGCGCCCGGGCGAGAACTGGCTGGACGCCGCGCACCGGCTCCAGCGCGTCATGGGCGAGGACCTCGACCACAGGGAGGCGTCCGCGATCTGGCTGATGCAGGAACTGGCCCGGCGCACCGGCACCGTCGAGGCGGCCATGCCCGTGGTGTTCAGCAGCACCGTGGGCGTCGGGGACCGGGCGGCCAAGGACCGCTCCGCGGCCTTCCCCGCCAAGGTGTTCGGCCTGACGCAGACCCCGCAGGTGATGCTCGACAACCAGGTGACCGAGTCGCGCGGCGGCGTCATGGTGAGCTGGGACGCCATCGAGGACCTGTTCAGACCCGGCGTGCTCGACGCCATGTTCGACACCTACTGCCGCACGCTCGACGCGCTGGCGGGCCCCGAGTGGGCCGAGGGCCCCCTGCCCCTCGCACCGCCCGCCGTGCCGCACCCGGCAGGGCACCGGCCCGGCGGCCCCGCCGGCCTGCTGCACGGGGACCTGCTGCGGCAGGCCGCCGACCGGCCGGAACGCCCCGCGCTGCTGTGGCCGGGCGGCTCGCTCACCCACGGCCTGCTCGCCGAACGCGCCGCCCGGGTGGCGGCCGGCCTCGCCGCCCACGGCGTGCGGCCGGGAGACGTCGTCGCGCTCCGACTGCCGCACGGCCCCGACCAGGTCGTCGCGGCGCTCGGCGCGCTGCGCGCGGGCGCCGCGTACGTCGCCGCCGGCGCGGACGGCGAGGCCGCGCCCGGCGCGGCCGAACGCCCCCGCGCCGCGGGCGCGGTGCTCGCCGTCGCGGCGGAGGCCGACCCCGCGGCCGGGCCGCGGGCCGTCGCGCTCCGCGACCTGCTCGCCTCGCCGCTCCCGGCCGGGCCGCTGCCAGGCGACCCCGGCGGGCGGCCCGACCCCGACGCCCCCGCCGTCCTCGGCGCCGCGCCCGCGCCGGGGCGTGCGCCGCACGCCCTCAGCCACCGCGCGGCGCACAGCGCCCTCGCGGACCTGCGCGCCCGGTACGCGGTGGGGGAGCGCGACCGGGTCCTGTCGCTGGCCGGCCCCGACTCGGCGCGCTGGACGTTCGACGTCTTCGCCGTCCTCGGCGCGGGCGGCGCGCTCGTGCTGCCGACCGCCGACGGGCCGGACCGTTCCGGCGAACCCGGCCGTTCCGCAGAGCCGGGCCGTTCCGGCGAACCCGACCGTTCCGCAGAGCCGGGCCGTTCCGGCGAACCCGACCGTTCCGCAGACCCAGAGCCTGGCCCCGACCCCGGCGTCTGGGTCCGGCTCGCCGCCGAGCACGGCGTCACCGTCTGGAACGGCACCCCGGCGCAGCTCGACCTGTTCCTGGCCGCCTGCGCGTCCCGGCCCGGCGGGGCGCCGCTCCCCGCCGGGCTGCGGCTCGCCCTGGTCTCGGAGGACCGGGTCGGCCGCGACCTGCCCGGCCGGCTGCGCGCCCTCGCGGGCCGCGACTGCCGGTTCGTGACGCTCGGCGCCGTGCCCGGCTCGCCCGTCTGGGCCGGTGCCGCGGAAACCGGCGCGGAACCGGACCCGGAGCCCGGCGCAACCCCGGCCCCCGGCGCGGACGCGCCGCGCCCGGCGGACGCCGCAGGCGCCCGTTTCCTGCCGCTCGCCGGGCAGCGGTACCGCGTGGCCGACCCGGCGGGACGCGACCGGCCCGCCTGGGTCGCCGGCGAACTGTGGCTCGGCGGCCCCGAGTCGGCCGCCCCGCCGGACGCGACCGGCTGGTACCGCACCGGCGTGCGGGCCAGGCACCGCGAGGACGGCACGCTCGACCTGCTCGGCCCCGAGGACCGGTCCGTCCGGGTCGGCGGCCGGCGCGTCGCGCTCGACGAGGTCGAGGCCGCCGTCGAGTCCCACCCGGGCGTCGCCCGCGCGGCGGTCGCCGCGCTCGGCCCGGCCGGCGACCTCAGGCTGCACGCCGTGGTCGTGCCGGCCGGCGGTGAACCCGCCGACCTGGCCGCCCACGTCGCCGGCCTGCTGTCGCCGCACGCCACGCCCACCCGGTTCGCGTTCACCGACCGGCTCCCGCTGACCCCGGAGGGCCGCGTCGACCTGGCCGCCGTCGCCGCCCTGGCCGAGGCGGCGGCCGGGGCGGCAGGGCCGCCGTCCGGCGCCGTGGAACGCCGCGTCGCGGCCCTCTGGGCCGGGCACGTGGGCGCGGAACCCGGCGACCGGCACGCCAACTTCTTCGCCGAGGGCGGCGACAGCCTCGCCGCGCTGCGGCTCGTCGGGGCCGTCAACGAGGAGTTCGGCACGGACGTACCGGTCCGCGCGTTCCTCGCCGCCCCGACCCCGGCCGACCTCGCGGCGCGGGTCGAGGCCGCCCACAGCACACGTACGACGGAAGAGAGCGGAGTCATATGAACGCCCCGAACACCCGGGACGCGCAGGCCATCGTCACCGACCTGGAGAAGGACGGCATCCGGCTCTGGGAGGAGCACGGCGCTCTCCGCTTCCGCGCGCCCAGGGGCGCACTCACCGAGGAGCGGCGCGCGCTGCTGCGCGCGAACCGCGAGGAGGTCATCGCCCACCTCGCGGAACGCGCCCGCGCCACGCGGCTGACCCCGGACCCCGAGGGCGCGCACCGGCCGTTCCCGCTGACCGACATCCAGGCCGCCTACCTCGTCGGACGCGGCGACGCCTACCGCTACGGCGGCGTCGCCTGCCACGTCTACACCGAACTCGCGCACCCGTCCGGCACCGACCCGGACCGGCTCGGCGCCGCCTGGTGGGCGATCGTGCGACGGCACGACATGCTGCGGGCCGTCGTGCACCCCGACGGGTACCAGGAGGTGCTGCCGGACATGCCCGAGCGGCCCATCCCCGTCACCGACCTGCGCGGCGCCACGGCCGAGGAGGCAGAGCGCCACGTGGCCGCGGTCCGCGCCGAACTGGCCGCCCGGGTCCCGCCCACCGACGTGCCGCCGCTGTTCGAGCTGCGGATGACCCGGCTCGACGACGCGCTGCTCCTGCACCTGTCCATCGACCAGCTGATCGTGGACTACGCCAGCCTGCTCGTCGTCCTCGCGGAACTTGAGGACGCCTACCACGGCAGGCCGCTCGCGCCGCTCGACATCAGGTTCCGCGACTACGTGCTCGCCCGCCGCAAGCAGACGCTGACCGGCGAGTACGCCAAGCACCGCGACTACTGGACCCGGCGGCTGCCCGAGCTGCCCGGCCCGCCGGAACTGCCGCTGGCCGACGACCCGGAGGCGGCCGGGCCGTTCCGCCGCCACGAGACCGTGCTGAGCGCGGCGGAGCGGCAGGCGTTCGAGGCGAACGCCGCGGCCCACGGGCTCACCGCGTCCGCCGCCGCGCTCACCGCCTACGCGGAGGTGATCGGCCGCTGGAGCCGCACGCCCGCGTTCACGCTCAACGTGCCCACGTTCACCCGGCTTCCGCTGCACGAGGACGTCGACCGCCTGGTCGGCGACTTCACCGCCGTCGAACTGCTCGCCGTCGACCTGCGGCCCCGGCAGACCTTCGCGGAACGCGTCAGGACGCTGAGCGCGGGCCTCCTCGACGACCTGGCGCACTCGCTGTTCACCGGCAGCCAGGTGCTCGCGGAACTCGCCAGGCTCCGCGAGACGCGGACGCTGCTGATGCCCGTGGTGTTCACCAGCACCCTCGGCTCGGCCACCACGCGCCGGCCGGCCGCCGAGGTCAGGCACGCGCAGACCCAGACCCCGCAGGTGTGGCTCGACTGCCAGGTCATGGAACGCGGCGAGGAACTGGCCCTGAGCTGGGACGTGCGCGAGGGCGTCCTCGCGGGCGACACCGCCGCCGACCTCTTCGCCGCCTTCGCCGCGCTCATGAGGCGGCTGGCCGCCGACCCCGGCGCCTGGCGCGAACCCGCCGCGACCGAACTGCCGGAGCGCACCCGCGCCGTGCGCGCCCGCGTCAACGACACCGCCGCGCCCGCGCCCCGCGCCCCGCTGCACGACGCGGTGCTCGCCACCGCGCGCCGCGTCCCCGACCGGATCGCGCTCGTCGACCGGGAAGGACCCGTGACGTACGCCGAGCTGATCCGGCACGCGAACGGCGTCGCCAAGGCCCTGACCGCCGCCGGGGCAGGACCGGGCGACATCGTCGCGATCACCATGGACAAGGGCAGGGAGCAGGTCGCGGGCGTGCTCGGCACCCTCCTGGCCGGCGCCGCCTACCTGCCGCTCGACACCACCCAGCCCCCGCTGCGCCGCGCCGCGATCCTCACCGACGCCAAGGCCCGCGTCCTGCTCACCCAGTCGTGGCTGCGCGCCGACGACGACCGGCCGGCGGACATCCCCGCCATCGACGTCGACACCCTCCCCGGCACCGGCACCGCGCCGCCGGCCGCGGGCACCGACCCGGACGCGCCCGCCTACGTCATCTACACCTCGGGGTCGACCGGCGCCCCCAAGGGCGTGGTGATCAGCCACGCCGCCGCGCTGAACACGATCGCCGACATCAACCGCAGGTTCTCCGTCACCGGGCGGGACCGCGTGTTCGCCCTGGCGCAGCTCGGGTTCGACCTGTCCGTGTACGACCTGTTCGGTCCGCTGTCCCTGGGCGCCACCGTCGTGCTGCCCGACCCCGAGCGGCGCGGCGACCCCTCCGCCTGGGCCGAGACCGTCAGGCGCGAGCACGTCACCATCTGGAACTCGGTGCCGGGACAGCTCCAGATGCTGCACGACTACCTGCGCGCCGACGACCCGCCGCTGCCCTCGCTGCGGCTCGCGATGCTCTCGGGCGACTGGATACCCCTCGCCCTCCCCGAGGCCGTCAAGCGCTGGGCGCCCCGCATGGCGACGCACAGCCTCGGCGGGGCGACGGAGGCGTCCATCTGGTCGATCCACCACCCCGTCGACGGGCCGCGCCCCGGCTGGCGGAGCGTTCCGTACGGCACGCCGCTGACCAACCAGACCTTCCACGTCCTCGACTCCGCGCTGCGGCCCCGGCCCGACCTGGTGGCCGGCGACCTCTACATCGGGGGAGCGGGCCTCGCCCTCGGCTACCTCGGGGACGCCGAACGCACCGCCGCCGCCTTCGTGCGGCACCCCGACACCGGTGAACGCCTCTACCGCACCGGCGACATCGGCCGCTACCACCCCGACGGCGTCATCGAGTTCCTCGGCCGGGCCGACACCCAGGTCAAGATCCGCGGTTACCGCATCGAACTGGGCGAGATCCAGGCGGCCGTGGAGTCCCTGCCCGAGACCGGGGCCGCCGCGGTCGTCGTCGCCGGCGGGCGCGGCGACGCGAGCACCGGCTCCTCCCGCACGCTGGCCGCGTTCGTCGAACCCGCCCACCGCGCCGCGCTCCTGCCCGTGCCCGACGCGCTGCGGCCCGCGCTCGACGCGGCCATGCGGGAGGCGGCCGACGGGGTCGACCTGCCCGCGCTGACCGCGTTCCGCGCCGCGCTGAACGAGGCCGCGCTGTCCTCGATGTGCGACACGCTCGCCCCCGCGTTCGCCGGCGCCCCCGGGCCCCGCACCGCCGCGCAGGTCTGCGCCGCGCTCGACGCCGCCCCGGCGCACCACCGCCTCGTCAGGCGCTGGCTGCGCGGCCTGGTGGCGGCCGGCCGCCTGACGGCGGAGGCCGACGGCGGCTACTCCGCCCTGGCCGTGCCGGAGCCGGGTGCCACGGAACGGGCTTGGGAACGCGCCGCGGCCGGCGAGCGCGAAGCCGCGTGGAGCACCGAGCTGTTCGGCGTCGTGCGCGACTGCGCCGCCCACCTGCCCCGCCTGCTCTCCGGCCGGGCCGCGCCCGCCGACCTGCCGTTCTCCGACGCGGCCCCCGGCGCGCTCGCCGCCGCCTACCAGGGCAACCCCGCCGCGCGCGCCCTGCACCGCGTGCTCGTCGCCGGCGTCGCCGCCATCGCCCGCAGCCACCCGGCCGGCACCCCGCTGCGGGTGCTCGAAGTCGGACTGCGCGGCGGCGGCGCCGTGGGCGAACTCGCGCCCGCGCTCGACGGGTTCGACTACGACTACCTGGCGACGGATTCCGCCGCACGGCACCGGGCGCCCGTCGAGCAGCGGTTCGCGGACGAACCGCGCGTGCGCTGCGCCCCGTTCGACCCGGCCGCGGACCCCCGCGCCCAGGGCCTCGCCCCCAACTCCGTGGACGTGCTGGTGTGCGTGGGCGTGCTGGACAACCTCCCCGACGCGGGCGCGGCACTCGACCGGCTGTCGGCCCTGGTCGCCCCGGGCGGCTGGCTGGTGCTGCTGGAGAACACCGACGACGAGGACCACGCCCTGCGGATCTCCACCGAGTTCCTGCCCGAGCACGGCGGCCCGTTCACCGACGCGCGCGCCGAGGGCGAGCGGTCGTTCCTCGACGCCGGGCAGTGGACCGCGTACCTCGAACGCGACGGCGGCCAGGTCGTCGCCGCCTTCCCTACCGGGGAGCAGGCCGCGGCCGGCTACGGGCAGCGGCTGTGGTTCGCGCGCCCCAAGCCCGCGCGCGAGCCGGTCTCGGTGCCCGTACTGGCCGCGCGCTGCGCCGAGTTGCTGCCCGAGTACGCCGTGCCCACCCGGTGGCAGGTGCTCGACCGCCTGCCGCTGACGGCGAACGGGAAGCTGGACCGCGCGCTCATGGAGACCTGGGCGGCGCAGGCCGAGCAGCAGCAGGAGACGACCGCGTCCGGCGTGCCGCGGGACGATCTGGAACGGGCCATCGCGGCGCTGTGGGCCGAACTCCTCGGCATCGACGAGGTCGGCCGCGACGACGACCTGTTCGCGCTCGGCGGCGACTCGCTGCTCGTGGCCCGCATCGTCGGCCGGCTCAGGGACGGCCTCGACGGCGTGGAGGGCGTCGAGTGGGACCTCGAATGGGAGGTCGTCCTGCGCCACCTGCTGCGCCGGCCGACGGTCGCGGGCCTGGCCGACTACCTCAGGGGCGTCTCGGACGCCCCCGAGCACGGCGGCCGGCAGGAGGCGTCCCCGATCGTGGTGCTCGACGAGCCCGCGCAGGGACCCGTCACGGTGCTCGTGCACGCGGGCACCGGCACGCTGCTGCCGTACCGGCCGCTGATCACCGAGCTGCGCGGGCGCCCCGGGGGCCGGACCGGCCTGCTCGGCCTTGAGATCCCGGAACTCGACGCGTTCCTCGGCGCCGACCCGGCCGGGCTCATCGACCGGATCGCCGCCCGGTACGCGCGGGCCCTGCTGGACGCCGGGCACACGGCGTTCGACATCGTCGGCTACTGCGTGGGCGGCGTCATCGCCACCGAAGTGGCCAGGAACCTGGCCGAGTCGGGGGCCGAGGTGCGCAGCCTCACCGTCATCAGCAGCCACAGCCCCACCTTCCGCATCGACGACGAACTGCTCTCCGAGTACTCCTTCGCGCTGATGATGGGCATGGACCTGGCCGCGATCGGCTTCCCCGCCGATCCGCAGCGGGCGGGGGCGGCCGTCGCCGCGGTGCTCGACCGGTCGCCCGACGCGATCGTGGACGGCGCGCTCACCGGCCTCGGCGGCGAACACGCCGACGTCGCCGCCGCGTTCGCCGCGCTGGAGAACGTGCCGAGGATGCGCCGCGTCGCGCGCATGTGCGAGGCACTGCCGCCCGCGCTGGCCGGCACCTACCAGCCGGAGGGCCTGCTGCGGGCGCTGCGCACCTACCAGCAGAGCCTGTACGCGCTCAGCCGGCACCGCGCCGAGCCGTACGCGGGGGACATCACGTTCCTGCGGCACAACGGGGCCTACCCGTTCCCCGGCAGCGCGGACACCATCACCGACCACTGGGCGAAGATCTGCCTCGGCACGCTGCGCACCCGCGACATCCCGGGCGAGCACTTCACCTGCATGACCGGCGGGCACGTGCCGACGGTCGCCGGGCACCTGCGCGACATCATCGAAGGGGAGACGGCATGATCGGCATCCTGGGGGCCTCGGGCGCGGTGGGGCGGCACGCCGTCGCCGCGCTCGCCCGGGCGGGCGCGGGGCCGCTGCGCCTGGGCGCGCGCCGGCCCGGCGCCATCCGCGTCGACCCGGCGTGGCGGGACGCCACCGCCGTGGCGGCGGACGCGGGCGACGCGGACTCGCTCGCGGCGTTCGCCGCCGGCTGCCGCGTCGTCCTCAACTGCGCGGGTCCCAGCTACGCGTTGAAGGACACGGTGGCCAGGGCCGCGCTCGCCGCGGGCGCCGACTACGTCGACGTGCTCGGCGACGACCCGGCGCGCGAGGCACTGCTCGCCGCCGGCGGGCCGCCGCCCGGCCGCACCGTCCTGCTGTCGGCCGGTGTGGTGCCCGGCCTGTCCGCGCTGCTGCACCGCCGGCTGACGGAGCTCTCGGCGGGCGACGCGAGCCCCCCGACGCGGCTGGTCACGTACGCGGGCGGCCTTGAGCCGGCCACGCGCACCGTCGCCGCCGACATCCTGCTGTCCCTGAACGCCGGCGGCGTGGACGGCGAACCGTACGGCCACCCGCTGGCCGCGTGGCGCGAGGGGCGGCGCAGGCCCGGGGTGCTGCGCGTCGACGAGAACGCCGAGGTGCCCTACTACCCCGAACGGGTCGCCGTCCAGCCGCTGCTGACCGCCGAGGTGGAGCGGGGCGCGGCGGCGGCGGGCCTGGCCGAGGCCGACTGGTACAACGTGTTCCCCGGCCGGCAGGTGCGCGCCCTGTTCACCGCCCTGCCGACCCTGCCCGCGGACACCCCGCGGCAGCGCGAGGAAGTGATCGACCGCGTCATCAGGGCGAGCGAGATCGACCTCGCGGGCGCCGACCCCTACTACCGCCTGGTGGTCACGCTGTCGGGCCCCGACCGGTCGAGGACGGCGCACGCGCACACCGACGACAGCTACCGGCTCACCGCCGCCGTCGCCGCCCACGCCGTGCTCGCGGTGCGCGACGGGCGGGTGGCGCCCGGCCTCCACTTCGCCGGCGACGTGCTGGCGCCCCGCGAGGTGATCGACGGGCTCGTCGCGACCGGCGCGGCCGAGGTGGCGATCCACGAGAGCGCGGGCGGCCACGCGGCGCCAGGCGACGGCTTCGGTGGCTCCGGTGACGGCTTCGGTGGCTCGGGTGGCTCCGGCGGCTTCGCGGACGGCTTCGAGGACGGTGCGCTGTGAACGCCCCGCACGAGCGGCCGCTGCGCACGGTGGTGGCCGGCACCAACTTCGGCCGCTTCTACCTCGACGCGGTCCGCGCGCACCCCGGGTTCGAACTCGCGGGCATCCTCGCCAGGGGCAGCGAGCACTCCCGCGACCTGGCGCGGCGGCTGGGCGTGCCCTGCCACACGGATGCCGGCCAGGTGCCCGACGACGTCGACGCGGCCTGCGTGGTGGTCCCCTCCGCGGTCATGGGCGGCGAGGGGAGCGAGCTGGGCACGGCCCTGCTCGACCGGGGCGTGCACGTGCTCCAGGAGCACCCCGTGCACCCCGACGAGCTGGCGGACTCCCTCCGCCTTGCCCGGCGGCGCGGCGTGCGGTTCCGCGTCAACACGCACTACGCGCACGTGGCGCCCGTCCGCCGTTTCATCGAGGCGGCGGGTGAACTGCGCCGCAGGCAGCGGGTGTTGTTCGTGGACGCGGCGGCGCCTGTGCACGTGCTGGCGCCGCTGGTCGACATCCTGGGCCGGGCCCTGGGCGGGCTGCGGCCCTGGCGGCTTGGCGACCCGGCGCCCGTCGCGGACGAGGTGCGTGCCGCGTCCGACGGGCAGGTGCCGGTGCGCACGCTGCACGGCGCGGTCGCCGGGGCCCCGTTGACGCTGCGCGTGCAGAACCAGATCCACCCGGGCGACCGCGACAACCACGCGCTGTTCTGGCACCGCGTCACCATCGGCACCGAGGGCGGCGTGCTCACGCTCGTCGACACCCACGGGCCGGTGCTGTGGCACCCCAGGCTGCACTCCCCGAGGGACGCGGGGCACCGGCTCGTCTTCCGGTCGGGCCCGGGGGCCGAGTCGCTGCGGCTGCCGACCCGGTCGGCCGTCGGCGACCCGGCCGACGAGCCGCGCGACTTCGACGACATCTTCGCCCGGACCTGGCCCGACGCGGTGGCCGAGGCGCTCGGCCTCTTCCGCGACGCGATCCTCGCGGACGAGGACGGGCCGCGGGCCGCCCAGCACGACCTGACCGTCCACCAGGTGTGGCGGGACCTCATGGCGCGCCTCGGGCCGCCCGAGCTGATCCGTCCTGCCGCGCCCACGCCGCTCGCCGTGGCGGACTTGGGGATCGCCACACCCGCCGCACCCGCCGGGTCCGGTCCCGCCGCGCCTCCGGCCCCCGGTCCCGGCGCGGGGTCCGGGGCCGCCGCGGGGGAGGAGGGGCCGGGGGCCGGCTACAGCGGCCCGGCCGAGTTCTTCGACCTCGGCGCGCGGGAGCACACCGGACGCACCGGGCCCGCGGTGGTCGCCTCGCTCGCGGGCCTCGACCACGGGGCCGGCCCGCTGCTGGACATCGGCGCGGGCACGGGCCTGGTCACGCGGCAGATCGCCGCCGCCTACCCCGACTGCCGGATCATCGCGGCGGAACCCGCCGCCGGCATGCGCGCGATCCTCACCGCCAGGCTCACCGAGGACGCGGCGCTCGCGCGGCGGGTGACGGTGCTGCCGGCCGCCGCGAACGACCTGGTCCTGCCCGACCGCATCTCCGGCGTGGTCGCCTGCGGGGTCCTCGGCCACCTCGCCCCGGACCGGCGCCGTTCCCTGCTGCGCGACCTGGCGGCCCGGCTCGCCCCCGGCGCGCCCATCGTCGTGGAGCTGATGGGGATGTACACGCCGGTGTCGATGCCGCCCACCCGGCTGCGGCAGGCGACCCTCGGCGGGCTCAGGTACGAGTGGTGGATGGCGGGCGAACCGGCGGGCGAGGCCCTGATGCGCCTGGACACCACGTGGCGCGTCCTCGACGGCACCGAGGTGGTGCGCGAGGTCCGCGACCACTACCACTGGCACACCGTGGACCTGCCCACGATCGCTGCCGAGGCGGGCCTGACGCTGCACGCGCCACCGCCGCCGCACGGCGGGGCCGTTCCGCACCTGGGCGTGCTGCGCGGTGCGGAACGGCCCGCGGTCACCAGGTGACGAGGACCTGTTCCGGCCCGAAGGCGATCCCTTCGTGCCGGAACCGGATCTCGTGCGGCTCCGCCACCGCCCGCAGGGTCGGCACCCGGTCGATCAGAGTGCCGATGGCAATCGTCAGTTCCAGCCTGGCGATATTCTGCCCCACGCACTGGTGAACGCCGTAGCTGAACGCGACATGCGGTTTTGCCTCGCGTCTGAAATCGATGTCGGAGGGGTGAGGGAAAACACTCTCGTCATGATTTGCTGATGCCAATAGCGGGATGATTCCGTCCCCCGCGGGAATCACCTGGTCCCCGATGCGTATGTCCTCGGTCGCGGTGCGGAGGGCGATCGAGTCGCCCACGGAGAGCGCGCGCAGCAGCTCCTCGACCGCGGCCGGGAGCACGGTGTGGTCGCGCCGCAGTTCCGCGAGCAGCTCGGGGCGCTGGAGCAGCGCGAGCACGCTCAGGGCGATCTGGTTCGTGGTGGTCTCCCAGCCCGCCACGACGAGGATCGCGATCGTGGTGACCAGCTCCTGGCGGGTGACCTCGCCCGGGGCCAGCCGGCCGGCGATCAGCCGGCTCAGCAGGTCCTCGCCCGGGCGCGCCTCGCGCTCGGCGATGATCCCCTCGACCACGTCGCACAGCGCGCCGATGCCCTCGGCCGCGCCCTCGGCGGTGCTCGCGCCGCCGCCGAAGACCTGGGAGCCGAGCGTTCCCGTGACGCGCCGGAACCAGGGGTCGCCGCGCCGCACGCCGATGAGTTCGCACATCACCGTGCTGGAGACGGTGTGCGCGAAGTGGGTGACCAGGTCGACCGGGGGGCCGCCGGCCAGCAGCTCGTCGATGCGCTCGTCCACGACGCGCTGGATGTCCCGGCGCATCAGCCGCGCCTTGCGGACGGTCATCTCGGCGAGCAGCATGCGCCGGAACCGCGTGTGCTCCGGCGGGTCCATCCTGATGAACGGCCGGGTCCGCGCGCCGACTTCCTGCTCGCCCTCGACGAGCGCGGGGAAGTTCGGCCGGCGGATGTCCGCGCTCACCCGGGGGTCGGCGAGCACCGCGCGGACCTCCCGGTGGCCGGTGACCACCCACGCCGTGCGGCCGGTGGGCAGGCGCACCCGCGCGAAGGGCCCCGCAGCGCGCAGCTCCGCGTAGCCGCGCGGCGCGGAGAACGGGCACTCGCGGGCCATGGGGAAGGTCGGGACGGCGGCGTCGGCCGCATGCGGATCACTCATGGTTTTCACATCCTCTGGGACGGCGGAGCCGTCATCCTAACGCCGCGACAGATCGATAGCTATGGCAAAGCAATGAGGGCGGCAATGAGCAGGGGCGAGCGCCGGTAAATCGTTCGGCATTGATTGCCGTTGCGGCGTCCGCTCGGCCATAATGAACGTGTTCTGCTGCCCGGGTCCGCCGGTGGGCAACGAAATATGGATGGGGTATGTCGTCGTATCGCTCGGAGCTGGGGCCCTGGCTGCGCCGGCCCGTCGCCCGCCCGGAGGCCGGCCTGCGCCTGGTGTGCTTCCCGCACGCCGGCGGCGGCGCCGCGGCGTTCCGCCCCTGGCAGCGCCTGCTGCCCGAGGGCGTGGAGCCGCTGACCGTGCAGTACCCGGGCCGGGAGGACCGGTTCGCGGACCGGCCGGTGGGCGCGATGCCGCTCCTCGTGGCCGAGGTCGTGGCCGCCGTCGAGCCCCTGCTCGACCGGCCCTACGCCCTGTTCGGGCACAGCATGGGCAGCGCGGTCGCCTTCGAGGTGGCCGTGGAGCTGCGGCGCCGCGGCCACCGGCCGCCGGTCCGGCTGCTGGCGGCGGGCCGCCCCTCGCCGCACCACGCGCGGGCGGGCGACGTCCACCGCGGCGACGACGACGCGCTGGCCGCGGAGCTGGTCAGGCAGGGCGGGACCCCGCGCGAGGTGCTGGCCGACCCGGATCTGCGCGCCGCCGTCCTGCGGTACGTGCGCGAGGACTACCGGCTGATCGAGACCTACCGGCCCTCGTCCGCCGAGCCGTTGAGCTGCCCGGTGAGCGTGCTGCGCGGCGCCGACGACCCCGAGTGCGGCGAACGTGCGGCGCTGACCTGGTCGAGCACGACGCGGGGCGAGCTGAAGGTCACGGTGTTCGCCGGCGGCCACTTCTTCCTCGTTCCGCAGCGCGCCAGGGTCGCCGAGACCATCGGCCGGGACCTGGGCGCGCACGCCGGGCGGCCCGTGCGCGCCTGGCCGAGCACCCCCTGACACCGGAGAGGACGCCACTTCCTTGGTCACCGACTACTACTCGGCCTCCGCCGAGTTCTACGAGCTGGTCGCCGCGCGCCACGTGCGCACGAGCGCCGGACCGCTCATCACCGCCCTGTCCGGGGTCGACGCCTCGCACGGCCCGGTCGTGGAGATCGGCGCGGGCACCGGGCGGATCACGGCCGTGATCGCCGGAGCGCTGCCCGGCGTGCCGATCATCGCCGCGGAACCCTCCACGCCCATGCGGGCGATGCTCACCAGCCGCGTGTTCGGCGACCCCGACCTGCGGGACCGGGTGACCGTGGTCGCGGAGCCGGCCCAGCGGCTGCGGCTGCCGCCGCGCATCGGCGCGGTCGTCATCTTCGGGGTCGTGGGCCACCTCACCGGCGCAGAACGCCGCGCCCTGTGGCGTGAGCTGCGGGAGAGACTGCCCGAGGGCGGGCCGATCGTCGTGGAGCTGATGGGCGTCGGCGCGGCCCGCCGCATACCGCCGTTCCGCATGCTCCGCGAGACGATCGGGGAGCAGAGCTACGAGTGGTGGACGCAGGCGGACCCGGTCGGGGGCGCGGTGATGCGCTGGCGGACGTCGTGGAAGGTGTTCCGCGACGGCGAACTGGTCCGCAGCACGTCCGACAGCTACGACTGGGAGAACCTCAGCCTCGAACAGCTCGCCGCCGAGGCGGGGATGAGCAGCAGCCTGGTCAGCGCGGCGGGCGTCCCTGGCGCGCCGGAGATCGGCAGGCTCGTGCGCTGAGGCCCTGCGGTGGCCGCCCCGGGGCGGCCACCGCACGGCGGCGCGTCAGCGCAGGCCCGTGACCAGCAGGGTCGGGTGCACCATGTAGTAACCGGGCTCGTCGAGAACGTAATCGGGGCCGCCGGGGGTGAGCAGGCCGACGGCCTGTTCGATCTCCGCCGCGCTCATGCCCGCGTCCGCTCCGCGCGTCGTGGCCGCCTCCTTGAGCTCCGGCCACACGACCGTCTCCAGGTAGGCGCGCACCGCCGGGTCCTCGTCGGCGGGGAAACCGATCCGGGGGAAGACGCGGACCCGCACGTCGCGCAGCCCGGCCGCGACGGCCCAGTGGACGTGCCGCTCGTAGTGCGTGGAGCCCTCGCCCGGTATGCCCCAGTTCAACTCCGAGGCGATCCGCAGCTTGTTCTGGAGCCTTGAGTACCCGGGCAGGAACATCGACTGGTAGTAGTTGCTGGTGAAGATCCCGGCGACGCCGCCGGGGGCCAGCGCGCCGGCCAGGGCCGCGACCGCCGCGGCGGGGTCGGGCACGTTCCCCGGCCAGATCACGTCCGAGGCCCAGATCGCATCGAACGCGCCGTCACCGGCGCCGGCTTCGGCCAGCACGTCCAGCAGGTCGGCCGCCCGCGTGCTCACCCGGTCGGCGACGCCCTCGGCCTTCGCGTGCTCGTCGGCCAGGGCCAGCACGTCCGGGTTCGCGTCGACCCCGAGGACGTGCGCGTCCGGCCCGGCCGCGCGGGCCAGTGCCACGAGACCGCCGCCCGCCCCCGTTCCCGCGTCGAGCAGGCGCCGGCGGCCCCGCAGGTCCATCGCCCCGACGGCCTGCTCCACCGCGGGCGCGGCGAAGGCCCGGTTGCTCAGCAAGTAACCGTGGAGCCCTGTCCGTTGAATCTCCGTCATGCGACGCCACCTCTCCCTCGTCCCGGGTGGCCACCGCTGACCACCGCCATCGGCCCGGCCGCCGCGGCGGCCCGCGTGGCAGGGCCGGGCGGCGCCACTGTAACCCGCAATGGGAACCGTTTTCATCTGGCGTCGGTCGTGCCCCCGCGGTCCCGCGTATGACGGCGGCATCATCAGACCGCCGGTTTTCGGCCCGTCCGGCCGCCGGGGGATTGCCGCCGCGCCCGCGCGGAACCCGGTGAGGAACCGGCGCGCACCCGCGCCGCCGACGCAACGGACGCCATCGAGGAGGACCCATGGCCATCCGGTGGGACAAGGACAAGGTGCGGTCGCACGCCGCCGAGGAACTGGCCCGCACCGATCCCGACGCACGCCCGATCGTCACCTTCCACGCCACCGTCACGCGCGAACGGCGCCTGCGCGGCCCGCGCCCTCTCGTCGCCGCGCTGCGCCGGGCCGTCCGGCTCGCCGGGCGCAACTACTTCATCGCCCTGACCGACCGGCACGTCTTCGTGCTGCTGCTCGGCGGCGCCGTCCGCACCCACGTCGTCGAGCGCTACCGCGTCCTGCCGCGCGGCGGTCCCGACCCGGTGGTCGAGGAGGTGCGCCGGGGCAGCCTGTACAACCGGCTGCGCCTCGCCCTACCGGGCGAGGACGCCGCACTGCACTGCGAGGTCGTGCGGTACTGGCGCCCCGAACTCGACCGGTTCCTCGCCGAGGTCGGCCGCGCCCCGGCCCTCGCGGCCGGCCGCTGACCGCCCCGGCCGGCCCGCGGGCGGGCGGCCGCGCCGCGCTCAGGGGGCCTGCCGGTGCTCGGGAAGCCAGCGGTAGGACAGCTCGGGCCGGCCGATCTGCCCGTACCTCGGCGTGCGTTCCGCCCGCGACGTGGCCACCAGGTGCTCCAGGTAACGGCGCGCGGTGATGCGGGAGATGCCCGCCGCGGTGCCCGCGGCCCCCGCGGTGACCCCGCGTTCCCCCGCGTCCCGCAGGACGCGCGTCACGGCCGCGAGCGTCGGGCCGGAAAGGCCCTTCGGCAGCGCGGCGGGACCGGCCGAACGCAGCGCCGCCAGCGCCCGGTCCACATCCTCCTGCCCGCCGGCCTCGCCCGCCGCGGCGCGGAACTCCGCGTACCGCACCAGCCGGTCCCGCAGCGTGGCGAACGCGAACGGCTTCAGCACGTACTGCACCACGCCGAGCGAGACGCCCTCGCGCACCACGGCCAGGTCGCGCGCCGAGGTCACCGCGATCACATCGGCCCCGTGACCGGCGGCCCGCAGGGAACGCACCAGGTCGAGGCCGTGCCCGTCCGGCAGGTACAGGTCAAGCAGCACCAGGTCGACCGGGGAGCGGTCCATCGCCCGCCTGGCCTCCGCGCCCGAGTGCACCGCCTGGCAGGCGACGAACCCCGGCACCCGGTCGACGTACCGCTGGTGCGCCTCGGCCACCGGCGGGTCGTCCTCGACGACGAGCACCCGGATCGGCCCGCCCAGGACCGGCCGCCGCGGCCCCGCGCTCACGCCGGCACCCCGGCGGGCAGCGGCAGCCGCACGGTGAACTCCGCCCCGCCGCCCGGCGCGCGCGCCGTGCCGATCGTGCCGCCGTGGCGGCGGACGGCCTGGCGCACCAGCGCGAGGCCGAGGCCGCGCCCGGCCGCCTTCGTCGACCAGCCGCGCCGGAACGCGTCCTCGGCCCGTTCCGGGTCGAGGCCCGCGCCCGTGTCCGCGACGCGCAGGAGCAGTTCGCCGCCGACGGCCCGGGCCGTCACCGTGACCCGGCCCCCGCCGGGCTCAGGACCGTCCGCCGCGACGCCCTCGGCGCTGTCCAGGGCGTGGTCCAGGGCGGCGTCGACGGCGGCGTCGACGGCGTTGTCCACCAGGTTGCCCAGGATCGTCACCAGGTCGCGGGCCGGGAGCGCGGGCGGCAGCACCCCGTCGTCGATGCGGCTGTCCTCGGTCAGCACCAGCTCCACGCCGCGCTCGTTGGCCTGCGCGGCCTTGCCGAGCAGCAGCGCGGCGAGCACGGGCTCCCCGACCGCGCCGACCACCCGGTCCGTCAGCGCCTGCGCCAGCCGCAGCTCGGCCGTGGCGAACTCGACGGCCTCGTCCGCGCGGCCCAGCTCGATCAGGGAGACCACGGCGTGCAGGCGGTTGGCGGCCTCGTGCGCCTGGGAACGCAGCGCCTCGGCGAAGCCGCGCACCGAGTCAAGCTCACCGGCGAGCGCCTGGAGCTCCGTGTGGTCGCGCAGGGTGACCACCGTCCCGTGCTGCTCGCCGCCCGAGACGGGGGAGCAGTTCACGACGAGGATGCGCACGTCGGTCAGGTGCACCTCGTCCACGCGGGGCCCGGCCGACGCGAGCGCCGCCGTCAGCGGCTCCGGCAGGCCGAGGTCCGCCACGCGCTCGCCCACCCGGTCGCGGGACAGGCCGAGCAGGTCGCGCCCCGCGTCGTTGATGAGCGCGATCCTGCCCTCGCCGTCGATCAGCAGCAGCCCTTCCCTGACCGCGTGCAGCGTCGCCTCGTGGTAGTCGTGCAGCCGGCTGAGCTGCCGCGCGTCCATGCCGTGCGTGTGGCGGCGCAGCCGGGCGTTGATCGCGTACGTGCCCAGACCGCCGAGCACGAGGGCGCCCGCGGCCACGGCGAGCAGGGCGGCCAGCTGCCCGGCGAGCCGGTCCCCGATCTCCTCGACGCCGAGCCCCGCGCTGACCAGCGCCACCACCTCGCCGTCGCCGTCCAGCACGGGCGTCACCACGCGCACCGAGCGGCCGAGGGTGCCGGTGTGGGTCTCGGTGAACGTGCGGCCATCGAGCGCGGGCGCGATGTGCCCGATGAACTGCTCGCCGATCTCCTCGGGGTTCCGGTGCGCCCAGCGCTCGCCCGAGGGGTCCATGATCGTCACGAACGTGATCCCGGTGTCGCGCCTGACCTGCTCCGCGTAGGGCTGGAGCGCCGCCGAGGGGTTCTCGGAACGGGCCGCCGCGCGCACCGTCGGCGCGTCGGCGATCGCGCGCGCCGCCGCGGTGACGCGTTCCTCGGCGGCGTCCTCCGCCTGCTCGCGGTCGGTCAGATAGGCGAACACCGCGCAGCCCGCCACGACCACGGCGACCAGCGCCACCTGCATGGCGAACAGCTGGCCGGCCAGGCTGCGCGGGCGCGGCGGACGGGGGATGCGCATCCCGCCAGTGTGCCCTGTCGCTTTCGTCGGCCGCCATGAACGAAATGAACGTAAACGTGACCCCTCTCACAGGCGCGTGGATAGTCACCCGAGGCGCGGCCGGCCCCCCGGCTGCCTCGACAACGACGACGGGACGACCAGGAGGGACGCCGTGGCTACGAAGGCCGCTCGACGCCGCGATCGGACGCATTATCTGTACATCGCCGTGATCCTCGCCGTGGTGGCGGGGATCACGGTAGGGCTGGCGGCGCCGGACGCCGGGGAGGCTCTCAAGCCCCTGGGCACCGGGTTCGTCAACCTGATCAAAATGATGATCTCGCCGGTGATCTTCTGCACGATCGTGCTCGGCATCGGTTCCGTCCGCAAGGCGGCCAAGGTGGGCGCGGTGGGCGGCCTCGCCCTCGGCTACTTCATGGCGATGTCGACGCTGGCCCTGGCCATCGGCCTGCTCGTCGGCAACGTGCTCGAACCCGGCTCGGGCCTTGAGATCACCCGGGCCACCGCGGAAGCGGGCGCGGAACACGCGGCCGGCGGCGGCGAGTCCACCGTCGACTTCCTGCTCGGCATCATCCCCACCACCATGGTGTCCGCCTTCACCTCGGGCGACGTCCTCCAGACCCTGCTGGTCGCGCTGCTCGCGGGCTTCGCGCTCCAGGCCATGGGCTCGGCGGGCGAGCCGGTGCTGCGCGGCATCCAGCACATGCAGCGCCTCGTCTTCCGCGTGCTCGCCATGATCATGTGGCTCGCCCCGGTGGGCGCGTTCGGCGCGATCGCCGCGGTGGTCGGCGAGACGGGCGTGGACGCGCTGCGGTCCCTGGCCGTCATCATGATCGGCTTCTACCTCACCTGCGCGATCTTCATCTTCCTGGTCCTCGGGCTGCTGCTGCGCCTCGTCGCCGGGATCGGCATCTTCTCGCTGCTGCGCTACCTGGGCCGCGAGCTGCTGCTGATCGTGTCCACCTCCTCCTCGGAGTCGGCGCTGCCGCGGCTGATCGCCAAGATGGAGCACGCCGGGGTCAGCAAGCCGGTGGTGGGCATCACCGTGCCGACCGGCTACTCGTTCAACCTGGACGGCACCGCGATCTACCTGACCATGGCCTCGCTGTTCATCGCGGAGGTGATGGGCGACCCGCTGACCGTCGGCGAGCAGATCTCCCTCCTCGCCTTCATGATCATCGCCTCGAAGGGCGCCGCGGGCGTCACAGGAGCGGGCCTCGCGACCCTCGCCGGCGGGCTCCAGTCGCACCGTCCCGACCTCGTCGACGGCGTCGGGCTGATCGTGGGCATCGACCGGTTCATGAGCGAGGCGCGGGCGCTGACCAACTTCGCGGGCAACGCCGTCGCCACCGTGGTCATCGGCACCTGGACCAAGGAGGTCGACCGGGAGCGGATGCGCGCGGTGCTCGGCGGCGAGGTGCCGTTCGACGAGGCCACGCTCCTGGACGACGGGCACGGCGGCGGACCCGCGGAGCGGGACGAGGCGCCGGCCGGCTCCGCGCCCGCGGAGCGGCCGACGGACGCCGCCCCTGAACCCCGGGAGCGCCCGGCGGCGGCCGGCACGGCGGCCGGCCACTGACCGTACGGCGTGGTATCGGTCACACCGCGGCCCGCGGGCGCATCGCGTCCGCGGGCCGCGCGCCGTCGTGCGCCGGTGCCGGAACCACGCGCCGGAGCAGACCCCGGAACGGAGGAATGGGCGTTCCGCGGTGTTCGTCAACCCCGTTGCCGGGAAAGGTGAATCGTGGGACCGGGATACCCATGCGTCCCTGAGGGGCGTTAGGGTTACCCTGCCCGGACCGGGTGTCGTTGTACGGGTGGGAGAGCCATGAAGCAGATAACAGCGCGGAGCAGGCCGCCACGGGTGCCTGCCATCAACTGCGGCAGCGGCGCGAACAGCGCGCGCCTCGACCGTCACTTGAGCGTGCTCTCCGGACCCGCGGCCCCGCAGCGCGAGGCCGAGGAGGCCACGACGCTGATGCGCGAGCTGACCACGCACGACGAGAAGACCGCCGCACGGGCCAACCGGGGCCCCCGCGTGCTGCTCGTCGCACCGCTGCGCAGGCTCCGCAGGACGCTGTTCGGCGGCCGAGGCTGAGAGACGGCCGCCGGGGGCTCGCCCCGGCGGCCACGCGTCACTCCGGCAGGGCGTCCATCGACACCGCGAACGAGAACCGGTCCCCCCGGTAGTGAATGCGCGCGACATCCACGGCCCGTCCCCGCTCGTCGTACTCCACCCCGGTGATGTGGAGGATGGGGCTGAGCAACGGCACGTCGAGCAGTCGCGCGACGGGCGGGTCCGCCAGTCGGGCCTGCACCGTGTTGGCGATCCTGCCGACCGCCACGCCGGCTATGTCCCGCAGCACCTTCGTCATCGGCCAGCGTTCGAGCGCCGACGGGTCGAACAGGTCCGCGATCTCGGGACGCACCAGGTTCTCCGCGCAGTTCGCGGCCTCACCCGTCGTCCGGTCGCGCCGCAGCCGCAGGAAGCGCACCACCTCCCCGAGCCCGGGAAAGTGCTCGGCCAGCTCCGCCGGGACCGGCACGGGACCGTGGTCGAGCAGCGTCGTCTCCTCGCCCGACTGCTGCGCCACGATGGTGTCCACCGAGCCGAGCAGCCGCACGGGACCGCCCGGCCGCACCGCCGGGCAGATGAACGTGCCGCGGCGCCGGTGGCGCGTGATCAACCCCTCGATCTCCAGTTCCTTCAACGCCTGCCGCATCGTCAGCACGCTCACCCCGTAGTGCGCGGCCAGTTGCTCCTCCGTCGGCAGCCGCAGGGGTGCCGTGGCCGGGCGGCCGAGGATGGAGGCGCGCAGCGACTGGGACACCTGGTACCAGAGGGGCAGTTTGCGGTTCAGTTCGAGCGAGTCGGGGGCGAAGACGGTCACGGGCGGTCGCTTTCGGCTCGGTGGTGCGGTGCTTCGGCGCCGTCCCTTCCCAGAGGTCAGGACGGGAAGTGGGGGTTCAGACCCTGCCACACCTCGTCGTACCCGCGCTGCCGGAACGGCGCCTCGCTCGCCTGTGCGGTAACCGCGATGGGCCACGGCGTCTCGAACATGAACGCGAGACCGTCGTCGACCTTCCGCGGCACGAGATCGGCCGCGGACGCCCGTTCGAACGTTTCCCGGTCCGGTCCGTGCGCCGACATCATGCTGTGCAACGAGCCGCCGCCCGGTACGAACCCGTCCGCCTTCGCGTCGTAGGCCCCCTCGATCAGGCCCATGTACTCGCTCATCACGTTGCGGTGGAAGTACGGCGGCCTGAAGGTGTCCTCGCCGACCAGCCAGCGCGGCGCGAAGACCACGAAGTCGGCCGCGGGAGCCGTCAGCACCGTGAAGATCGACGGATCCGGATGGTCGAAGCTGATCGAGCCGAGCACGTTGAACCGCCGCAGATCGTACACGTACGGGACGTGGTTGCCGTGCCAGGCGACGACATCGAGCGGGGAATGGTCATAGGTGGCCGCCCACAGGTTCCCGCAGTACTTGTTGACCACCTCGACCGGTCCTGCCGCCTCCTCGTACGCGGCGGCCGGGGCGTGGAAGTCCCGTGCGGCGGCGAGGCCGTTGGCGCCGATCGGCCCGAGATCCGGCAGCTCGAACGGCGCCCCGTGGTTCTCGCACACGTACCCCCGCGCCGTGCCGTCCGGCAGCTCCACCCGGAACCGCACCCCGCGCGGGATCAGCGCCACGTGCCCTGGCCCGGCGCGCAGCACCCCGAACTCCGTGCGCAGCAGCAGCGCGCCGCGCTCGGGAACGATCAGCAACTCGCCGTCCGCGTCGCCGAACACGCGGTCCGTCATGGACGCGTTGGCCCGGTACAGGTGGACGGCCATGCCCGTGCGGTGCCGCGCGTCGCCGTTGCCGCCCAGGGTCCACAGGCCGGCCACGAAATCCGTGCCCGCGGGCGGCTCGGGCAGCGGGTTCCAGCGCATGCGGTTCGGGTCAGGATCGGCCTCGGTGAACGGCGCGCCGCGCAGGCCGCCGTTGCCGATCCGGCGGAACGGCGGGTGCGCGGCGGAGGGCCGGATGCGGTAGAGCCAGGACCTGCGGTTGGTGGCGCGCGGCTCGGTGAACGAGGTCCCGCTGAGCTGCTCCGCGTACAGCCCCAGCGGGGCCCGCTGCGGCGAGTTCCGCCCGAGGGGCAGGGCGCCCGCGACCGCCTCGCTGCTGTGCTCGTTGCCGAAGCCCGTGAGGTGGCCGGTCGGGCTGCCCGCCGATGGCCTGATGGTGTCCGTCACGCGCACTCCTGTCGCCGCGAATCCATTCCTTTGTTCGACCGTAGGAATGGGGCGGCGCCAAGTCAACGTCCGTGCGCCGTGCGCGCGAGCAGGTCGGCCGCCGGCTTGCGGTTGCGGTAGGGGGCGAGCGCCTGGCGCATCTCGCGCACCGCCCGGTCGGCCTCGCCCGAGCGCAGTCGTTCCCGGGCTGACAGGAACCCGCTCCACGCGGCGCACGCGTCGTCCAACCGGCCGCCGCGCAGCAGCAGCTGACCGAACCTCGCCTGGCTGAGCGCCCGCCCTCGGACATCCGACGCGGCCCGCTCGCCCGCCGCCCGGCGCAGCGCGGCGAGCGCCCCCTGGAGGTCCCCGAGCGATTCGAGCACCGCGGAGGTCTGGAAGAACAGGGCCGCCGGCGGGTAGGACTCGAACGGCACGGTGCTGCGCGTGGCCTGCTCGGCCGCCCGCTCCGCCCGCCCCAGCGCCGCCAGGGCGCCGCGCCGGTCGCCGCTCGCGCCCAGTACCACGGCCAACTGGGCCTGCACATAAGCCTGCTGGGCGGGCGGCGAGGAACGCGCCGCGCGGTGCGCGGCGTCCGCGAGCTGGAGCGCCGACGGCAGGTGCCCGAGGCGGTGCGCCTGCGAACTCATCGCGCGCACCACCACGCTCCACGTGGTCCGGTCGCCCGCCTCGGCCGCGAGCCGGTGGGCGTGGGTGTAGTAGCGCTGCGCCGCGCCGTGCAGCAACCCGTCCTCGTACATCCGTGCCAGCAGGAACGCCAGCCGCGCCGCGAGCACCAGCACTTCGCGCCGCTGCCGCTGCGGCAGCGCCGCGCCGAGCAGCGGGACCACGTCGTCCGCGAGGTAGGCGCCGAGCGCGCCCCGCGCGTGCCGGCCGCCGTGGGTTTGGATGGACGCGGCGAAGAACACGACCGCGTCGTGCAGCGAGGCCGTCGTCTCCGTCCGGGCGCCCAGCGGCCCGCCCGGCACCGGGTGCGCGGGCGCGGGCGGCGCGACCGCGTCGGCCACACGGTAGGGGCGCTGGTGCAGCAGGGAGCGCCGGGCGGCGTCGGTGTCGGTGCGGCACAGCGTGCCGAAACCGGCGATCGGGTCCGCCGGTGTGGTGTCCCGGGCGCAGTCGGGGAAGCCGGCCGCCTCGGGCGTGACCGGCCTGCCGATGCGCCGGGTCAGCGCCTCCGCGGTCAGCTGGGGGACCGGGTGGCGGGGCTGCGTGCCGGACAGCCAGTGCGCCACGGCGGTGCGGTCGTAGCGCAGGACGGCCCCGATCTCCGCGCCCAGGGTGTTCACGGCGCGCGCCAGCGCCTCCTGGGTCCAGCCGGCCTCGGTGAGCAGGGCCCGCAGTTCGTAGTTCGGGCCGCGCCGGTTCGTCATGGTCCTGTGGTCTCACGACGCGGCGCGCACGGCCAGAGCGCACGGGAGCACGCGCCGGAGCCCGTTTGCGTCCCCTTCACACGAACGGGTGCGCGTGGGCGCCGACTTCCTCACCCTGGAGTGGGAGTTGCGGCATCCGGTTGACGCTGCCAGCGGTGACTTCGGGCAGCGGTCCCCACGCCCGGCGGCGGGTCAGAAGAAGTAACGGGTGACGGTCTCCGCCGCACACACCGGCTTGGTGGCGCCCTCGCGTTCGACCGTCACGGACAGCGCGGTCTGTACCCCGTCCGGCACGTCCGTGACGGACACCAGGGCGCCCGTCGCGCGCACGCGCGAGCCGACGGGCAGGGGAGCGGGGAACCGCACCTTGTTCACTCCGTAGTTGAGTGCCATCCGCACCCCGCGGACCTCAAGCAGCTGCGGCGTGAGGACGGGCAGAAGGGAGAGGGTCAGGTAGCCGTGCGCGATCGTCGAGCCGAACGGCCCCTCGGCCGCCCGCCGCACATCGGTGTGAATCCACTGGTGGTCACCCGTGGCCTCGGCGAACAGATCGACCCGCTGCTGGTCCACCGTCAACCAGTCACTGACACCCAACTGCTCACCGATCGCCGCGCGCAGCGCGTCCGGCGACTCGAAGATCCGCGGCTCCGTCATCCCGCCAGGATACTCACCGGTAGCAACGGCGACCACACGCCTGCCAAGCCCCGCGCCCCACGCGCTCCGCGCCGAGCGCGAGGCGGCCGAAGCGGCCAGTTGCTCGGCCCCGGGCCGAGCAACTGGCCGCTTCGGCGCCGTGCGCCGGGCGCGGCGGGGCAGGCCGTCAACCAGCCGCGCGCCCTCATGCCGCCACCCCAGCCGACGGCCCACCCGGCCACCTGGCCATGGGGGATGATGGAGGGCGGGAGAGGAGGGGAGGCGGGATTTGTCACTCGGTGTCCGACCTCCGGGAAGTGAATGAAAACGGCCTGCCGCCCGGAGAAAGCCGCAGGTCACGAACTGTGCTCCCCGCGCACGCGGGGATGGTCCCGGCCCCGCATCGCGCAGGTGCGGGGCCGCAACGTGCTCCCCGCGCACGCGGGGATGGTCCCCGCTGGTTCGCCAGATCGATCTGATGCGCCAGGTGCTCCCCGCGCACGCGGGGATGGTCCCGCGCGGCTGTACGGCGTGTGCTTCGTCAATCGGTGCTCCCCGCGCACGCGGGGATGGTCCCCGCGCGCGCGGACGACCCCGCGGGCCTGCTGCGTGCTCCCCGCGCACGCGGGGATGGTCCCGGGACCGCACCGGAGAATGGCGAAAACTGCCCGGTGCTCCCCGCGCACGCGGGGATGGTCCCCCCGTGGGACTGATGGCCATCGCCTTCTTCGTGTGCTCCCCGCGCACGCGGGGATGGTCCCTCGTGGCGCAGGAGGGTGTAGATCGACCAGGTGTGCTCCCCGCGCACGCGGGGATGGTCCCCGGAGCGAGCAGCGGACGCAGGTACGACGTGGGTGCTCCCCGCGCACGCGGGGATGGTCCCTCCTTGACTCTGCCGCCCTTCAGCAGGTGGTAGTGCTCCCCGCGCACGCGGGGATGGTCCCCGCGCCGCTAGCTGCCGGTCGGTCACGCCGCGGTGCTCCCCGCGCACGCGGGGTTGGTCCCGACCCGGCGGCACCGCGCCCGGTTGCCCGGGCGTGCTCCCCGCGCACGCGGGGATGGTCCCCGGCGCCGCGACCGCCCATCACGAGTCGTGGGGTGCTCCCCGCGCACGCGGGGATGGTCCCTCGTCACCTGGTGGCGGGTCCTGCGTGACCGAGTGCTCCCCGCGCACGCGGGGATGGTCCCGGCCACGGGTGTGAGTGCGGGCGGCTCACGGCGTGCTCCCTGCGCACGCGGGGATGGTCCCGTCTGCCGCTGGCCACCAGGCCAAGAAATGCGGTGCTCCCCGCGCACGCGGGGATGGTCCCAACCCCGACGGGGTCAGGGCGGGCGTGCGCGTGTGCTCCCCGCGCATGCGGGGTTGGTCCCAGACTAGATGCGCGCAGCGTGGACGCGGGCGCGTGCTCCCCGCGCATGCGGGGATGGTCCGGGCGGCGCATGCGGCTCCTCTCAGGTGGGAACATGACCGGCCGCGTCGTGGCTTGTGGGGGCGCCAGGGCGGTGGGCACAACCGAAGCGGGCCAGGTGCGGGTGGGTCCGCGCGGAGCCGTTGAACGGAATGTCCAACCGTCGGAGCGGGACGCCCCACCTTCGCCGCCGGCACAGGGCCTGGTGTTCTGTCTACGAGTCGATCCGGAGGCGGTCGGCGAGGGCGTTGATGGGGGAGGAGCGGCGGCGTTCCCTGTCGCGCAGCTCCGTGGCCACGCGTCGCGCGGTCGCGTGGTAACGCATCCACTCCGGCGAGGCCTTCTCCGCCCGCAGCAGCGCCCGCACCGCCGCACGGTCGTCCTTGAGGTCCGCGTGGGCGAGGGCCAGATCCACCTGGTACCGCGCGTTCCACGTCGCGGGCAGGGAGTCCACATCGGGTACCGAACGTGCCGTGCGCAGGGCCTCGTTGCTCTTCTCCATCTCGACCAGGAAGTTGACCTGGGCCACGCCCAGATTGGTCGGGCCGAACGGTGTCGCGTACACGAGTCGATCCCGCCCCATGCGCGTGGCCGCCGCACCGGCCAGGCTCAGCAGGTCCTCGACCGCCGCCTTCTTCCCCTGGCGGACCGCGGCCGTTGCCGCGCGGAGCAGCAGGATTCCCCACAGCGCCAGGTCGGTCGGGCGGGAGCGGGAGGAAGGCTCGATGCGCTCCGCGCGGGTGAGGGCGACGCGTTCGGCGTCCGCGAGTCGGCCCTGTTTGGTGAGGACCCAGGACAGAGTCGAGATGCCCATCGTCTCCAGGTGTGGGTCGTCGGACTGGCGGGCGGCGTGCAGGGCGCGTTCGAGGGCGGTGAACGCCGCGTCCTCCTTGCCGAGTGCGGCCAGTGTCGTGGCGGCCACCTGGTACGCCTCGGCCAGCACGGAGCACGCGGCTGCCCGTTCCGCGCCCTGACTCGCGTGGACGGCGTCCCGGGCGTCGCGGATCAGGTGCGGCAGGAGAACGCCGATCTCTCCCATGCGTCCCGCGCGCCGGATCTGCTCGGTCGAACGCAGCGAGGCCCGCAACGCCCCGACGTCCGGCGGCATTTCCGGGTCGGGCTCCTCACCGAGCAGGTCGGAGACGGGGGAGACGGCTTGCCTCAACGCCAGGACGGAAGGTGAGTCTCCGTCCTGGCGCGCCTCGAAGGTGGTGGGCTGGCCGACCAGCACGGAGGGTGCCACGTCCAGGGCCCGCGCCAGCGCGTTCAGCGTCGCGAGGCGCGCGGTCTGCCGTTGTCCCTGTTCGAGTTTGCGCACGGTGTCCACGGAGAGGCCGGACTGCTCGGCGAGCCGTTCCTGTGTCAGGTCGCGTCTGCGCCGCAGCCGTGCGATGCGGTCGCCGATACCGGAGTTCACGTCGGGCTGCATGCTCACCCCACCAGAAGGTCGTACCACCACGCTACGTCCTCAACCGTTTGTGAACGGAGTGGCCGAAACCCTCGCGGGTGTGGCCACAATGGGCTGCGCGGCCCATTCGGGGGCGGGGTGAGCGAAGGGGACGACTGATGGCGGGGACGTCGGGAAGCGCCGGTTCCCGGCCCGGTCGGGGCGGGTGGTTGGTCGCCGGCCTCGGCTGCGGCCTCCCTTTGCTGGCCGTGCTGATCGGCATCGCCGGCCTGGTGACCCACTTCGTGATCAAGACCCCGAACTCGCCTTACCAGGTGGCGTTCTCCGAGGCCGGGGACGCGTGCGGCTCAGTTGACCTGAACGAGGAGAGTGACGAGGAGGACGAGGAGTTGATCCTCGACGAGGAGACGGGCGAAGTCCTGTACTGCACCCTCGTGCCCCCCGTCGTCGGCGAGGGGCGGGCCCACGCCCGCGGAGTGTTCGACGCGGAGGAGGTCGCCCGCGTCACCGGCCTGTCGCAATCCCTCGCCGCGGAAGGCGGGTTGAGCGAGGCAGACCGCCGGGATGTGGAAGACCTGGTCGCGGAGATCGGCCGGGAGAACGGCCACGAGAAGACCTCGTCGACCGCGCTGGAAGACCTGACCTGGCGGGTCGGCCTCTACAGCCTCATCGGCGGCCTCGCGGTGCCCTTCTGCGTCGGGCTCTGGGCGCACTTCATGGAGTCGGGCACCGGCCCGCAGGGCCGGGCCGGGTGAGGGGCACGCACGTTCGGTGGCCCAGCCGTTCGCGGGATAAGGCGGCGGTAAGCGGGCCTTAAGCGCCGGGGAGCAGGCTGTGCGGCACACGCGTGAACACGTGGTCTTCTCATCGGAGGTGGGCATGAGCGTTATGGGGGCCGTGAGGAAGCGGGTCGCCGCGGTCGGTGCGGTCGGTGCGGTGGTGGCCGCGGGGCTGGCGTTCGCACAGCCGGCCGCGGCCGAAGGCGTGCGGGTCACCGAAGGCGTGCGGGTCACCGAAGGCGTGCGGGTCACGGAGGCGGGCGTGTCCGCGACGCGCGCCCCGTGGTGCATCGATGTGCACTACAAGTTCCTCTACGCGACCGTCGGCAACGACTGCGGCCGGACCTACGACATCAGGCTGGAGAACGACGCCGGCGTCAGCACGGGCTGCAAGGAGGTGCGGTCCGGCGACGCGGTCAACTTCAGCCTGGTGAACGGCCCCACCTGGGTCGGCCTTGAGGCGTACATCTGCTGAGGACGCGCGCCGGGGCCGTCGTTGCACGGCGGCCCCGGCGTGGATGCCACACCCGGCAGTCGTCTGCGAAGGGCTGCCCCGAAGCCCGATCAGCGATGCCGACGTGGGGCCCCGGTCCCGCCCCGACCTCCGATTGCTGTCGGGGCGGGACCGGGCGGCTGTTCCCGTCCGGGGTCTCCGCGGGCCGCCGTCGCGGCGTGGCACAGGTCCGGCGCCGCGCGGAGCCGGACCGTTCGCGTGTCCGCGGTTCTCACCAGGGGCCCGCGAGCAGGGTGGCCGCGCACAGGGCCGCCGCCGCGACGACCGCGGCGGCCAGGGGGACGGTGCCGCCCGCCGGCCGGGGCCGGCGGGCGGCGAGCGCGTGGATGCGCCGGTGCGCGAGGACCAGGAAGGCCACCCACAGCAGGGCCGTGCCGGCCACGAGCGCGGCGGCCGCCGCGCGTCCTTCGTCCGCCGTGGCGGCTCCGCGCGCGGCGAGCGCCACGACCAGCGCGAACGCCAGGGTGGTGCGCCGCCACGCGAGCCGGGTGCGCTCCGGTTGCGCGCCGGGATCGCGGTTCACGCGCCTGTCCCGCCGAACACGACGGCGACGATCACCAGCACGGCCGTCACCACGGTGCCGACCGCGAGCAGCGCGGGGAAGCGGCTGACGGGCAGGTCCTCGCCGTGGCGCATCGCGCGTTCGGTGCGCACCCAGTGGTTGACCGCCCGGACGGCGCACAGCGCGCCGCCTGCGAGCAGTGCGAGCGCGATGGTCGTGCGCACCCCCCACCTCAGGTCGGTGAGGAACTGGTCGACGGCGATGCCGCCGGCGAGCAGCGCGAGCGAGGTGCGCAGCCAGGCCAGGAACGTGCGTTCGTTCGCGAGCGAGAAGCGGTAGTCCGGCGTGACGCCCTCGGCTCTCAGCCGTTCGGGCGCGAACCACAGCCGTGCGGCGGCCAGGGCTCTTCGGATCATGCGACGAGCCTAATCCGTGGGCCGAGGTCGTTCGCGCCGGAGGGGTTCCCGGCCGGGCGGGACGGCGGTACCCTCCCCGCGCTGCAAGAAATTACGCAAGTTCTTGCGGCAATCGACTGCCGGAGTTGAGGCGCGCAGCTGACGGCTTGCCATCCCCCACGGCCGCTCCGGCGGCCGATCTCGCAAGGAGAGCCGTACGGACGATGAGATCCTGGCTGGCAAGACACCCCGCGCCCGGGCGCCTGTGGCCCGTGCTCGGCCTGCTGGTCGCCCTGCTGGCGACCACCACTCCCGCGGCCGGTGACCCGGCCGCGGACGACGCGGCCCCGGCCGCCAACAACGCGACGGTCTTCTACTGGACGGAAAGCCGCGACTGGTCGGCGTACCACCTGCACTACGCCCCCGAGGGGGGCGGGTGGACCGACCCGCCGGGGCTGCCCATGGAACCGGCCTGCGCCGGCTGGGTGAAGCGGACGGTCGACCTGGGCGGGGCGTCCGGGCTGACCGCCGCGTTCACCGACGGCGCCGGCACGTGGGACAACAACGACGGCGAGGACTACCGGCTGGGCGCGGGTCCCGTCACGGTCAGGGACGGCGAGACGGCCGTGTCCGACCCGTGCGGCCCCGGCGGGGACCCGGACCCCGGCCGGAACACGGCCGAGGTGTACTACGCGACCGCGACGCTCGGCTGGCGCACCGTGAACCTGCACTACCGCCCCGACGGCGGCGCCTGGACCTCCGTGCCCGGCGTGGGCATGGCCGAGGCGTGCCCCGGCTGGGTGAAGCGGACGGTCGACCTGGGCGGGGCGTCCGGGCTGACCGCCGCGTTCAACAACGGCGCGGGCACCTGGGACAACAACAACGGCGCCGACTACCGCATCGGCACCGGGCTCACCACCGTGCGGGACCGGCAGGTCGTGCCGGACGCCACCGACCCGTGCGCGGGGCGGGAGCCGGACACCGAGGCGCCGTCCGCGCCGGCGAACCTGACCGCCGACGTGGACGGGGTCGGCGTGCTGCTGCGCTGGGACGCCGCGCGCGACGACGTCGGGGTCACCGGCTACCGCGTGACGGTCGCCGGCGGCCCGCCCGGCACGGTGGTCGTGGACACCGCCTCGACCGTCTGGTCGGCGACGGACCTCAGGCCGCGCACCCGCTACACGTTCACCGTGCTGGCCAGGGACGCGGCGGGCAACCTGTCGGAGCCCACCCCGCCGGTCGCGGTCACGACCGGCGACGCGCCGCCCGCGCCCGCGCCGGGCGAGCCGATCGGCACCGACCCGCGGCGGGACCCGATCTACTTCGTGCTGACCGCACGCTTCAACGACGGGGACAGCGCCAACAACCGCGGCGGCGGCCTGCACGAGCGGTCGGGGAACGCCGCGCACGACGACCCGATGTTCCGCGGGGACTTCCGGGGGCTGATCGACCGGCTCGACTACATCAAGGGGCTCGGCTTCTCCGCGGTGTGGATCACGCCCGTGGTGCTGAACCGCTCCGACTACGACTACCACGGCTACCACGGCTGGGACTTCTACCGGGTGGACCCGCGCCTCGAATCGTCCGGCGCGACCTACCAGGACCTCATCAACGCCGCGCACGCCAAGGGCATGAAGATCTACCAGGACGTGGTCTACAACCACAGCTCGCGCTGGGGCGCCCGGGGCCTGTACACGCCGACGGCCTACGGCGTGCGGGACGAGCAGTGGGACTGGTACTACGACGTTCCCGAGGAGGGCCGCGCCTACGACCCGCTGGAGGAGGACGAGAGGGGCTACCCCTACAACGGCGACCTGTGGTCGACCGAGGAGCCGGCGGCCAACACGTGCGTGCGCTGGGGGCAGCCCACCCAGTGGACGAGCCCCGAGGGCTACCGCATCTACGAGTGCCAGTGGCCGAGCCCGACCTCGGGCATGTTCCCCGAGGAGTTCTACCACCAGTGCTGGATCGGCAACTGGGAGGGCGAGGACTCAAGGAGCTGCTGGCTGCACGACGACCTCGCGGATCTCAACACCGAGAACGCCACCGTGCGGGACTACCTGATCAACGCCTACAACCGGTTCATCGACATGGGCGTGGACGGCTTCCGCGTCGACACGGCCGTGCACATACCGCGGGTCATGTGGACCCGGCACTTCCTGCCCGCGATGTACGAGCGGGTCGAGGAGCGGTTCGGCGCGGAGAAGGCGGCGAACTTCTTCGTCTTCGGCGAGGTCGCCGCGTTCGTCAACGACAAGTGGAACCGCGGCTCGGTCAACCACTCCGCGCAGTTCTTCACGTGGCAGCCGCGGCGCGCGTACAGCCCGGACGACGCCGAGGCGGTGCTTGAGGAGTACGCGCACGAGAACGGCGTCGGCCCGGCCGGGCAGCCGACCTCGGACAACGCCTTCCTCGACGGTAACGAGTACCACGCGCCCGACCGCAGCCGCTTCTCCGGCATGCACATCATCGACATGCGGATGCACATGAACTTCGGCGACGCGGCCAACGCCTTCCACAACGGCCGCGACTCCGACGACGCGACCAACGACGCCACGTACAACGTCGTCTACGTCGACAGCCACGACTACGGGCCGAACAAGAGCGGCAACCGCTACGCGGGCGGGACCGACGCGTGGGCGGAGAACATGTCGCTGATGTGGACCTTCCGGGGCATCCCGACGCTCTACTACGGATCGGAGATCGAGTTCCAGGCGGGGGAGCGGATCGACTGCGGCCCGTCCTGCCCGCTGGCCACCACCGGCCGCGCCTACTTCGGCGACCACCTCGAAGGGCACATCCAGGCGGGGGACTTCGGCGAGGTCGTCGCGGCCGATGGGCCCGTGGCCAGGACGCTTGAGCACCCCCTGGTCGAGCACGTGCAGCGGCTGAACCAGATCCGCCGTGCGGTGCCCGCCCTCCAGATGGGCCAGTACTCCACGGAGGGCGTCAGCGGCGGGATGGCGTTCAAACGCCGCTGGACCGACGCGGGAACGGACAGCTTCGCGCTGGTCACCGTGTCGGGCGGCGCCCGGTTCACCGGCATCCCCGACGGCAGGTGGACCGACGTGGTCACGGGCCGCACCGTCGAGGTCACCGGGGGCACGCTGGACATCGAGGCCCCGGGCAAGGGCAACGCCCGCGTGTACGTGCTCGACACCGGGGACGGCACGCCGGGCCGCGTCGGCGCCCCGGGCCCCTACCTCAGATAGCGGGGCGGCCCCGCCGCGCCCCGCGGCGGGACGGGCACCGGCTCAGCCGAGCCGGCGCCCGTACGCCTCGGCCAACTGGCGCCGCGAGTCGTCCAGATAGGCGGCGAGCAGCGCCTCGGCCCCGACCGCGTCGCCGGCCGCCAGGGCCCGCAGGATCTCCCGGTTGCGCGGCAGGTACGGCTCGTGGAACCGGCGCGGGTCCTCCATCACGTGGAAGACCAGGCGCAGTTCGGCGAGGATGCCGCGCATCACCTCGTTCGTGCGCGGGCTGCCGGCCAGCGCCACCAGCTCCTGGTGGAAGCGGATGTTCGCCGTGCCCAGGTCGCGCCACAGGCCCGCCCGCGCGGCCTCCTCGCCGGTGGCGACGGCGGCTTCGAGCCCGGCCACGGGGAACGGCGGCCGGCCGAGACCGCGCAGCGCGGCGCACTCCAGCAGGCGGCGCACCCGGTAGATGTCGATGAGGTCCTCGACCGTGAGGACCCGGACGAACACGCCGCGGTTCAGCTCGTGGACCAGCAGCCGCTCGTGGGTGAGCAGCCGGAACGCCTCCCTGAGCGTGTTGCGCGAGACGCCGAGCGCCGTGGCGATGGCCTTCTCCGGCAGCTGGGCCTCGGGCCTGAAGTACCCCTCGGCGATGCGGGTGCGCAGGATGTCGGCGACCCGTTCCGCGGTGCTCGTGCGTCCCAGCAGCACGCGGTCGTCGGCGAGCCCGGCGAGTGCCTCCCCGGTGTCCGTCACGTGTTCCGTCCTCCGCCCGTGGCCCCGAATCCCGCCCCCGCCAGGGCAGTTAATCGCAGAACCGAGAACAGGACAACGTGAGTATTGCGGGATTGTTCAACGATCCTCTACCTTGTTCGGCAAGGCAGCCTGAACTGCCGGGCGAATCAGTCGATCTCGCGCTGGTTTTCTCACATCTGCGAGGTGCACATGAGCACACCCGCACCACCCGCCGCCCCGTCCGGCGCCCACGAAGACACCGGCCCCCTGGCCTGGTTACGGGCCCTCGGGCCGCGCGGACGCCGCGCGTTCGCCGGGGCCTTCGGCGGGTACGGCCTGGACTCCTACGACTTCTTCACCCTGCCGCTGAGCATGGTCGCCATCGAGGCGTACTTCCTGCTCGACTCGGGCAGGACCGGCCTGCTGACCACGGTCACCCTCGTGTCGTCGGCCGTCGGCGGCGCCGCGGCCGGCATCCTGGCCGACCGCATCGGCCGCGTCAGGGCCCTGATGATCACGGTCGCCACGTACGCCACGTTCACCCTCCTGTGCGGCCTGGCACCCACCTACGAGACGCTGCTGGTCTTTCGCGCCCTTCAGGGCCTGGGCTTCGGCGGCGAGTGGGCGGTCGGCGCGATCCTCGTCGCCGAGTACGCCTCACCCCGGCACCGCGGCAGGACCCTCGCCTACATCCAGAGTTCGTGGGCCGTCGGCTGGGCGCTCGCCGTGCTGGTGTGGACGCTCGTCTTCCAGATCTTCGAGGACGACACCGCCTGGCGCGTCATGTTCCTCACCGGCGCCCTGCCCGCCCTGCTCGTCGTCTGGGTGCGGCGGCAGGTGCAGGACGCGCCCGAGGCGGCGGAACGGCGCCGGCGCAGCCCGGACCGCGGCTCGTTCCGCGCCATCTTCCGCCGCGGACTGCTCCGCCCGACCCTGTTCGCCGTCCTCATGTCCACCGGCGTGCAAGGCGGTTACTACACCCTGGCGACCTGGGTGCCGACCTACCTCGACGACGAACGCGGCCTGACCGTCGTCGGCACCGGCGGCTACCTGGCCTTCCTCATCACCGGCGCGTTCACCGGCTACCTGACCGGCGGCTGGGTCACCGACCGGCTCGGCCGCAGGAACAACGTCGCGCTGTTCGCGGTGCTCTCCGCGGTCGCGATCCTCGTCTACACCAACCTCCCCGAGGGCGCCGACACCCTGGTGATGGTCCTCGGCTTCCCGCTCGGGTTCTGCATGTCCGCCGTCTTCAGCTGCTTCGGCTCCTTCCTCGCCGAGCTGTACCCGGCCGAAGTGCGCGGCACAGGACAGGGGTTCACCTACAACACCGGCCGCGCCGCCGGCGCCTTCTTCCCCGGGCTCGTCGGCTTCATGGCCGACAGCATGGGCGTCGGCGGCGCCCTGGTGTTCGGCGCGGCCGGCTACGGCCTCGCCCTGCTCGCCCTCCTCGGCCTCCCCGAGACCAAGGGCCGCGAACTCACCTGAACCGCCCCGCCCGCACGGCCGCGCACGCACCGCACCCGCACCCACATCAGGAACAGGAAAGGCAGGACCAGGCCATGACCACTCCGGAAGCACCCCCGCACCTGAGCCCCGCGGCGGCCCGCGCCCACTTCCGCGCCGGCGGCGCCCGGCCCACGGCCGGCTGGGCCCCGGGCCACCTCCAGGCCAACCTCGTCTCCGTGCCCTCCGACTGGGCCACCGACCTGGAGCAGTTCTGCCGGCTCAACCCGCAGCCCTGCCCCGTGCTCGACGTCACCGCGCCCGGCGCCTGGCACACCGGGCTCGCCCCCGACGCCGACCTGCGCACCGACCTGCCCCGCTACCGCGTCTGGGAGGACGGCACGCTCGTCGACGAGCCGGGCGACGTACGCGGCCACTGGCGCGAGGACCTGGTGACGTTCCTCCTCGGATGCAGCTTCACCTTCGAGAACGCGCTCACCGAGGCGGGCATCCCGCTGCGGCACGTCGAACAGGGCCGCAACGTGCCGATGTACCTCACCAACCGCCCCTGCCGGCCCGGCGGACGGCTGAGCGGCCCGCTCGTGGTGTCGATGCGGCCCGTGCCCGCCCGGCTCGTGGCCGGCGCGTGGCGCGCCAGCGCCTCCATCCCCGCCGCCCACGGCGGCCCCGTGCACGTCGGCGACGGCGCCCACCTCGGCATCCGCGACCTCGACCGGCCCGACTTCGGCGACCGCGTGGACCTGCTGCCCGGCGACGTGCCGGTCTTCTGGGCCTGCGGCGTCACCCCCCAGGCGGCGCTGATGGCCGCGCGGATTCCCTTCGCCATCACCCACGCCCCCGGCTATATGTTCATTACCGACGCGCGGGACAAGGAGTACCGAGTGGCATGACCGGCAACGACACGGCGACCATCGACCTGAACGCCGACCTCGGGGAAGGCTTCGGCCGCTGGCACCTCACCGACGACGAGGCGCTGCTCGACATCGTCACCAGCGCCAACGTCGCCTGCGGCTTCCACGCGGGCGACCCGCCCACCATGCGCCGCGTCTGCGAACTCGCGGCCCGGCGCGGCGTGGCCATCGGCGCCCACGTCGCCTACCGCGACCTGGCCGGCTTCGGCCGCCGCGCCATGGACGTGCCCCCCGCGGAACTGGCCGCCGAGACGGCCTACCAGATCGGCGCGCTGGAGACCTTCGCCCGCGCCGCCGGAACCCGCGTGCGGTACGTCAAACCCCACGGCGCCCTGTACAACCGCACCGTGCACGACGAGGAGCAGGCCGAGGCCGTCGCCGAGGGCGTCGCCCTCACCGGCCTCGGCCTGCCGGTCCTCGGCCTGCCTGGCTCGCGGCTGCACCGGGCCGCCAGGCGCGCCGGACTCCCCGCCGTCTCCGAGGCGTTCGCGGACCGCGCCTACACCGCGGCCGGCACCCTCGTGCCGCGCCGCGCGGAGGGCGCGGTCCTCACCGACGCGGACGAGGTCGTCGCCCGCTCGGTCGGCATCGCCAGGGACGGGCAGGTCACCGCGCGCGACGGCGGAACGGTCCGCGTGCGCGCCCGTTCCCTGTGCGTGCACGGCGACACCGAGGGCGCCCGCGACCTGGCCGCGCGGGTGCGGGACGGGCTGCGGGCGGCCGGGCTGCGTCTGGAGCCGTTCGCGTGAGAATCCTGCCGGCCGGGGAGCACGCGCTCCTCGTCGAACTGCCCACCGGCGAGGCGGCCCGGGCCCTGCACGCCGAACTGCTGCGCCGCCGGGCCGCGAACGAACTGCCGGGCACCGGGGAGATCGTGCCGGCCGCGCGCACCGTCCTGATCGACGACGTGCGCGACCCGGCCGCTCTCGCCCGGCGGCTCGCCACCTGGGAGGTGCCCCCGGTCCCGGCCTCGACCGGCCGGGACGTCACCCTCCGCGTGCGGTACGACGGCCCCGACCTCGCCGACGTCGCCGCACTCTGGGGCGTCGGGCCCGAGGACGTGGCCGAGATCCACGCGGCGGGCGTCTACCGCGTGGCGTTCTGCGGCTTCGCCCCCGGGTTCGGCTACCTCACCGGCCTGCCCGAACGGTACGCCGTGCCGCGCAGGGCCACGCCCAGGACCCGCGTCCCACCCGGCTCCGTGGCCCTGGCCGACGCCTGGACCGGCGTCTACCCCGGCGCCTCGCCCGGCGGCTGGCAGCTCATCGGCACCACCGACGCCGTGCTGTGGGACACGGGACGCGAGCCCGCCGCCCTCCTCGCCCCCGGTACCCGAGTCCGCTTCGTCCCGGAGACCCCCGCGTGAGCGACCGCTCCCTCACCGTCCTGCGGGCCGGTGCCCTCACCACCGTCCAGGACCTCGGCCGCGCGGGGTACGCCCACCTCGGCGTGCCCCGCTCCGGCGCCCTCGACCCGCCCGCGCACCGGCTCGCCAACCGCCTCGTCGGCAACCCGCCGCACGCCGCCACCCTGGAGACCACGCTCACCGGCTGCGCGCTCCGGCCGCACGGGCCCGTCACCGCCGCCGTGACCGGCGCCCCCTGCCCGGTCGCCGTCGACGGGCGGCCCGCGCCCTGGGGAACGGCGTTCCGGGTGCCCGCCGGCGCCGTCCTCGACATCGGGCGCGCCACCGCGGGCGTGCGCGCCTACCTGGCCATCGGCGGCGGCATCGCGGTCGGCGCGGTCCTCGGCAGCCGCTCCGCCGACCTGCTGTCCGGGCTCGGCCCGCCGCCCCTGACCGACGGCGCGGTCCTGCCGCTCGGGCCCGGCGGCCCGCCGCCCGCGCCCGCCGACGCGGTGCCGCAGCCGGGACCGCCGGCCGAACTCGCGCTGCGCCTGCGGCCGGGGCCAAGGGACGACTGGTTCGCCCCGAACGCCCTGGCCACGCTCGCCCGGGGGCGTTACCGCGTGTCTCCGGAGAGCAACCGCGTCGGGCTGCGCACCCAGGGACCCGCCCTGAAACGCGCCCGGCACGACGAACTGCCCAGCGAGGGGCTCGTGCTGGGCGCCGTGCAGGTCCCGCCGAACGGCCTGCCCCTGGTGTTCCTCGCCGACCACCCCACCACCGGCGGCTACCCCGTGATCGGCGTCGTCCCCGCGTCCGACCTGCCCGCCGCCGCCCAGGCCCCGCCGGGCACCCCGCTGAGGTTCGTGCCCCTGGGCCGCCGCTGCCGCGCCCGTTGACGCGGGGCCGCCGCGGGCCGAGGATCTTCCCACCCACCAGCGCCCGGGAGGTCGCCGCCATGGCGTACGACGCCGACGTCATCGTGATCGGGGCCGGGCTCGCCGGCCTGACCGCCGCCGCCGAACTGGCCGACGCGGGACGCCGGGTCATCATCCTCGAACAGGAACCGGAGGCCTCGCTCGGCGGCCAGGCCCACTGGTCCTTCGGCGGCCTCTTCCTCGTCGGCTCCCCTGAGCAGCGGCGGCTCGGCATCCGCGACAGCCGCGACCTGGCCTGGCAGGACTGGCTCGGCAGCGCCGGTTTCGACCGCCCCGAGGACGACTGGGCGCGCCGCTGGGCCGAGGCGTACGTCGACTTCGCGGCGGGGGAGAAGCGGGCCTGGCTGCGCCGGCAGGGCCTGCGCTTCTTCCCCGTCGTCGGCTGGGCGGAGCGCGGGGGCCACGACGCCGCGGGGCACGGCAACTCCGTGCCCCGCTTCCACATCACGTGGGGCACGGGACCCGGCGTGCTCGAACCGTTCGAACGCCGGGTCCGCGAGGCCGCCGGGCGCGGCCTGGTCGACCTGCGGTTCCGGCACCGCGTCACCGGCCTGGCCCGCACCGCGGGCGCGCTCGACACGGTCACGGGCGAGGTGCTCGCGCCCAGCGCGGCCAGGCGCGGCACGGCCAGCAACCGGCGGGCCACCGACGCGTTCGAACTGCGCGCCCAGGCCGTGCTGATCACCTCGGGCGGCATCGGCGGCAACCACGACCTGGTCAGGGCGCACTGGCCGCGCCGCCTCGGCACCGCGCCCGCCCACCTGCTCAGCGGCGTGCCCGCGCACGTCGACGGCCTGCTCCTGGGCATCGCGGAACGCGCGGGCGCGCGCCTGGTCAACGGCGACCGGATGTGGCACTACACCGAGGGCATCGCCAACTGGAACCCCGTGTGGTCCGCCCACGGCATCCGCATCCTGCCAGGACCCTCCGCGCTGTGGCTCGACGCCACCGGGCAGCGGCTGCCGGTGCCGTTCTTCCCCGGCTTCGACACGCTCGGCACCCTGGAGCACATCCTGCGCACCGGCCACGACCACACCTGGTTCGTCCTCACCCGCAGAATCGTGGAGAAGGAGTTCGCGCTCTCCGGCTCGGAGCAGAACCCGGACCTGACCGGCCGCAGCGTCCGCGACGTGCTCGGCCGGGTCCGCGCGGGCACCCCCGGGCCCGTGCAGGCGTTCCTCGACCACGGCCCCGACTTCGTCGTGGAACGGCGCCTCGACGACCTCGTCCGCGGGATGAACGCCCTCACCGGGCGCGGTCTCGTCGACGCCGGCACGCTGCGCCGGCAGATCGAGGCGCGGGACCGCGACCTCGGCCACCGCTTCGGCAAGGACCTCCAGCTCGCAGCGATCCGCAGGGCCCGCGGCTACCTCGGCGACCGCCTGATCCGGGTGGCGGCCCCGCACCGCCTCCTCGACCCGGCGGCCGGGCCGCTGATCGCCGTCCGGCTGCACGTCCTGACCCGCAAGACGCTGGGCGGCCTCCAGACGGACCTGTCCGGGCGGGTCCTGGCGGCGGACGGGCAGCCCCTGCCGGGTCTCTACGCGGCGGGTGAGGCCGCGGGCTTCGGCGGCGGCGGCATGCACGGCTACCGCTCGCTCGAAGGCACGTTCCTCGGCGGCTGCCTCTTCAGCGGCAGGGCCGCGGGCCGGGCCGCCGCCCGCGCCCTGTGACGGGCGGCCGGGCGGGCGCGGGCGGCGGGGTCAGCGCGGCAGCAGCGGGCCGAGCGGGCCGAGGTCGATGTTGAGGTCCTCGGGTTCGAAGCCGTAGCGCCCGCGCAGCTCGTCCATGCGCTCCGAGAGCAGCATGAGCGTCAGCCCGATCCGTTCCTCCTGCTCCTCGGTCAGGTCGCCCACGTCGACCCGGCGCAGCGCCTGGCGTTCCATCAGCTGGCGCAGCAGCTCGATGATGGTCAGGATCAGCTTCATCAGGTCGCGTTCCACCGAGTCGCGGTCCAGCTCGATCCGAGCCTCGCGTCCCTCCATGTGTCCTCTCCCCTCACCAGGGCGCGGGCCGTGCGGTGCCGCGCCGGGTCAGGCGCCGGCGGTGTCCCTGTGCTCCGTGCCGTGCGTGGTGTGCGTGTCGTGCGTTTCCCGCGGGCCGGGCGCGAGGGCGGGGGCGGTCCCGCCCGCCGTCGCCGCCACCGGCTCGCCGCCCTGGGCGTCGTCGGCGAGCGAGGCGACGGAGGCGATCATCGCCCGCAGGTCGATGCGCACCAGGTCCACGTCGGCGATCCGCAGCGTCAGGTGCCCCGCCAGCACCACGCCGCCCGCGAGCAGCCGGTCGAGCAGGTCGACCAGCGCGATCTCGCGCGAGGCCAGTTCGTCGCTCACCCGGCGCGCTCCGGCTCGCGCTCCGGCGCGAGGTCCGTCACCTGCGCGAACGAGTACGGAGCCCACGGCCCCGTCAGGTTGAGCCGGGGACCGCCCAGTTCACCGGCCAGCCGCCCCGCCAGCTCGCAGAACTCCTCCTCCCGCTCGCGCGGCACCAGGTAGGCGCCGTTGAGCAGGTTGCGCCCTGACTCCCCGGAGAGCCGCGCGTCCTGGGGCGGGTGCAGGCGGGACAGTTCCGCGACCTCGTCGAGCCGTTCGTGCACCGCGCGGGCCGCCGCCTCGGCCCGCTGCCACGCCTCCTCGTCCGTCCGGCGCCGCCTGGCCCGCTGCCGCAGGTAGTCGCGGCCGGTGGCGGGCGCCGCCTCGGTGCGTTCCGGGGCGTCGGCGAACACCTTCACGCCCCACTCGGCGCGGCCGTCCAGGCGCTCGATGGCGTCGAGGAACCGCTCCCGGTTCCCCGCGAGCAGCCGCCGCACCCCGGCCTCGTCCCGGCAGACGGTGGCCAGCCGGAGCGGCAGCACGCAGCCGGGCGCGGCCGTCAGCGCGTCGATCACCCGCTGGTGGCCGCGGGCCGTGGCCTCCAGCCACGCCAGGTCCTCCAGGCGCTGCCGCAGCGGCTCCTCGTCGAAGTCGGCGGCGGCCACGGGACTGGCCACCGCGGTCAGCCCGTCCTGTGCCAGGGTGCGCAGCGGCGCGTCGGCCACGCCGCGCAGGTCTTCGGGCAGCGCCGCCGGGTCCCCGGCCGGGGTGACCGCGTACACGTACCACAGGGGTGCCTGGCCGGTCATGAGGTCTCCTCCTTCCTGCGGGACTCCAGGGCCGCCACGCGGTCGCGCAGCCGCTCGATCTCCTCCGCGGGCTCCCGCGTGCGGGCGCCGGAGGACAGCGAGGGGTCCTGCTCCCACCAGTCGATGCCCATCTCCTTGGCCTTGTCGACGGAGGCGACCAGCAGGCGGATCTTGATCGTGAGCAGTTCGATGTCGAGCAGGTTCACCTGGATGTCCCCGGCGATCACCACGCCCTTGTCCAGAACCCGCTCCAGGATGTCCGCGAGGTTCGCGCTGCCGCCCCCGCCGATCTCCGACAGGCTGCTGCCGCCGCCGTAGGCGCCGCGCGGTGCCGGGGAGGTCATGACCGCGCTTCCCTTTCGGTCTCCTCCTCGGCCGCCTCCGCCTCGTCCGCGATCTCGTCGTCCGCGGAGTCGCGGCGGCCCTTGGCACCGCGTTCGCCGTGCTCCTCGCGCTCGTCGTGCTCGTCCCGCTCGTCGCGCTCATCCGCGACCGCCTCGTCGTGGCCGACCACGACCTCGCCGCGCTCGATCTCGCCGCGCCACTCGCCGGTGGCCTCGCCGCGCAGCATCACGAACCGGCGAAAGTTCTTCAGGTCAAGGCGCGCGCGCCGGCCCTGGGCGCGCCACAGCGCGCCGGTCCGCTCCATCAGGCCCTTCGGGTAGTACTCGATGACCAGCAGGACCCGGGTCAGCGTGTCACCGAGCCGGTGGAAGGTGACGACGCCCTTCGTGGTGCCCTTGCCGCCCTCCGAGGTCCAGGCGATCCGCTCGTCCGGCACCTGCTCGGTGATGTGCGCCTGCCAACTGCGCTTGGCGAACGCCACCTTGGCCCGCCAGTTCGTGGTGGTGTCGTCCACCTGGTCGACGCCCTGCACGCCCTTGGCGAAGTCGCCGAAGTCCTGGAACTGCGTCCACTGGTCGTACGCCTCGCGCACCGGCACGCCGACGTCGATGTCCTCGATGACCGTCAGGAACTTGCCCTTGCCCGCGCTGTCCTTGCTCTCGCTCCGCGGCAGGGACAGGTTCGGCTTGTGCACCTTGGACGCGACCTTGTCCTTCACGCCGACCGCGCCCGAGGCGACCTTCTCCTTCACGCCGACGGCGCCGGACGAGACCTTGTCCTTGACCCCGGCGGCGCCCGCCTCCACGACGGAGCGCAGCGGGCTCTTGCCCTCGGCGGTCTTCTTGCCCGTGGCCATCGCCAGTTTCACTGTCCCCATGCTCCTGCCCTCGGCTATGTCGGTGAGTTTGGCCGTCGCCCGGCCGAGGCCGCGGCTCGTCGCCACGAGCAGCCGCTCGGCCTGGGCCGTCGCGAAGGCCGCGGCTTCCTGCTTCACTCGGTCCCCCGGGGTGCTCGCGGCGTCAGTCATCCTGCTTCCCGCCTCCGGAGGAACGCTTGGCCGCGGACCGGCCGGCCGGGGCCTTGGCAGCGGTCTTGCGCGCCGAGCCGCCCGCCGACTTGGCCGAGCCGCCCGCGGACTTGGCGGCTCCACCGGCCGACTTGGCCGTCCCGCCCGCCGACGTGGCGGCCTTCCCCGCGGTCCCCGCCGCCGACTTCCCGGCCCCGCCTGCCTTGTCCGCCGCCTTGCCGCCGTTCTCGGCGGCCCGCGACGCGGCGTCGTTCAGCCGCTCCTGCACCGCCTCGGTGCGGTCATGCAGCCCGTCGGCGAGCGAGTCCAGCGGCCCGGCGACCAGCGAACGCGCGGTGCCCCGCAGCTGGTTGCCCGCCTCAAGCAGTCTCGGATTGGAGAAGTCGACCTTCCTGGCCACCGCGACCGAGCCGAGCGCGAGCGCCAGTTTCGCCTTCTTCGTGCGGCCGAGCACGTAACCCGTGGTCACGGCGAGGCCGATCACCATTCTGTTCGTCAACGTGTCATCCAATCGTGAGTGGGGTGGAGACGGTCGAGGAGTTCGTCCTCCCGCCGGTCGAACTCCTCCTCGTCGATCGCGCCACTGATCAAGTCCTCTTCGAGGGCCGCCAGTTCGCGCTGCACCACCGCCGGGTCGTAATACGTGCGCTCCGCCTCGGCGACGACCTGCCCCAGCACCCAGCCCGCGCCGCGCGTCGGGGCGAGCGGGAGCAGCAGGACCTCGCGGAGCAGCCCGAACGCCATCAGGCCGCCTCGGCCGGTTCCATCCGCACGAAGCTGTACGGGGGCAGCGGGCCGCTGACCCGCAGGTCGAGCTGCGGGCTCTCCTCGCGCAGCCGGTCGACGGCCGCGAGGAACCCGGCGGCCTCATCGCGCCCCACCAGGTAGGAGACGTTCACCACCCGGCCGGTGCCGTCGGGCCCGGGGCGGCTGTCGCCCGCGTGCGGCCTCAGTGCCTCCTCGACGGCGCGCGCGTCGCTCTCCTCCCGCTCGCGCACCGCGTCGGCCACCAGCTCCCCGAGCCGCAGCCGGTCCTGGTAAGCGGCGCCGCCGGACCTCGTGGCCTCGTTCAGCCGCCGGATCTCCGGGCTCTCCGCGACGACCCGCCGCAGGATCACGTCCTCGTGGTGCGCGGCCTTGACGTTGTACTCGACGCGGTCGGCCACGCTGTCGAGCTGCTGGTGGTGCAGCGCCGCGTGCTCGGTCAGCGCGGCGCGGACCGCCGCGTCGTCCGCCGACACGCTGCCGAAGCGCAGCGGCAGCACCGCGCCGCCGGCCGACACCACGGTCAGGACCCGCTGGTGGGCGAACAGGTCGCGCCGCTTGGGGCGCAGCCCCGGCGGGCAGTCGCTCGCGATGGCCACCAGGCCGCCGGCGCGCAGCGCGCGCACCGGGCGCGGCGGGTCGCCCACGCCGGTCAGCCCGTCGGGGAGGAGGCGCGGGGACCCGGCCCGCGCGATGCCGTACACGTAGGTGCTCATTCCGCGTCCTTCTCACGCCGGGAGGACGTCGAACGCCGGGCGCGGCGCGGCTCCTTCTCGGCCTCCTCGTCGTCGGTGCCGTCCCGGCCCTGCCGGAACGCGTCCGAGATCGTCTCCGCCGCGCCGGCGAGCGCGCCCTTCGTCTTGCCGCGCGCGCCGGACTCCATCATTCCGCCCACGAGCTCCGGAACACCGGGGTCCTTCTTCGGCCCGGCCTCCAGGTCGAGCCGGTTGCACGCCTCGGCGAACCGCAGGTAGGTGTCGACACTGGCGACCACCACCCGGACGTCGACCTTCAGGATCTCGATGCCGACGAGTGAGACGCGGACGAACGCGTCGATCACCAGACCGCGGTCGAGGATGAGTTCGAGCACGTCGTAGAGGGTGCCGGAGCCGCCGCCCGAACTCGTCCTGGGCGCCGCCGGCTGCGTGGTCGCGACTGCTGTGGTCATGATTCCGGTCTCCTGCCCGGCCTTTCACTGGCCTGGTCGTCCGTCGGTGGCGTCGGCCGGCCCGTCCCGGGCCCCGCCGCCACTAGCCGTCCGACCGCCCTCGTTCGTAACGCCGTATGCGCCGGTAGCCCGTGACCTCGCCGTCCGGCCCCACGGTGACTTCGTAGGTGGCCATCAGGCTCATGGTCTCCGGCACGCGGGCCAGTTCGAGAACCTCCGCGTCGAGCACCCAGCCGTCCCCCGACTTCTCCAGCCGGGTGACCGCCTCGGGGCGCAGGCCCGTCAGTTCGGCGAACTCCGCGCCCGCCGCGCGCATGACGTCGAGAACCGGACGAGGTCGGTCGTCGTCCTGTCTCTGTGCTTCCGTGTTTTTCTCTGCCATGGCTCTTGTCGGGTTCCTTCGCACGCGGCTGCCAAACGTGCGTTCTTCGCGGGCCCGGCCGCACGGCGGCGGCGCCCGGGGCGCGCGGCGCGTCGCCGCGGCAGGGGAACGGGGCCGGGCGGCGGCCCTGTTCGCGCTGGTCAGCGGGCAGTCGGGGGGCGCGCGCGGCCGGCGGCAAGGGCGGTGACGGGCCGGGAAGCGGAGGGCGGGAAGCGCCCGGCAGCGTGTCCCGCCGGCCGGCGGAAGGCGGTTGACGACGGCGGGGCCCGCCCGCCGAGAATTGCGTTGCGGCCCGCGGCCCCCGTTCGTAGCGTCGCCGCATGACCGAGGACTGGCTGCGCCACAACCGCGAGAACTGGGACGACCGGGTCGGCGTGCACGCCGCGAGCGACTTCTACGACCTGCCGGGCTTCCGGGCGGGCGAGGACCACCTGCGGCCGTTCGAGCCGGAGGAACTGGGTGACGTCTCAGGGCGCCGCCTGCTGCACCTCCAGTGCCACATGGGCCAGGACACGCTGTGCTGGGCGCGGCGCGGCGCCCGGGTCACCGGGCTCGACTTCTCCGCGCAGGCGGTGCGCACGGCCACCGGGCTCGCGGCCGACACCGGACTCGCGGACCGCGCCAGGTTCGTCGTCTCGGACGTCTACGACGCCGTCGCCGCGCTCGGCGGGGAGCGCTTCGACATCGTCTACACCGGCCTCGGCGCGCTGGCGTGGCTGCCCGACCTGCCGCGCTGGGCCGGCGTCGTCGCCGCGCTGCTGGCCGACGGCGGCACGCTGTACCTGGTGGAGTTCCACCCGTTCACCGAACTCCTCGCCGACGACGGGGCCTCGGTGGTCCGCGACTACTTCGAGCGCCAGGGCCAGGTCTACGACCACCCGTACACCTACACGGACGGGCCGCCGCTGACGCGGACCACGCAGGTGCAGTGGCACCACCCGCTGGGCGAGATCGTCAGCGCGCTCGCCGGGGCGGGCCTGCGCGTCGACTTCCTGCACGAGCACGCCACCACGACGTGGGCGCGCTTCCCCGCCCTCGAACGGGTCTCCGCCCGTGAGTACCGGTACCGGGCGGGCGAGCCGCGCGTGCCGCTGCTGTTCTCGCTGCGCGCGACCCGCCCCGCCTGACCGGCGCGGGGAGTGGCCCGGGGCCCGCCGCTCAGTCGCGAGCGGCGGGCGTCCCGTTGCCGCCTGCCCCGTTGGTGCCCGGGCCCGCGCCCGGCTCCGGGCCGACCTGCACGTCGACGCCGTTCGAACCGGGACCGATCCGCAGCTCGAAGTCGCCGTTGTACTTCTCGTGGCCGGCGATCACGGCCATCTCCACGGCCTCCTCGCCGCGCTCGCCCCGCAGGATGAGCGGGTCGCGCCGCAGGTCGCGCATCAGCGCCGCGCACAGGCCGACCATCACCAGGGTGAACGGCACGGCCGCGAGGATCGTCAGGTTCTGCAAGCCGTCGAGCGCTGTCTCGCCGTCCTCGCTGATCAGCAGCATGATGGCGGCGACGGCCCCGGTCAGGACGCCCCAGAAGACGACCAGGACGCGACCGGGTTCGAGCGCGCCGCGCTGGGAGAGCGTGCCCATGACGATGGACGCCGCGTCGGCGCCGGACACGAAGAAGATGCCGACGAGGACCATCACGAGGAGCGCGGTGACGCCGGCGAGCGGGTACTCGTTCAGCACGGCGAACAGCTGCCCCTCGGGGGTGGCCTCGGCCGTGATGTTCGCGCCGTTCTCCTCCTCGCGCATGCCGGTGCCGCCGAGGATGGCGAACCACAGCAGGCTCACCGTGCTCGGCACCAGGATCACACCGCCGACGAACTGCCTGACGGTGCGCCCCCGGCTGATGCGGGCGATGAACATGCCGACGAACGGCGTCCAGGAGATCCACCACGCCCAGTAGAAGACCGTCCAGCCCGACAGCCACTCCGCGATGCCCTCGCCGCCGCTCGCCTCGGTCCGCGCGGCCATGTCCGGCAGGTCGGAGAGGAACGTGCCGAGCGAGGTCGGGATCAGGTCGAGGATCAGCACCGTGGGGCCGACGACGAACAGGAACAGGGCGAGCACCGCGGCCAGCACCATGTTGATGTTGGAGAGCCACTGGATGCCCTTGGCGATGCCGGAGACGGCCGACAGCACGAAGGCCGTGGTCAGCACGGCGATGATGAGGACCAGCATGCCCGTGCCCACGCTGGACATCCAGTCCAGCTCCTCGATGCCGCTGCCGATCTGGAGGGCGCCGAGGCCGAGGGAGGCGGCCGAGCCGAAGAGGGTGGCGATGATGGCCAGGATGTCGATGGCCTTGCCGACGGCGCCGTTCGCGTGCCGCTCGCCGATGAGCGGCGTGAACACCGCGCTGATCGTCTGCCGCCGCTTGCGCCGGAACGTGCTGTAGGCGATGGCCATGCCGACCACCGCGTAGATCGCCCACGGGTGCAGCGTCCAGTGGAACAGCGAGGTCGCCAGGGCCGTGGCCATCGAGTCGCCGCTGTCCGCGGGCGCGGCGCCGGGCGGCGGGCTCACGTAGTGGCTCAGCGGCTCGTTGACACCGAAGAACATCAGGCCGATGCCCATCCCGGCGCTGAACATCATGGCGATCCAGGACACGGTCCTGAACTCCGGCTCCTCACCCTCCTTGCCCAGGGTGATCCGGCCGTACTTGCTGACGGCCAGCCACAGGGCGAAGACGACGAAACCCGAGGCCGCCAGGACGAACGCCCACCCGGCGTTGTGGATGACGCTGCTGAGCATGTCGCCCGAGACGTCGGCCAGCGATTCGGAGGACGAGGCGCCCCACAGCACGAACGCGAGCGTCACCGCGGCGGCGACCCCGAAGACGACCGGGTCCGTGTGCGGGCCGAGCAACGTTCGTCTCCGACCGCCCAGGACGGTCTCGCCTCTCTTGTCGCCTGGCACCCGTATCAATCCTTCCGTTCAACAACTGTCAGGAGGGCAGCCCGATACGGGGCCGCCCTGCGCATGCGCGGGCGGCTACCCGGTTTCGTCCCGAGCATGCGTACTTTTCTCGCACCTGGCAGCAGCGACACCTGCGGTGAATGGATGGAGTCACACGGTAGTCGCAAGGGTGGGCAAAACGCCCGGCGCCGCGCGTGGAAACGGAAGCGCGCGTTCAATAAATGAAGCCGAATCGTGATGTGTCACGGAGTGGACACGGGGGCGGCGGTCTGCGCGAGACCGGCCGCGAGGCGGCGCAGCAACGCCGCCAGCAACTCGTCGTCCCCGCTGCCCGGCAGCGCCGCCCACGCCGCGCGCGCCCGCCCGTCCAGCTCCTCCCACCGCGCGGTGCCGCGCGGCGTGAGCGCGGCGAGCACGCGCCGCCGGTCCATCGGGTCGACGCGCCGGTGCACCAGCCCGTCGTCGACGAGCTGGTCCATCAGCCGGGTCAGGGTGGGCGGCGGCAGCAGCACGCGGTCGGCGATGGCCGTCATGCCGTGCCCCTCGCCGTCGGCCAGCAGCGACATCACGCGCCAGGCGTCGACGGAGCAGCCGGCCTCGTCCAGGACCTGCCGCAGCCGCCGCACGGCCAGCCGCTCCGCCCGGGTCAGCAGGGCCACCAGTTCAACAGACATCGCCCCTCAGCCCCTCACCTTCCACGCCCGGTGGGCCCCACCCATGGTACGAACCCCCACCGCCGGTCACGGCCGCGGCCGTTGCGCCGGCCCCGGCGACGTGGAGGGCGGCGCGGCGCGCGCGGCATCATGGGGCGGTGACACCCGTCGACCGCCCCCGGCCGCTGAGTGCCTCGGACGACGTGCTCGGGGTGGCGCTCGTCGTGCCCCGGCAGGGCCCCGCGGGGATCTTCGGGCCCGCGTGCGAGCTGTGCGCGCGGCTCGCGGCCGACGAGGTCAACGCGGCCGGCGGCGTGCTCGGTCGCGAACTGCGGCTGGTGACCGTGGACGGCGGGGCGCCGCCGCGGCTGGTCGCCGACGAGGTCGCGGCGCTCGTGGCGGCGGGCATCGTGCGGGGGGTGACCGGCTGGCACATCTCGTCCGTGCGCCAGGCGCTCGCGCCGCGCATCGCGCGGCGGGTGCCCTATGTGTATACGGCGTTGTACGAGGGCGGCGAGGACACCGCGGGCGTCTACCTCACCAGCGAGACGCCCGAGGGGCAGCTGCGGCCGGCGATGCGGCTGCTCGCCGCGGAGCGGCGGGTGCGCCGCTGGTACGTGGTCGGCAACGACTACATCTGGCCCCGGCGCACCGCGCGCGCCGCGCACGCCTACGCGCGCGAGAGCGGGGGCCGGATCTGCGGCGAGAGCTATCTGCCGCTTGGCACCGAGGACTTCGCCGCCGCCCTGCGCGGCGTCGAGCGGCAGGCCGCGGACGCCGTGCTGATGCTGCTCGTCGGCAGTGACGCCGTGCGGTTCAACCGGGCGTTCGCCGCCGCGGGCCTCGACGGGGCCTGCCTGCGGCTGAGCACCCTGATGGACGAGAACATGCTGCTGGCCAGCGGCCCCGACGCCACGCGCGGGCTCAGCGCGACCGCCGGGTTCTTCGGTGCCCTCGCCACCGCCGACACCCTCGACTTCCACGGGCGCTGGGCCGCCAGGTTCGGCCTCGGGGCGCCGGCGCCCAGCGCGCTGGGGGAGTCCTGCTACGAGGGCGTGCTGCTGCTCGCGGCGCTCCTCAACCGCGCGGGGTCCTGGTCGGTGCCCGCGATCGAGGGCGCGGTCGGCGAGGTCGCGTGGGAGGGGGCGCGCGGACTGCTGCGGCTCACCGGCCGGCATGCCAGGCAGCGCATCTACCTCGCGGAGGCCGACGGCCTCGACTTCGCCGTCACCGCCGACCTCGACGGCTGGAGCGGGCCGCCCGAACGCCCGTGATACTTCCGAACGGAAGTATTAATGGCCGTGAAATCCCCGGGAAACAGGCGGCTTTGAAGCTGTGGCGTGCCCACGCCGGGCACCGCGGCCCGGCTCCCCACCCCCCGCAGTCCCGTCCCGCAAGGGGACAAGGAGGACGGACATGCCCAGATCCCGGGGATCCCGCCGCCTGAGAACCGCGCTCGCCCTGTTCGCCGCCGTCCTGCTGACGGCCTGCGGCGCGCGGACCGGCGAGTACACCCCGACCGGCTCCGCCGCCGAGGTCGACACCTCGGGCGACACCGTCAAGGTCGGCCTGCTCAACTCACTCTCCGGAACCATGGCGATCAGCGAGGTCACCGTCCGCGACGCGCTGATGCTCGCCATCGACGAGATCAACGCCGAGGGCGGCGTGCTCGGCAAGCAGATCGAGCCGGTCAGCGAGGACGGCGCGTCCGACTGGCCGACGTTCGCGGAGAAGTCCGAGAAGCTGATCCAGCAGGACGGGGTGGCCGCCGTGTTCGGCTGCTGGACCTCGGCCAGCCGCAAGGCCGTCCTGCCCGTCTTCGAGCGCCACGACGCGCTCCTCTTCTACCCCGTGCAGTACGAGGGCCTTGAGCAGTCGCCGAACATCTTCTACACCGGCGCCACCACCAACCAGCAGATCGTTCCCGCCCTCGACTACCTGCGCGAGGTGGAGGACGTCCAGTCGCTCTACCTGGTCGGCAGCGACTACGTGTTCCCGCGCATCGCCAACCGCGTCATCAGGGCCTACGCCGAGGAGCACGGCATCGAGATCCTCGGTGAGGACTACGCGCCGCTGGGCGCCACCGAGTTCGCCACGATCGCCAACAAGGTCGAGGCGGCGGGCGCCGACGCGGTGTTCAACACCCTCAACGGCGACAGCAACGTCTCCTTCTTCCGCGAGTACCGGGCGTTCGGGCTCACCGCGGAGACGATGCCGGTGCTGTCGGTGTCCATCGCCGAGGAAGAAGTGCGCGGCATCGGAGCCGAGACGCTGGAGGGGCAACTGACGTCCTGGAACTACTACCAGACCACCGAGGGCGCCACCAACGAGCGCTTCGTCGCGGCCTACCAGGAACGCTACGGGTCCGACCGGCCCACATCCGACCCCATGGAGGCCGCCTACACCTCCGTGCACCTGTGGGCCGCGATGGTCGAGAAGGCCGGGTCGTTCGACGTCGCCGACGTCAGGGCCGCCGCCGACGGCATCACGTTCGACGCGCCCGAGGGCACCGTCACCGTCGACGGCGCGACGCAGCACATCCACAAGACCAACCGCATCGGCCGCATCGGCGCCGACGGGCTGATCACGGAGGTGTGGCGCTCGGAGGAGCCCATCCGCCCCGACCCCTTCCTGCGCGCCTACGACTGGGCACGCGGCCTCTCGGCGGGTGAGGCGCCGTGACCGTCATCCTCAGCCAGTCCTTCACGGGCATCAGCATCGGCGCGGTCCTGCTGCTCATCGCGCTCGGCCTGTCGCTGACGTTCGGGCAGATGGGCGTGATCAACATGGCCCACGGCGAGTTCATCATGGCCGGCGCCTACACCGTCTACCTGCTCCAGGGCCCCATCTCCTCGGCCGGCGTCTCGCTGCTGCTCGCCCTGCCGGTGGCGTTCCTCGTGGCCGGCGCCATGGGCGCGCTGCTCGAATGGCTCCTCATCCGGCGGCTGTACGCGAGGCCGCTGGACACCCTGCTGGTCACCTGGGGCATCTCGCTGATGCTCCAGCAACTGGCCCGCGACCTGTTCGGGGCGCCCAACGTCCACGCCGAGGCGCCCGGCTGGCTCTCAGGACGGATCACCCTGTTCGGCGGCGACGACCCGCTGACCCTGCCGCACGCACGGCTGTTCATCCTGGCCCTGGCGCTGTCCGCCGTGGTCGTGCTGACCCTCGTCCTGCGCCGCACCCCGCTGGGCCGCCGCATCAGGGCGGTCGTGCAGCACCGCGACCTCGCCGAGGCGTCCGGGATCGCCACCGCGCGCGTGGACCGGATCACGTTCTTCATCGGCTCGGGCCTCGCCGGGCTGGCCGGCGTCGCCCTCACCCTCGTCGGCCCGATCGGCCCGACGATGGGCACCAACGTGATCATCGACGCGTTCCTCGTCATCGTCGTCGGCGGCATCGGGCAGTTGCGCGGCGCGGTCGTCGCGGCGTTCGCGCTCGGGGTCCTCCAGGCGGTCATGGAGTACTCCACGACCGTCAGCGTCGCCCGCGTGACCGTGCTGATCGCCATCGTCGCGTTCCTGCAATGGCGCCCCCAAGGCATCCACACCCTGCGCACCCGGAGCCTGGCATGACCGACCTCCTCACGCGCCGGCGGGCCCTGATCGGCTACGCCGCCGCCGCGGTGCTGCTGTTCGCGCTCGCGCCGCTCGTCCTCTCCGACTTCCGCCTCGGGCAGTTCTCCCGCTACCTGTGCTTCGCCATCGTCGCCGTGGGCATCTCCCTGGCCTGGGGCCGCGGCGGCATGCTCGTCCTCGGCCAGGGGCTGTTCTTCGGGCTCGGCGGCTACGCCATGGCCATGCACATGAAGCTCGCCGACGCGGGCGACGGCGGCCTGCCCGACTTCATGCTGCTGTACGGAACGGCCGAGGCGCTGCCGTGGTGGTGGGAGCCGTTCCGCTCGCCCGTCGTGGCGCTGGCCGCCGTGCTGCTGCTGCCGATGGGACTGGCCGCGGTCATCGGCTGGTTCGTCTTCAGACGCCGGGTGCGCGGCGCCTACTTCGCCATCCTCAGCCAGGCGCTGGCGGCGGCGTTCGCGATCCTGCTCATCGGCCAGCAGACCACCACGGGCGGCGCCAACGGCCTGACCGACTTCCAGGGGTTCTTCGGCTACTCGCTGCTCGACCCCGCCAACCGGCGCACGGTGTACTTCGTGATCGCCGGCACGCTGCTCGCGCTGATGCTGCTGACCCGGCAGCTGTTCCGCAGCCGCTACGGCGAACTCCTCGTCGCCGTGCGGGACTCCGAGGAACGCGTCCGGTTCCTCGGCTACGACCCCGCCCTGGTCAAACTGGCCGCCTACGTGCTCTCGGCCGGGATGGCGGGCATCGCGGGCGCCCTGTTCGTGCCCGCCGTCGGCATCATCTCCCCGGCGCTGATCGGCATCGTGCCGTCCATCCAGTTCGTCATCGGCGCCGCCATCGGCGGGCGCGCCAGCATCGCGGGCGCCGTCATCGGCGCCGTCGCGGTCGCCTGGGCCCAGACCACCCTGTCCGAGGAGTTCCCCTCCGCCTGGACCTACTTCCAGGGCGGCCTGTTCGTCCTGGTGATCGCCTTCCTGCCGGGCGGCATCGCCTCCCTGTGGCACCTCGCCGCCCGGCGCCGCCCCCGTACCGAGACGGTGATGGCCGCATGACCGCGACTGCCCTGAAGGACCTGGAGATCACCGACCTGCGGGTCTCGTTCGACGGCTTCACGGCCGTGGACGGGGCCGCCCTGCGCGTCGGCCCGGGCGACCTGCGCTTCCTCATCGGGCCCAACGGCGCGGGCAAGACGACCCTCGTGGACGCCGTCACCGGCCTGGCCAAGGCCACGGGCACGGTCCGCTTCGGCCCGCACGACCTGCTCGGCCGCCCCGTGCACCGCATCGCGCGCCTGGGCATCGGGCGCACGTTCCAGACCGCGACCGTCTTCGAGAACCTGAGCGTGCTGGCGAACCTCGACATCGCCGCCGGCGCGGCACGGCGCCCGCACACCCTGCTGCGCCGCCGCCGCGGCGTTCCCGAGGAGATCGAGCACGCGCTGGAGACCACGGGCCTCGCCGCCGCACGCGACCGGCAGGCCGGGGTCCTCTCGCACGGCCAGAAGCAGTGGCTGGAAATCGGCATGCTGCTCGTGCAGAACGTGCAACTCCTGCTGCTGGATGAGCCGGTGGCCGGCATGAGCCACGAGGAACGCGAGCAGACCGGCCAGTTGCTGCGCCGGATCGGACAGGACCGCACGATCGTCGTCATCGAGCACGACATGGACTTCGTGCGCACGTTCGCGACGAGTGTCACCGTGCTGCACGCCGGGCGGGTGCTGAGCGAGGGCACCGTCGCGCAGGTGCGGGCCGACCCGCGCGTGCAGGAGGTCTACCTCGGGGAAACGGGCGCCCCCGTGGGCGCGGACAGGGAGGCGTGATGCTCGCGATCACCGGCCTGGTGGCCGGCTACGGCCGCACCACCGTGCTGCACGGCGTCGACCTGGCCGTGCCGGCCGACGGCGTCGCCACCGTTCTCGGCCACAACGGCGCGGGCAAGTCCACGCTGCTGCGCGCCGCGCTCGGCCTGATCCGGCCGCGCGCCGGCACCGTCACCCTCGACGGCGAGGACGTCACGAAGCTCCCGGCGCACCGGCGGGTGCGGCGCGGCATGGCCTATGTGCCGCAGGGGCAGCAGAGCTTCCCGCAGCTGACCGCGATGGAGAACCTGCGCCTGGTCGCCGACGGCCGCAAGGACGGCAGGGCGGCGCTGGACGAGGCGCTGGACCTGTTCCCCGCGCTGCGCACCGCGGGCGGCAGGGGAGCGGGGCTGCTCTCGGGCGGGCAGCGCCAGCAACTGGCCATCGCCAGGGCCCTGATCACCCGCCCGCGGCTGCTGCTGCTCGACGAGCCGACCGAGGGCATCCAGCCCTCTGTGGTCGCCGGGATCCAGCGGACGATCATGGAACTGAGCCGGCGCGGCGGCCTCTCGGTGCTGCTCGTGGAGCAGCACGTGGGGTTCGCGCTGCGGGCCGCGGAGCGGTACTACGTGCTGGAGGCCGGCCGGGTCACCTCGTCGGGCAGCGGCGACGAGCACGCGGAGGCCGCCGTCCGGCAGGCGCTGAGCGTGTGAGGCGGGCCGCGCCGGGTGCGACGCGGCGGAACGGCGGGCGGCCGAAGGCCGTTCAGTCCCGGTCCGCCGCGTCCGGCAGCGGCGTCAGCACGCGGGTGCCGGTCTGGAGGTAGATCACCGAGCTGCGGAACCCCACCACCTCCCTGCGGGCGCTGAACCGGTCCATCAGGAAGGCGTGCAGCCGTTCGATGTCGGGAACGGCCACGTGCACCACGAAGTCGTCGTCCCCCGAGACGACGAACACCGACAGCACTTCCGGCAGGTGCGTCAGATAGGTCTGGAATCCGCTGATCACCTCCCGGCTCAGCGGGCGCAGCCGCGCGAACACGAGGGCCTGGAGCGACCGGCCGAGCGCGCGCGGCTCGACCGCCGCGTGGTAGCCGGTGATCACCCCCCGGGCGCGCAGCCCGCGCACCCGCTCCAGGCAGGTGGAGGGCGCGATCCCGACCAGCCGGGCCAACTCCCGGTTGGTCAGCCGTGCGTCGCGCTGGAGATGCGTCAGGATCGCCGAATCTATGCCGTCCACGGCCGCCATTGTGCACCCGGGACCGAACGACGTTCGGCGCGGTCCCCGAACGGCCGTTCCGCGGGCTACGTTCAGGAACGCCCTTACGGTGCGAGAGGAGCACATCACCGCGATGACGACTGTGCCCGACCACTACGACCACCTGCTCGCCGAGCACTACACCTGGATGCTGGGCGGTGACGTCCGGGCGCTGGCCGACGCCCAGCGGGAGTTCCTGACGCGCCTGGGGGTCGGCGCCCCAGGCGCGGACGCCCTGGCCGTCGACCTCGGCTGCGGCCCGGGGCACACCGCGCTGGCCCTGGCCGACCTGGGCTTCGACCCGGTGCTCGCCGTCGACCTCAGCCGGCCGCTGCTCGACGAGCTGGCCGCGCACACCGCGGAACGGCCCGCCGTGCGGCCGGTGCGGGCCGACCTGCGGAGCGCGCTGCCCGAGCTGGTGCGGCCCGGCTCGGCCGAACTCGTGGTCTGCCTGGGCGACACCCTCACCCACCTGCCGACGCGCGGTGACGTGGCCGCCCTGCTCAACCAGGTGGCCGACGCCCTCGCCCCCGGCGGCACCGCCGTGCTGGCCTACCGCGACCTGACCGTGCCGCTCACCGGGACCGACCGCTTCCTGCCGGTGCGGGCGACGGCGGACCGGATCATGACCTGCTTCCTCGAATACCCGGCGGACTACGACGGCTACACGGTGCTCGTGCACGACCTGATCCACACCAGGCCGGGCCCCGGCGGCGACTGGAGCCTGCGGAGCGGCAGTTACCGCAAGCTGCGGCTGGCCCACGCCTGGGTGCTCGACCAGTGCCGCGGCTCCGGGCTGCGGGTGGTCGCCGAGCGCGCCGAGCCGGGCGGCATGCACACCGCCGTGCTCCGCAGGCCCGGATGAGGGCCGGGGCCGACGAGATCGACGGGGCCGTGGCCGGGCCGGGCGGGCGACCGGCGCGCGGCGCCGGTCAGTCGCCCGCGGGGCAGACCACCTCGTCGCGCGGCACGTAGTGGGTGCGGAACGTCTCGCGCCCCGTCTCGCGCCCGTCCTCGACGAACACCCGGTCCACCTCGACGTCGAAGCCCTCCAGCGGCGGCTGCGGCACGCACTCCTCGCCCTCGCCCTCGCGGCGCTCCGGCTGGGTGACGTTCTCGCGCGGGCCGGTCTCGGACCTGACCTCGTCGTACCGCTTGGTCCCGAGGAACGTCACGGTCACCGAGCTGTCGGTGGCGCTCGCCAGGATGTACAGGGCGTTCCCCGAGTCGTTGAGGAAGCGCAGGTCGAGGCTGCCCCAGGCGACGGTCGCCTCCCGGCCCTCGGGGTAGCGCTCGATGTAGAACGAATGGGCGCCGTACTCCACCGGGTCGACCCCGGCGAAGAAGATCGCGTTGAACATGGTGGTCGCCACCGCCGAGACGCCGCCGCCCTGGGCGCGCTCGTAGCGGTCGTTCATGATGATGACGCCCTCGACGAAGCCGTTCTCCTCGGTGCGTTCGCCGACCGTGTCGTTGAAACTCCAGGTCTCGCCCGCGGGCACGAGGGAGCCGTTGATGAGTTCCGCGGCGCGGCCGATGTTGGTCGTGCGGTAGGCGGCGGGCTCGAAGTCGACCGTGAACGAGGACATCTCCTCGACGATGCCGAGGTCGCGGTAGTTGTCCGCGCTCAGTCGCGGTTCGACCGTCTCGGTCGCCAGCGTTCCGGTGCGCGCGGCCGTGCCCTGCCCGGTGAGCAGCGGCAGCACGACGTCCCCCAGGCCGTCGGTGACGATCCGGCGGCCGTCGGAGCCGCCCTCCGCCACCACCTGCCCGCCGCTGAGGCGCAGCGTCGCGTCGGTGGGCTCGTCGGCGGCCTCGGCGAACGGCCCTGCCAGCCGTTCGTCGCCCGCGAGCCCCGCGCCGTCCAGCGAAGGGGACAGGCGGCCCGAGTCGTCGGCGGTCATCGCGAGGTGGTCGCCGGTGACCTCGGGCGGTATCGCGATCGTGGCGTCGCCCGCGGTGAGCAGCACGGGCGCGGACATGGCCGGGTCGGCGAACTCCTCGACCGCGCGCGCCACCTCGTCCGCGTCCGTGGCCGGCTCCGCGGCCGTGACGGGGAGCCGCAGCGGCTCGTCGGCCGCCTCAGGATCCGGCAGGAAACCGTCGCGCAGCAGCCCGAGCGAGGCGTCGATGTCGAGGGCCACACCCGGGCGCGGCTCGGTCACCACGACCTCGCCGTCCTCGAAGGCGACGGCGCCCTCCCGCACGGTGGTGTCGGACTCCTCGGCGAGCGCGGTGAGCGCGGCGCGGCCCGCCGCCTCGTCCTGCCGCACCACCGGTTCGAGCGACCCGCCCCCGGAGCCGAGCAGGCGGCCGAGCAGTCCTGGCCGTGCCGCGCGGTCCACGGTCGCGGCGGCGTCGAAGCTGAGCCCCGCCGCGGCCGGGTCCAGCTCGCGGGTCCGCCCCTCGGCCGCCCCTCCGGACTCGTCCGCGGCGATCAGGACCTCGACGGGTGCGGCGGCGTCCGCGGCCAGCTCGCGTTCAAGGCGCTCGCGCGCGGCCTCGGGGGACAGCCCGCCGATGTCGACGCCGCGCACGCTGGTGCCCGAGGCTATGTCCCCGCCGAGCGCGAGGGAGCCGGCCAGGTACAGGCCGCCCATGCCGAGCGCGATGCCGCCGCCGAGCAGGACCTGGCGCGGCACGCGGGACCGGAGCGGCAGGCGCCGCGGGCCGGGAACGCGGGGCGGCCGGGGCGGTGGCGGAGGTATGAAGGCCACGGAACTCCCTCGGGGCGTCGCACGGGGCGGCGGGACGCGAGGAAGCCTAGCAACGGGCGTCAGCCGGCAGGAACGGCACGGTACCCGGAAGCGCCCCAGGCGGGCATACCGCGCCACCTGCCGGAAAGCGGCTGCCGGGAGGCGGGAGGAGCGGGTGCGCGGGACGGCGGCGGACGGGGGCGTGCGCCCGGCGGGCGCGCGGGGGTGCCAGGGTCAGGGGCGTATCTCGGCCCAGACCGTACAGCCCGTCGCGCGGTCCGGGGCGATGACGCCCCACCGGGCCGCGAGCGCGTCGAGCAGCAGCAGGCCGCGCCCGTGCTCCGCGTCGGCGTCGGCGGGGTGCGGGGCGCGCTTGGCCAGTCCTGGGCCCTGGTCGGTGACCTCGATGAGCAGGCGCAGCGCCCCGGTGGCCTCGATCCTGCACCGCACCACGTCACTGTCCGTGTGCACAATGGCATTGGTGAACAGTTCGGAAATGACCAGTTCCGCCGTGTCCTTGATCGTGTCGGGCAGTCCCCAGTGCCCGACGCGCAGGGCGATCCTGCTGCGCGCCGCGGCCACGGAGGCGGCGAGCGCGGGCAGTTCGAAACGTTCGCCGCGCCGGGTGGAGTGCGGCGGCGCCGAAGCGGGAAGCGGTCGGGGGAGCGGCAGCGGTGTCGTGCCGTGAAGTGGGGACACGGTGCTGGTCGCCTTCCGTGGTACCGAAGCCATCGTGAGCCGGGTCACCCGACAACTATGCGCACCCGTACGCGCATTGCGCAAGCGGAGTTCTGCGATTTGCAGAAAGCGAAGCGACGTCTGTCGATGCCACTACCGGGTGTGGCAAACTTCTTCCGTACCAACGCGGCCGTATGTGCGGCCGTATGTACGGCGGATCGAAGTCGGCGCTGGGAGGCGACGTGGCAGAGGCGCGGTCGGGACCGACCGTGGGGCAGATCGTCCTCGGGCTGCGCCTGCGCGACCTGCGGGAGCGGGCCGGGTGCTCGTTCGGTGACGCGGCTGCCGCCCTGAGCGTGAACACCACGACCGTGCGGCGCATGGAGAAGGCCGAGGTCGGTCTCAAGCCGCTGTACGTCAAGGCGCTGCTGGAGCGGTACGACGTGCCCGCGGCCGAGGCCGAATCGTTCCTTCACCTGGTGGAGGAGGCGAACAGGCCCGGCTGGTGGCACCGCTTCCGCGACGTGCTGCCCGACTGGTTCAGCCTCTACGTGAGCCTTGAGGGCGAGGCCAGCCTGATCCGCGCCTACGAGCCGCACTGCGTTCCCGGCCTGTTGCAGACCGAGGACTACGCGCGCGTGCTGCTGCGCACCGGTTTCCCGAACGCCCCGCAGAAGGAGATCGAGCGCCGGGTCGCGCTGCGCATGGAGCGCCAGGAATTGCTCTCCCGCCAACGGGCCCCCTTGCTGTGGGCCGTGGTCGAGGAGCAGGTTCTGCGCCGGCGTGTCGGAGAGCCATCCGTCATGCGCGGGCAGATCGACCGGCTGATCGAGGCGACGGCGCTGCCGAACGTCACGCTTCAGATCATGCCGTTCAGTGCCGGTCCGCATCCCGGCATGTTCGGGCCGTTCCAGCTGTTCCGGTTCGAGATCCCGGAACTGCCCGACATCATCTACGCCGAGAGCCTGACCGGCGCGGTCTACCACGACGAGAGACCCGACACCGTCGCGTACCTCGAAGTGCTCGACCGCTTGGGTGCGCAAGCCGCACCGGTTCACGACACCGAGGCGATTCTCGGTGCGATTCGCAAGGAGCTCTGACCGCATGAGTGACCACAAGCGTCAACCGCCTGCCTCGACGGGGCATATATACAACGGCATGCCCGCCGGTGAGCTGGGGACCGAAGGCTGGCGCAAGCCGTGGAGCGGCCCGAACGGCGGCAACTGCGTGGAGGCGCTGAAGCTGGCCGACGGCCGGGTCGCCCTGCGGCAGTCCACCGACCCGGAGGGCCCGGCGCTGATCTACACGGTGCACGAGATCGAGACGTTCATCAGCGGAGCCAAGCGGGGAGAAGCGGACTTCCTGTTCGCCTGACCGGCGGGGCCGCGCCACCGGCAGGACCGGGGCGGGCGAGCCCTCCACAGCAGTCAATGGCCGCGGAGCAGCGCAGGAGCGCAGCTCGGCGGCCTTTTCGGTACTGCGGGCCGTGATGGTTTAAGCTTCAACTGTAAGTCCGTACCGCAGGAAGGCCAGTCATGAGCAGCGCCGTCAAGCTTGCCGTCATCTACTACTCGTCGACCGGAACGAGTGCCGCCATCGCCAAGGAGATCGCCGACACCGCGGAGAAGGCCGGCGCCGAGGTGCGGCTGCTCAAGGCCGCCGAGCTGGCCCCGGCCGAGGCCATCGCCTCCAACGAGGCGTGGGCCGCGCACGCGGAGGCCAGCGCCGCGGTGCCGGTGGCCACCCCTGACGACGTGGACTGGGCGGACGCCGTGATCTTCGGCACACCGACCCGGTTCGGCAACGTGTCCTCGCAGCTGAAGCAGTTCCTCGACCAGCTCGGCGGGCTGTGGAGCCAGGGCCGCCTCGCGGACAAGGTCTACAGCGGCTTCGTCACCACGGCCACCCGGCACGGCGGGCAGGAGTCCACGCTGCTCGCCCTCTACAACTCCGTGCACCACTTCGGCGGCATCCTCGTCGCCCCCGGTTACACGGACCCGGCCAAGTTCGCCGACGGCAACCCCTACGGCACCTCGCACGTCGACGCCCAGGGCAGCAACCCGGTGGCCGACGAGACGTTCACCGCCGCCCGCGTGCAGGCCGCCCGCGTGGTGAAGGTCGCCGCCGCGCTGAAGGCCGGCGCCGCGGCCTGAGCCCGCCTGCCAGGCAGCGCCCGCGGGGCCGCCCGCGGGCGCTGCTAAGGTAATAGACATGGCACGAGGTATCTGGTCGCAGAAGGTCCGATCCGCCCGCTGACGGCGGCGCCTTCCCCCTTCTGAATTCGCGCTCGCCGTTCCGGTCCCCGCCGGGCGGCCACTTTCCGCTGCCCGGCCCCACTGCGAGCCGCGGAGCATGCGTTGCACACCACCCCGACCTCACCCGCCATGTCCCTGCCCGTCGCCGCGGGCGGCAGCGCGCACGTGCGCGCCGAGAACGTCACCGTCACCCGCGGGTCCCGGCAGATCCTGAAGGATGTCTCGGTCACCGTCTCCGCCCGGTCCAGGATCGCCGTCGTCGGAGAGAACGGCCGCGGCAAGACCACCCTGCTGCACGTGCTCGCCGGCCTCATCGGGCCCGACGAGGGCACCGTGCACCGGGCCGGCACCCTGGGCCTGGCCCGCCAGGAGCTGACCGCGCGGGCCGGCGAGACCGTCGGCACCCTGACGTCCGAGGCGCTGGCCGCCTCGCTCGCGGCCCTCGCCGCGCTCGACGAGGCGACCCTCGCCATGACCGCGGGCGCGGAAGGCGCCGACGACCGCTACGCCGCGGCGCTCGACGCCGCCACCCGGCTCGATGCGTGGGACGCCGAGCGCCGCGTCGATGTCGCGCTCGAAGCCCTGGGCGCCTGCACCGACCGCGACCGCCCCCTCGCCGAACTCTCGGTCGGGCAGCGCTACCGGGTCCGGCTGGCGTGCCTCCTCGGCGCGCGGCACGACGTGCTGCTGCTCGACGAGCCGACCAACCACCTCGACGCCGGCGGCCTCGACTTCCTGACCCGCAGGCTGCGGGAGCACCCGGGCGGCCTCGCCGTCGTCAGCCACGACCGCGCGCTGCTGCGCGATGTCGCGAACCGGTACCTCGACCTCGACCCGACCCGCGACGGCACACCGCGTCTCCACGCGGGCGGCTACGACGCCTGGCAGGACGCGAGGCGCAGGGAGCGCGAGCGCTGGGAGCAGGAGCACGAGGAGCAGCAGGCCGAGCAGCGGCGGCTGAAGGAGGCGGTGTCGCGGGCCCGCGACCGGCTGTCCACCGGGTGGCGGCCCGACAAGGGAACGGGCAAGCACCAGCGGCAGTCCCGCGCGCCCGGCGTCGTGCAGGCCCTGAAGCGGCAGCAGGACGCGCTGGAGGCGCACCGCGTCGACGTGCCCGCGCCGCCGCCCGCGCTGCGCTGGCCGGAACCGGGCATCAGGCCGGGCGCGCCGCAGCTGCGGGCGCGCGGGGTCGCGTTCTCCGGGCGGCTGGCGGGGCCGGTCGACCTCGCCCTCGACGCCGGTGACCGGCTGCTGGTCACGGGGCCCAACGGCGCGGGCAAGTCCACGCTGCTCGCGGTCCTGGCCGGCGCGCTCGCCCCCACGGCGGGGGAGGTCAGGGCGGCGGAGGGCGCGCGCGTCGTCCTGGTGTCCCAGGAGACCGCGGACCGGGACCCCGGTCTTGCCGCCCGCGAGGTGCACGCCCGGCACGTGGGGCGCCTGGTGGCCGCCGGGCGGTTGCGCGAGGCCGACGCCGTTCCGCTCGCGGCGCTCGGTCTGCTGGACGCCGAGGCGATGCGCACGCCGGTCGGGCACATGTCGCAGGGGCAGCTGCGGCGTCTCGACCTGGCGCTCGCGCTGGCGGTGCGGCCCGGTCTCGTCCTGCTCGACGAGCCGACCAACCACCTGTCCTCCGCGCTGGTCGACGAGCTGACCGACGCGCTCGGCGGCACCGGCGCCGCCGTCGTCGTGGCCACGCACGACCGGCAGTTGCTGCGGGACCTCGCGCACTGGCCCCGCCTGCGGCTGGGCGGCCCGCCCGCGCCGGTCGCCGGCGCGGGCGGCTGAGGGGCGGCCGGCCCGGCGGGTGCCGCCCCACCCGCCGGGCCGCGGCCCTGAGGCGTACGGTCACCGCGAACGCACGGTCACAGCGGGGTACGGCGTTCCTCCGCCGGTGGCGTGAGGAGCGCGCGGGTCGCCGCGCGGGCCCGGCCGGGGCGGCTGAGCACGTCGGTGCTGTCGACGAACTGGTCGACCGCGCCGCTCACCGGCAGCGAGGCGATGTGCGGGTCGGTGACGCGGGCGTGCAGGGCCGCCGCGAAGCGTTCGGCGTGCAGGACCCGGAAGGGCCTGCGGTGGTAGGGCCGCGTGGCGGGGTCGACGGGCTCGGTGAGGCCGAGCCGGTTGTGCGCCGCGGCGACGGCCTCGTAGGCGCGGGCCAGGTGGTGCTCGCGGGTGTGCCAGTCGGTGGCGGCGACGGCGGCGGTGAGGACAGGGCCGAGGGCGGGCGCCTGCGGGGTCCGGGCGAAGGCGCTGCCGAGCCATTTGCCGTAGGGCGGGTAGCGGCGGTCCATGAGCAGGCACAGCCGCATCAGGTCGCGCGCCAGGCGGGCGGCGACGACGGCGGAGCCGAGTTCGTCGCCCACCTCGCCGCACCGGCCCACGAACGCCTCCTCCTGGGAGATCCGCCGCCACTGGCAGGCGAGCACGTGGAGCCACAGGTCGTGGGGGTACCAGCGGAGTGCGGCGCGCACCGGTCCGAGTGCGCCGAGCCCGTCGTGGAAGACGGCGCCCGAGGTGACCTCGGCGAGGAGCTGGGTGGGCGCGGCCAGCCAGTCCTCCGGGGCGATGTCCCCGCGCGGGTCGAAGCCCAGCAGCCCGGTCAGCCAGGTGCCCGGGTCCCGCACCTCGACCCGGTGGTGGACCGGCCCCTCGGTGGGCCGCATGACCCGGATGCCCGCCTCACCCGTGGGGGCGAAGTGCGTCGGGTGGCCGAGGAACGTCTTCGGCAGGCGTTCGGAGAGCCAGGCGGTGATCCCCGGGCCGTGGCGCGCGACATCCCGCGGGCGCAGGAAGAGGTGCAGGCGCGGTCCCCACTCGTGGTCGGCGGAACGGGCGGTGTCGAACCCCAGGACTTCAGAGCCGCTGCCCAGGCGGGCGGCCGAGTGCGTGACCCCGGGCGCGCACTCGGCCAGCAGCGGCCGTACGGCTTCGAGGTAGAAGCGTCGGGAGAGTTCGAGCCCTGGGACGAAGGACGGCGTGGTCATGCCGGGCAGGGTGCCGCAGCGGGCCCCGGCCGGTCGAGAGCTTTTCCGCGGTCCCCGCGGCCGGCGTGCCGCCCGCCCCGGCCCTCAGCTCTTGGCCGGTTCGCCGTCCGTGGTGGTGCGCAGCGTCGTCTCCTTGATGAAGACCGTGATCAGCAGGGCGATCAGGGCGCAGGGCGCGGCCACGAGGAAGATGTCGGCGACTCCGTGCCCGTAGGCGCTCTCGATCACCTCGCGCAGCGGTCCCGGCAGCGCGTTCAGGTCAGGGATGGCGCCGTCGCCCGTGGCGCCCCTGGCGGCCTGCGCCTCGGCGCCGCCGAGGCGGGACAGCCCGTCGTCGGTGTAGGCGGCGACGCGGCCGGCGAGGAGGGCGCCGAGCGCCGCGACCCCGATGGCACCGCCGAAGGACCGGAAGAAGGCGACCAGGGAACTGGCGGCGCCCAGGTCCCTCGGGGCGGCCCGGTTCTGGGCGGCGAGCACCAGGTTCTGCATCATCATGCCGATGCCCAGGCCCGTCAGCGCCATGAACGCGGCGATGTGCCAGTACGGGGTGTCGTGCCGCATGGTGCCGAGCAGGCCCATGCCCGCGGTCACCAGCACGCCGCCGGCCACGAGCCAGTACTTCCAACGCCCGGTGCGGGTGATGAGCCGGCCGGAGACCGTCGAGGAGACGAAGAGGCCGGCGATCATCGGGATGGTCAGCACGCCCGACATCGTGGCGCTCTCGGCGCGCGCGAGCTGGAAGAACTGGCTGAAGAAGACGGTGCCGCTGAACATCGCCACCCCGATGAACAGGGAGGCCACCGACGTCAGCGCGATGGTCGGTTCGCGGAACAGGCGCAGCGGGATCACCGGGTCGCTCGCCCGGCGCTCGACCAGCAGGAACAGCCCGCCGAGCGCCAGCGCGCCGCCGACCATCGCGGCCGTCTGCCACGAGGCCCAGGCGTAGCGGTCGCCCGCCAGCGTCACCCATATCAGCAGCAGCGAGACGGCGGCGCTGATCAGGCCGGCTCCCGCCCAGTCGATGCGCACCTCGCGCCGGGTGTGCGGCAGCCGCAACGTGCGCTGGAGCACGACGAGGGCCACGGCGGCGACCGGCACGCCGATCCAGAAGCACCAGCGCCAGCCGAGCCACGAGGTGTCGGTGATCACACCGCCGATCAGCGGGCCGCTGACCGTCGCCACCGCGAACGTGGCGCCCAGGTAGCCGCTGTACCGGCCGCGTTCCCTCGGGGAGATCATCGCGGCGAGGATGACCTGGGAGAGGCCGACGAGGCCGCCCACGCCGAGCCCCTGCACGACGCGCACCGCGATCAGCATGCCGGGGCTCTGCGCCAGTCCGGCGACGACCGACCCGACCGCGTAGATGATCAGCGATATCTGGATCAGCGTCTTCTTGCTGTACAGGTCGGCGAGCTTGCCCCACAGCGGCATGGACGCCGTCATCGCGAGCAGGGTCGCGGTGACCACCCAGGTGTAGGCGGACTGGCCGCCGCCGAGGTCCCCGACGATGCGCGGCAGGGCGTTGGTGACGATCGTCGAGGAGAGGATCGCGGTGAACATCCCCAGCAGCAGGCCGGTGAGGGCCCGCATGATCTCCGGGTGCGTCATCGCGGCCCCGCTCCCGTGGCCCGGGGAAGGGGCCTGCGCGGGTGTCTGCGGTCGTGTGCTCTGCGTGGTCAAACGGTCTCCCTGGCGTGGCTTTCCATTTGCGACGATACGACAAGGTGCTTAATACATGTAACGAATTGGTGAAAGCTTTAAGTCCCGGGTCCAGCGGCGGAACGGCCGTACACGTTGGGTAGCGTGGCCGGATCGTCGGCCGCCTCGGAAGGGACCCACCGGTACATGAGACTCCGCTGGCCCCTTCGCCTGCCAGGGCGCCGCCGCCGTTTCGCCGCGGGCGCCGCCGCCCTCGCGCTGGTCGCGGGCGCGGGCACCTGGGCCGTCACCGCCCGGGACGCGGCACCCGCCGTCGACCGGCACGACCGCGTGGCCGAACTGCCCCTGGCACCGGGCAGCGAGCAGACCGTGCGCGTCGACACCTCCTACTTCACCGCGGGCGGCACCGGCCGCCCCCGGCCCGCCGTGCTCCTCGGCCACGGTTTCGGCGGCAGCAAGGACGACATGCGCCCGGCGGCGGAACGCCTCGCCCGCGAGGGCTACGCCGTGCTCACGTGGTCGGCCCGCGGGTTCGGCGACTCCACCGGCCGGATCGGCCTCAACGACCCGGACGCCGAGGTCGCCGACGTCCGCCACCTCATCGACTGGCTCGCCGGACGCCCCGAGGTGCTCCTGGACGCCGAGGGCGACCCGCGCGTCGGCGTCGCGGGCTCCTCCTACGGCGGCGCCGTCGCGCTGCTGGCCGCCGGGCACGACGAGCGGGTCGACGCCATCGCGCCGCGCGTCACCTACTGGGACCTCTCCGAGGCGCTGTTCCCCGACGGCGTCTTCAAACGCCTGTGGGCGGGCATCCTGTTCACCACGGGATCGACCGAGGGACTCGACCCGGGCGGGCAGGCCGCCGAGGGCGCACGGGACGCGGAAGGCGCCCCGGGCTGCGGCCGGTTCACCGCGGAACTGTGCGACCTGTACGAGCGCGTGGCGGTCGCGGGCGAGCCCGACGAGGACGCGCTGCGGCTGCTGCGCGACCGCAGCCCCGCCGCCGTGGCCGACCGCATCGACGTGCCCACCCTCGTCATCCAGGGCCAGCACGACTCCCTGTTCCCCCTCGGCCACGGCGACGCCATCGCCCGCGCCGTGCGGGACAACGGCGCGCCCGTCGCCGTCGACTGGACCTGGGCCGGGCACGACGGCGGCATCTCCGAGGACGACCGCGTCGAGGAACGCGTCACCGCGTGGTTCGACCACCACCTCAAGGGCGAGACGGACACCGGCACGGGACCCGCCTTCCGCGCGACCCGTATCACCGGCTTCGACTCCACCAACGGCGCCACCCTGCTGCGCGGCGCCGAGGGCGACCGCTACCCGGGCCTGACCGGCGACCAGCGGACGGTGGAACTGGCGGGCGACGCGCAGACGTTCGTCAACCCCGCGGGCGGCTCGCCGCCCGCGATCTCCGCGGTGCCCGGACTCGGCGCCCTCAGCGAGGCCACCGCGCTCGGCTTCGGCGTATCCCTCGACATCCCGGGGCAGTACGCGAGCTTCGAGTCCGAGCCGCTGGACGAAGCGCTCCGCGTCACCGGAACCCCCACCGTCCGCCTCCACGTCCGCTCCGACGCGCCGTCCGCCGTTCTGTTCGCGAAGGTGTACGACATCGCGCCCGACGGTGAGGAACGCACCCTGCCCGCCCAGCTCGTCACGCCCGTCCGCGTCGACGGCGCGGACACCGGCGCGGGCCGCACCGTCGACGTGGCGCTGCCCGCCGTCGACCACCCCTTCGAGGCCGGGCACCGCATGCGGCTCGTGCTGTCCACCACCGACCTCGGATACGCCTCGCCCGCGGCGCCCGCCACGCACACCGTGTCCCTGGCCGGGCCCGGCCTCTCGGTGCCCACCGCCCCCGGCGTCGGCACCGGCGGCACCACGCTGCCCTGGTGGGTCGCGGGACTGCCCCTCGCGGGCGCGGCCGTCGCCGCCGCGCTGCTGCTCACCGGCCGCTCCGCACGCCGCGCCCCGCCGCCCGACCCCGCGCTCGCCGATGTCCCGCTGCGGATCACCGGGCTGTCCAAGCGCTACGCCGGGGCCACCGACCGGTACGCGGTCCGCGACCTGTCCTTCCAGGTCGCCCGCGGCCAGGTGCTCGGGCTGCTCGGCCCGAACGGCGCGGGCAAGACCACCACGCTGCGCATGCTGATGGGCCTCATCACCCCGGACGCCGGGGAGATCCGCCTCTTCGGGCACGCGGTCGCGCCCGGCGCCCCGGTGCTCTCGCGCGTCGGCGCGTTCGTCGAGGGCGCCGGGTTCCTGCCCCACCTCACCGGCCGGGCGAACCTGGAGCTGTACTGGCGCGCCACCGGGCGGCCCGCCGCCGACGCGCACCTGGCCGAGGCCCTGGACATCGCGGGTCTTGGCACCGCCGTGGACCGCGCGGTGCGCACCTACTCCCAGGGCATGCGGCAGCGCCTGGCCATCGCCCAGGCCATGCTGGGGCTGCCCGAGCTGCTGATCCTCGACGAGCCGACGAACGGGCTCGACCCGCCGCAGATCCGCGCCATGCGCGAGGTGATGACCCGGTACGCCGAGGACGGCAGGACCGTCATCGTCTCCAGCCACCTGCTCGCCGAGGTCGAGCAGACCTGCACCCACCTGGTCGTCATGGCCGGCGGCCGGCTCGTGCGGGCCGGGCCGGTGGCCGACATCGTGGGGCACGGCGGGACGCTGTTCGTGGGCACGCAGGGCCCGGTGACCGACGCCCTGGTCGAGCGGGTCGCCGCCCTGCCGGGGGTGGCCGACGCGCGGCCGGCCGAGGGCGGGCTGCTGGTCCGCCTCGACGGCGGCCCGCCCGGCGCGCGGGCGGGGGAGGGCGACGGCGCCCGCGCCGCCGCGCTGCTCGCCGAACTGGTCAGGCTGGGCGTCCCGGTGCACAGCGTGAGCCCGCACCGGCGCCTGGAAGACGCCTTCCTCACCCTCATCGGAGGTGACCGATGACCACGGCCCTGGACGCGGCGCCCGGCTACGCCCCGCGCCGCACCCTGCCGCTGCGGGTCGAAGCCGTCAGGCAGCTGCGCCGCCGGCGCACCCTGGTGGTCGCCGTCCTGCTCGTGGCGCTGCCGTTCGTCGTGGCCGCCGCGTTCGCCCTGGGCGGCGGTCCCGACCGGTCGGGGGAGACGGGCCTGGTGGACCTGGCGACCGCGTCAGGGCCCAACTTCGCCCTCACCTGCCTCTTCCTCGCCACCGGCTTCCTGCTCGTGGTGCCCGTCGCGCTGTTCTGCGGCGACACCGTCGCGGCCGAGGCCAACTGGTCCTCACTGCGCTACCTGCTGGCCGCGCCGGTGCCCCGCGCCCGGCTGCTGACCGCGAAACTGGCCGTCGCCCTGCTGTTCAGCGCCGCCGCGATGGCCGTGCTGCCGCTGGTGGCGCTCGGCGTCGGCACGGCGGTCCACGGCTGGGACCCGCTCGTGCTGCCCGCCGGCGGCTCCCTCGCGCCCGGCGACGCCACGGCACGGATCGCGGTGGCGACCGGCTACGTCTTCGTCAGCCAACTGGTCACCGCGGGCCTGGCGTTCTGGCTCTCCACGGTCACCGACGCGCCGCTCGGCGCGGTCGGCGGGGCCATCGGCCTCACCATCGTCGGCAGCATCCTCGACGCGATCACCGCGCTCGGCTCGTGGCGGGAACTTCTCCCGGCGCACTGGCAGTTCGCCTGGGCGGACGTGTTGCAGCCGCAGCCGGAATGGGGCGGCATGGCCCGCGGGGCGGCGGTCTCCGTGGCCTACGCCCTGGTCCTGTTCGCGCTGGCCTACCGGCACTTCCGCACCAAGGACATCGTCTCCTGAGCCCGCGCCGCCCGGTCCCGCGCCGGCGCGGGACCGGGCGGCGCGGGGCGCGGTCAGACCCTGGCGCGGCGCCGCGCCGTCAGCTCCTCGAACAGCTCGGTCCACTGCCCGCGCACCGTCTCCGGCGAGTACCGTTCCACGGTGGCGAGCGAGGCGTCGCCCATCCGGGCCCGCAGCCCCTCGTCGCCCATCAGCCGCCGCATGGCCGCCGTCAGCGCCGGCACGTCCTCGGGCGGCAGCAGCAGGCCCTCCTTGCCGTCCGTCAGCACGTCGCCAGGCCCGGTCGGGCAGTCGTAGCTCACCACGGGCAGGCCGTGCGACATGGCCTCGATGAGCACCATCGGCAGCCCCTCGTAGCGCGAACTGAGCACGAACACCGAAGCCTTGGCCATCTCCTCGTCCAGCCGCTCGGTGCGGCCCATGAGGAAGACGTGGTTGTACAGGTGGTGTTCGTCGATGAGGGCGCGCAACTGGTCGTACCGGTCACCGGTGCCGTAGATGCGCACCTGCCAGTCGTCGAACTCCTCGACCAGGCCGGCGAACGCGCGGATCAGCAGGTCGAACCCCTTCTGCGGCCTGAGCCTGCCGGCCGCGAGGACGATGTGCGAGGCGCAGGTCGACGGCTTCTGCCTCAGGGAGTGCACCGCGTTCGGGATGCGGGCCACGTGGGTGCCGGGCGCCACGCGCAGGTAGTCCTCCCGGTCGCGGGCGGTCAGCACGGCCACGGCGTCCAGCCTCGGGTAGCTGCGCGTGATGGCCGCGCGCAGATCGGCCTTGTGCGTACCGAAGTTGACGTGCTCCTGGGCCACCCGGATCACGCCGCCGGTCGCGTACTCGGCGGAGAGGATGTTGAGCGCGGGACGGGTGGTGACCACGATGCCGTCCCGCAACTCCGCGAGATACCGGATCACCGCGAGCTCCACCTGCCGGTTGATCGCCCCGCGCCCCGGCTCGCTGAGCGGCACGTGCCGGGGCGGCTTCGCGGCCAGCCCGGCCAGGCGCCTGGCCCGGTACCGGCCGAGCAGCCCGCGCGGGCGGGGCGCGCGGGCGCCCGGCTGCAGATCGGCCAGCGTGGAGAGCCGCACCCGGGAGTCCACGGGGAAGTGCGGGCGGTCCCTGCGCCGCACGACGCTGACCAGTTCGACGTCGTGGCCCGCCGCGGCCATGGCGTTGGCCTGGGTGATCACGGTGCGGATGGTGCCGCCCATGCCGTACGCGTGCAGCAGCAGGTAACGGATCTTCATGACGCGGGTGCCACCTCGACGGAGAGGTTGTCCTTGACGGTGTAGTACGGCTTCACCAGCACCGTGCCGTCGCCCGTGGCGACCGGCTGCCTGGGGAAGACCATGATCTTCTTCTTGTCCTCGATGTCGTCGAGCAGCCGTCCCACGCGCAGCCGGCCCTGGGGCGCGCCGTGCCGCCCGGTGACCTCCTGGGAGAGGTAGAGGTCCCAGACCGCGGGCAGCTCGATGCCGCCGAGCGCGAGGTCGGCCACCGGGAGCGACACGTCGAACGCCGCGCCGGCCAGCGGCGCCGGGTAGGCGAGCACTCGTTCCGCAGCCCGGCGCGCCACGAGCAGCAGCGCCCAGGGCGCCGCGGCGCCGGCCACCGGATCGTGCCCGTGCAGGCTGCCGACCAGCCGCAGCCGCCCGTCCCGCGGCCAGACGCGCGCGAGTTCCGCGTGCGGTCTCACGGCGTCCCCCGCCCCGTGCCCGCCGGACCCGCAGGGTAGCCCCACGCGGCGCACACGGCGTGCAGCGGCGCGGGTACCTCGGCGGGTTCCGGCAGCGGCCGGCCCGGCTGCACGCTGCCGGTGCGGATCTTCTCCCTCCAGTCGCCCAGCCCCTTCTCCGGCTCGGCGGAGTGGTGGCTGCCGTAGTCGAGCATGCCCGGCTCCCAGTCGACGCCGAGGAAGGCGCAGACGCCCTTCAGCGCGAGCGCCGGATCCTCCGTCAGCTCCTCGTAGCGCACCGTGTGCCCGTCCAGGTTGCCGCGGGCCCGCTCGACGGCGTTCATGAAACGCAGCGCGTCGAGCACGGCGTGCTCCGGGCTGCGCCTGACCGGGTCGGCCTCGTGCCAGGACCGCGCGACGGAGGCCGGGTGGCGCAGGAGGAAGACGAAGCGGGCGTCGGGCCAGCAGGCGGCGACGCGTTCGTGGACGAACGCGTTGCCCGGCGTCTTCTCCACCAGCACCTGCTTGCCCGACTTCATCAACTCCCGGTGCAGGAGCCGGTCCCACAGCAGGTGTTCGGCATCACCGAGGCCGAGTCCGAGCGCGTGCAGCGACTTCTCGGCGAGACCGGTGGCGCAGTGCACCTCAAGGCGCCGGAAGTGCGTCTCGTGCGGGGCGTGCAGGAGCGAGTGGCTGCCCAGCATCATGCGCAGCAGGGTGGACCCCGAGCGGACCGGCGCGATGACGAACACCGGGCGGCGCAGCAGCCGGTCCACGCCGGATGCCGCCGGGCGCCGGTAACCGGAGGCGCGCTGTCCCGGCCTGCGGGCGGGCGGGCGCCCCGGCGCCCGGGTGGGCGCTGAGCCGGCACGCTGCCCGCCGGGGGCGCGCGGCACGCGGCGCACCTGGAAACCGGTCGCGGAACCGAGAGCGGCGTTGATTCTCCGTAGCAGTGTCATGGCCTACGAGGCTAAGCACCCGAAACCGGCCGCGGCGTCGCGACAAGCGCGCCCGCGCTCCTACACCGCGACCGCCGCGCCGCGGAAATCCCGTGTCCGCCAGGTGGGTCGCCGCCCTTGCGGCGCTTGGGGGCCCGGCGCGATGCGCACGAGCCCCGCGCGTCAGGCGGAATACGAGAACAGCACACGAAGGAGTGAGTCCCCGGGAGTTTCGCGGCGGACGGCCGGTTCGCGTCGCTTCCGTCCCGGGGCACGCCGTGGTGGTGAGCCGGAGGCGCGTGGAGGTGACCGGCTCCTTGTGCGGCGGTGGGACACATGACGCCGCGCGGGCACGGGCAGCCCTGAGGTGCGCGGTGGTTCCGGCGGGCCGCGGGCGTGCCGCGTACGCAAGGGGGCCGAAGGCCGTGGGGCCTCGCGATCGGAAGGGGCGCGGTGGCGTGATGTCCGGCGAGAGGTATGAGCGCGGCCGTGGGGAAGCGGACAGCCCGGCCGGCGACTTCGCGCACTCCCGGGCCGGTGCCGCCCGCCGCACCGCGAGCGGCGGACACAGGACCGCGCCGCGGCCCGCGTTCTCTTTCTCCCCGCCGCTCGGGTTCAGGTCCGCCGCCCGTCCCCGCCACCGCCCGGCGGTGGGAGCGGTGACCGCGCTTCCGCGCCGATGAGGACGCCGGGACGGGCGGGGCCCGCCCCGGCGTCCGAGCGCGCTCGCGCTCGTTCCGAGCCGGTTGTGCCGGTCGGCTCAGAAGAAGCCGCGGCGCTCGGCGAGTTGCCGCACCCAGCCGTCGGCCTGGGCGGCCCAGTCGGCGCGCCCGGCGTCGTCGTGGCTCACGACGTGGCGGTTGAGCACGTCACCGCCGCCGCCGAGCAGGCCGCCCCGCTTGTCCGCCTCAAGCACGATCTCCATGCCGCCCGGCGAGGCGAGGAACGTCAGCTCGATCTCCTGGATGCTCCCCGCATACCGGTCCGGCGGGGTCAGCTCGATCTCCTGGTAGAACGGCAGCGTCTGCCCGGTGCCCCCGATCCGGCCCAGCTCCAGGTCCGCGGACTTGAAGCCGCACCCGATCTGCGCGAACGCGTCCAGCACCGCCTGCTGCACCGGCAGCGGCCGGACGACCAGCGGGTCGAGGTCGCCCGGGTCGAGCGCGCCGGCCACCGCCAGTTCGGTGCGCACGCCCAGGGTCACGCCGATCGACCGGCCGTACACCTCGTTCACCGGGGTCTCCCACGGCACTTCGAGGCTGAACGGAATCGTGACCTCCTGGCCCTCCGTGAGCTGGAAGGCGCCGCCGACCGCCTGCCGGTGGAAGACCACCGTGCCGTCGGATTCGGCCTCCTCGGACTCGATCTCGACGCGCGCCACGAGGCCGAGCCTGACTTCCGTGATCTCCGCGTCCCTCGAACCGCCGAGCACGAGCACCCGGCCGGTGAGCGCGGAACCCGGTACCACCGCCCCGCCGTCGAGGACCGTGTCCACCGAGGGACCGCCCACCCCCAACGCCCCGAGAAGCTTCTTGAACACCATGCGGCATCCCCTCCCTTGTCGACTGCCGACACGTGGACGCCCGCCGGCACGCGGTCCGCCGGGCGCCGGCGCCCACGCTACCGGTGCGCCCTCGCGGCGGGTCCTGAGCCCCCCTGCCCGCCGGGGAACCGCGGGCGGCGGGGGAGTCCGCGCTCGAACACCGTCCGTTCCGTGCGCGCATCACCGCTGCGTCGGCAGGGGCTGGTGAGTACGATGACGGGCGATGATACGACTGCACAGCGGACAGGGTGGCGGCGCCGGGCGCTCCGCCGTGTCCTGCTGCGTGCTCGCCGTCATCGCCCTGCTGTGCGTGACCGGGCTGTGCACACCCGCGGCGGCGCACGCCGACACCGGGGAGCACCGGCTGCTCGCGGACGTCGAGCCGCCCCCGGACATGGACGAGAAGGACCCGCCCAGCCGGTGCCACGGCGCCCCGGGCACCCCGGCCGACCCGGTGCCCCCGCCGCCCGTTCCGCTGCACGTCCCCGACACCGATCCGGCGCCGCGCGCGACGTTCGCGCGCGCCGCGCCGGGCCCCGGGGGACCGGCGCACGACGGCGTGCCGTCCGTGGACCTGCACCGCCTCCAGATCCAGCGCACGTAGGCCGGGAACGCCCCAACCGCCCCACCGGGCGCGCACCGCCGTGTGCGCCCGCGCACGACGCCCCCCGTTCCCCACCCTTCCGCCGAGGACGTTGCCATGGCTGCCAAGAAGAACAAGAAAAGCGCCGCTGTCGGACGGCGCGCGAAGATCGAGGAGGCCCGCCGCCGCGAGCGGGCCCGCGACCGCCGCAACCGCCTGCTCACCATCGTCGCGAGCGTCGCGATCGTCGTCGCCCTGGTCATCGGCGGCGCCTTCATCGTCGCCTCCTCCGACGACGGCGACAGCGACAACACGGCCCAGCCCGGTGAGCCGGCCGACATCACCGGCGTCGAGACCTGGTCCGACCTCAGCCGCGACCACGTCGAGACCGCGGTCGACTACCCGATGAACCCGCCGGCGGGCGGCGAGCACTCGCAGGTCTGGATGAACTGCGACGCCGACGTCTACGAGGAGGAGATACCGAACGAGAACGCGGTGCACTCCCTCGAACACGGCGCGGTCTGGGTCACGTACAACGAGTCCGCGGCCGAGGCCGACCTGGAGACCCTGAGCGAGCGCGTGTCCTCCACCTCCTACTCGCTGATGAGCCCGAAGAACGACCAGGAGTCGCCGATCACGCTCACCGCGTGGGGCGCCCAGCTTCAGCTCGACACGGCGGACGACCCGCGGGTCGGCGAGTTCTTCGACGCCTACGTGCAGGGCCCGCAGACCCCCGAGCCCGGCGCCGCCTGCACGGGCGGCATGGACCAGTGACCGGCCGCCGGGCGCTGGTGACCGCGAGCGGCCTCACCGGCCTGGTCGCGGCCGTCCTGATCGCGGTCTCCGCACTGGCGCCCTCGTCGTCTTCGGAAGCGCCCGGGGACGACTCGGCCGACGCCGGGTTCGCCCGGGACATGGCCGTCCACCACCAGCAGGCCGTCGAGATGTCGCTCATCGTGCGCGACCGCACCGACGACGAGGAGGTGCGGCTGCTCGCCTACGACATCCTCAACACCCAGGCCAACCAGCGGGGCATGATGCTCGGCTGGCTGGAGATGTGGGATCTGCCCAAGAGCACCAACGAGCCCATGCGGTGGATGGCGGGGCACGGGCACGGGACGGCCGCCGACGCCGGCGGCGGTGCCATGCCCGGCATGGCGAGCGACGAGGACCTGGCCGCGCTGCGTTCCGCGGAGGGGCGCGACGCGGAGATCCGTTACCTGGAGCTGATGACCGTCCACCACCAGGGGGGAGTCGAGATGGCGGAGGCGGCGGTGGCGCAGGCGGACACCGAGGAGATCACGCGCCTGGCGGCCGGCATGGTCGACGCCCAGGAGTCGGAGATCGCGCTCATGGCGGACCTGCTCGACGAGCGCGGCGCGTGAACGTGTCGAATCGCGCGCGCCGGTAACCCGGCCCTCACGGCGCTTCGCGCCCCGGCCCGGATTCCCGGGCCGGGGCACCGGCGCGGCCACGTGAGGAGATCACCATGAGCAGTGCGACGCCCACCGTCCGCGACAACCGGGACGCCTCGCGTTTCGAGGCATGGGTCGACGGCGAGCGGGCGGGCTTCGCCGACTACATGCGCACCGCCGACCTCGCCGTGTACCCGCACACGGAGGTGTCCGGGGCCTACAAGGGCCGCGGCATCGGCAGCGCCCTGGCCAGGGCGGCGCTCGACGACGCGCGCGAGCGCGGCCTGCGGGTGCTGGCGCCCTGCCCGTTCATCTCCGGCTGGCTGGCGCGGCACCCCGAGTACCACGACCTCGCCTACCGCGCCGACAGCAGCGTCACCGACTGACGACGGGCTTTTCCGGACCAACGACTCCCAACGACATGAGGCTTCCGGAACTCCGGGAACGACGGTGTGCCAGTCCTCGTTGATGCTGGTCGGAGAGGGGTGCGGGCCAGTCGGGGACGAGGAGGACCGCGCCCGGGCCGTAGGCGTCTGGACGGTCGCAAGGTGCTGTGCGGGATCCTGTTCGTGCCGTGCACCGGGACCGTTGGGAGTTTCCGCCCCAGGAGTTGGGCTCTCGTAGCAGTCGGGCTCGCGCCTCACATCCGGGATCTCAGCACGTCGACCTCACAGCCCGGCGCGAAGGGGTCGAAACCGTGCTCGACCAGCCAGCGAACTGCCAGCAGGCTTCGCAACGACCACCACGCGCGGATCACGTCGAGGTCGACGTCCGCGCCATAGCCGGCGACGACGTCACCCAGGTGCTCCTCGTGTCCGAGCGTCAGGATGGCGAGGTCGAACAGGGCATCACCCTGGCCCGCCTCGGACCAGTCGATGATGCCCGTGACCTCGTCGCCGTCGACGAACACGTGAGTGATCTGCAAGTCGCCGTGCGTGAACACCGGAGTCCACGGCCGGAGCGCGGCCTCGGCGACCTGGCGGTTGCGGGTGACAAGGTCGGCGGGCAGGACGCCGTTCGCCACGAGCGACTCGCACTCGCCGTCGAGATCCGCCGCCCACTCGTCGGGATTCCGTCGGCGCCGACCGGGCCAGGGCGGCAACGGCGCCTCGTGCACCTTCCGGATGGCGGCACCCGCCGCGGCCCACGCCGCCGGGGACGCGGTCGACGGCTCACCGAGGCGGCCGAGCGCCGTCCCTGGGAGTGCGGCGATCGCGAGCACCGGCGGCTTGCGCCACAGGACCTCCGGGGTCGGGACCGGCACCAGGGCCATCGCCTCGACCTCGACGTCGATGCGCGCCTGATCGGCGTCCACCTTCAGGAACACATCGCCGACGCGCAGAGTCGCGCGCTCGGAATGAGCGACGACGACTTCGACCTCATCCATGGGCGACCAGTATCCCGGGGACGATCGCCGACGGCACCGGATTTATCGCGTGCGATTGCGCGGCTGCCCGCGTCCCGCTGCCCAGCGGCCTCACGCCCGACACCGACCGCTGACCAGGTCGAGTCCACTGAAGTCGAAAGACACGTCTTTTGGAGCCGGAGACGGCATGGCGGAGGTGGTACGGCTCGGAGTCGCTTCCAGGACTGCATCGTTTGTCCCTGCCGACGTCCGGGTGATGGGACCGGCCACGGCACGACACTTTCGACAGCCGCCACACGCTCCACCGGGGCAGGCGGATCGACCGGACATCACGAGTCGCCTCGTCCAACGACACCTGTGCGCTTCTTCACCGTTCGAGGTGCGCGAGGTCTACCGACCAGGCCAGGCAGGGGATACGCGTCTCCCCGGCGTGTCCTCCTGTGGTCCGGTCAACGACTCCGTCACGGCCGGCCGCGCAGCCGTTCCATGTCGCGCCGCTCGCGCTTGGTCGGCCGGCCCGCGCCGCGGTCGCGCACCGGCACCGCCACGGTCAGCTCGCGGGGCGGCGGGGGAGGGCTGTTGTCGACGAAGCACTCGGCGGCGACCGCGGCGCCCACTCGCTTGCGCAGCAGCTTGGACACCACGACGATCCGCTCCCTGCCCGGCTGCCGCACGCGCACCTCGTCGCCCGGCCGCAGGGCCTGCGCCGGCTTGGCGCGCTCGCCGTTGACCCGCACGTGCCCGGCCCGGCACGCCGCGGCGGCGGCGGAACGGGTCTTGGCCAGCCGCACCGCCCAGATCCACGCGTCGACCCGCACGCTCGTCGTGTCCTCACCCATGGCTCCGACTCTAAGCGGTGTTCCCCGACTCCGTCGGGCGAGTACCGGTGGCACCGGTCAGCGGGCGCGTGCGTGCCGGGGAGGAGGGCGACGCCGTCCGGCCCGGGTCCGGTGCCCGCCGACCAGGGGGAACCGCGCTGCGGGGTGCTTCCGAGAGGCACCGCGTGGGGTCGCGTTCGCGGCCGAAGTCCGTCTCTGCCCAACGGAGTTGGCCGACGGGGCCTGGCGGCGAGGCCGTGCCGGGCCGTATCCTGAGCGGGTTCCGTCGCACGGCGGATCGACAACTGCACACGCGTGTGGCCGAGGGAAGCCGGTGGGAATCCGGCACTGACCTGCAACCGTGAACGGCGCCGGGGGCGCCGTGAGTCGGATCGCTCGCGCCGCATGTGAGACCGCCTCCCACTGTCATGGTTCGCAGCGTGGAGCCCTCGGCCAACCGGCCCGTCGGCCCCTGCCGTTCCCTTCACCGAACGCGCCAGGGGTTTTCGCATGCCGGTCCCGGCCGCGCCGGGCGCTCGCGCCGCCGCACCGAAAGGTACGCGATGCCCCGCGCCGGACTGCGAGCCGCCGTTGCCGGCGTGCTGCTCGCCCTTCTCCCCGTGCTGCTGCCCGGCACGGCGCTCGCCGCCAGGCCCGCGGCCGGCACCCCCGGCTTCTGCCCCGGCGACTCGGGCGTCACCGTGGTCGTGGACTTCCGCGAACTCGGCGGCGGCCGGGTCGTGCGCTGCGCGCCCGGCGGCGCGGCGGACGGCCTCGACGCGCTGCGCGGCGCGGGGTTCGAGGTCGCGGGCACCAACCGGTGGGGCGACTCGTTCATCTGCCGCATCAACGACCGTCCGGGGCCGGACGCCGAGCCCTGCGTCGACACCCCGCCCGCCTCCGCCTACTGGTCGTACTGGCACGCGCCCAACGGCGGGGAGTGGACCTACAGCCAGCGCGGCGCGACCTACAGGACGCCGCCCGAGGGCAGTTTCGAGGGCTGGTCGTTCTCCCTGGACCGCGAGGGCGACACGGCGCCGCCACCCGGTGTCCCACCGGTGCGCCCCGCGACGGACGACGACGCCCCCGGCGGCCCGGGTGGTCCCGGCGGCCCGGGTGGTCCCGGCGACCCCGGCGGTCCCGGTGGCCAGGACAGCCCCCGCGCCCCCGGCGGTTCCTCGGGCAACGGCGGTCCCGGGGGCGCGGTGCCGCCGCCCGACGCGCCGCCCGGCCCGGACGCGCCCCGGGCGCCGGACCAGGACCCGGGCCCCGGCCAGGACCTCCGCGCGCCGGACCCGGCCACCCCGCCGGCCGAAGGCACCGGGGAAACGGAACAGCCGGCGGAGGACCGGGAGGCCGAGGACACCGGCCGCCCCGAGGACACCGCGACCACCGAGCCGCCAGGGCCCGCGCCGACCGAGGCGGCCGAATGGTCGGGCCAGGACGAGGAGTTCGCGCGGGACCGGGCCGACGCCCCCGCCTCCTCGGGGCCCTCCGCCTCCACGGTCGCCGCGCTCGGCCTGCTGGCCGCGCTGGTCGCGGCCGGCGGCTTCGCCGCCTGGCGCAGGCGGCGCGCGGCGGCGCCCGGCGGCGAGCGTTGACCGGCGGGCCGCTGCCCCGCGCCCTCCACCCCGGCGCGTGGTGGCTGTGGGCCCTGGGGCTCGCCGTCGCGGCGAGCCGCACCACCAACCCCCTGCTGCTCGCCCTGCTGCTCGCGGTCGCCGGGTACGTCGTCGTGCGGCGCCGCACGGACGCGCCGTGGGCCCTGTCGTTCCGCATGTACCTGGTCTTCGGCGCCGTGATCGTCGTGATGCGCGTGCTGTTCCGCGTCGTCTTCGGCGGCGGCCGGGGCGAGACCATCCTGTTCACGCTGCCGGAGATCCCGCTGCCCGACGCGGCGGCGGGCATCCGCCTGCTCGGCCCCGTCGCCGCCGAGGAGGTGCTCGGCGGCTTCTACGACGGACTCCAACTGGCCACCATGGTCATCTGCCTCGGGGCGGCCAACGCCCTGGCCAACCCGAAGCGCGTGCTCAAGGCCGTGCCCGGCGCGCTGTACGAGGTCGGCACCTCCGTCGTCGTCGCCCTGAGCGTCGCGCCCCAACTCGTCGAGAGCGTCGGGCGGGTGCGCCGCGCCCGCCGGTTGCGCGGGGCCAAGGACAAGGGCCGCCGGGCGCTGCGCGGCATCCTCATCCCGGTGCTGGAGGACGCCCTGAGCCGTTCGCTCGCGCTGGCCGCCGCCATGGCCTCGCGCGGCTACGGCCGCACCGGCGACGCGCCGCCGCGGGCGCGCCTGGTCGTCGGCGTGCTGGTCATCGGCGGCCTGCTCGGCATCGCCGCCGGCCTGTACGGGGTCCTCGACTCCTCCGCGCCGCGCCACCTCGGCCTGCCGCTGCTGCTGGCCGGCACCGGCGCGGCCGTCGCCGGGCTCGTCCTCGGCGGGCGCCGCGTGCGCCGCAGCAGCTACCGCCCCGACCGGTGGCGCGCCGGTGAACTGGTCACCGCGGGCTCGGGACTGGCCGCCGCCGCCCTCATGTACCTCTCCACGCGCGTCGATCCGGCCGACCTCTACCCCTCCCTGACCCCGCTGGCCTGGCCCGAGGTGCCCGCGCTCCCCGTGCTCGCCGTGCTGGCCGGCCTGCTCCCCGCCCATCTCGCCCCGCCACCGCCGCTGCCGCGGCCGAGGGAGGCCGTCGCGTGATCGTCTTCGACCAGGTCGGCTTCACCTACCACGGCGCGCCGCGCCCCGCGTTCTCCGGCGTCTCGCTGCACATCCCCGAGGGCGAGCTGTGCCTGGTCGCCGGCCGCACGGGCGTCGGCAAGTCCACCCTGCTCGGCGCCGTCAACGGCCTGGTGCCCCGCTTCACCGGCGGCCGGCTCTCCGGCCGCGTGACCGTGGCCGGCCACAGCACGCAGAGCCGTTCCCCGCAGGAGTTCGCCCACCTCGTCGGCGTCGTCGGCCAGGACCCGCTCGCCGGCTTCGTCACCGACACGGTCGAGGAGGAACTGGCCTACGGGATGGAGCAGTTGGCCATCGGACCGAAAACGATGCGCAAACGCGTCGAGGAAACGCTCGACCTGCTCGGCATCGCCGACCTCAGGCACCGCGCCCTGCGCACCCTCTCCGGCGGCCAGCAGCAGCGCGTCGCCATCGGCGCCGTGCTCACCGCCCACCCGGCCGTCCTCGTCCTGGACGAGCCCACCTCGGCCCTCGACCCGGCCGCCGCCGAGGACGTCCTGTCCGCCGTGCTGCGCCTGGTGCACGACCTCGGCACGACCGTGCTGATCGCCGAGCACCGCATGGAACGCGTCCTCCAGTACGCCGACCGGCTGCTCCACCTGCCGGGCGACGGCACGGTCAGGAACGGGCCGCCCGCCGACCTGATCGGCGCCTGCGACGTCGCCCCGCCCGTCGTCGAACTCGGCCGGATCGCCGGCTGGCAGCCGCCGCCGCTGTCCGTGCGCGACGCCCGCAGGCACGCGCCCGCGCTGCGCGAGCGGCTGGCGGGCCGCCGGCCGGCCGCGCCGCCGCGCCCCGCGGCCACCGGCGCGCCCGCGCTCGACGCGCGCCGCGTCACCGTCGCCTACGGCGCCGCCGTCGCCGTCCGCGAGGTCGACCTGGCGCTGCGTCCTGGCGAGGTCACCGCGCTCATGGGCCGCAACGGATCGGGCAAGTCCTCGCTGCTGTGGGCGCTCCAGGGCTCGGGCCCGCGCCGCTCGGGAACGGTCGAGGTGGCCGGCAGCGACCCGGGCGACCTTCCGCCGCACGAGGCGCGGGCCCTGGTGGGCCTGGTGCCGCAGTCCGCCGCCGACCTCCTCTACCTCCAGACCGTGGACGCCGAGTGCGCCCAGGCCGATCGCGAGTCAGAGGCCGCGGCGGGCACCTGCCGCGCACTGCTCGACCGGCTCGCGCCGGGCGTGCGCGGCGCACAGCACCCGCGCGATCTGTCCGAGGGACAGCGCCTCGCGCTGGTACTCGCCGTCCAACTCACCGCCGCGCCCCGCGTGATGCTGCTCGACGAGCCGACCCGCGGCCTCGACTACCACGCGAAGCGCGCGTTCGGCCGCATCGTGCGCGACCTCGCGGACGAGGGCGGCTCGGTGCTGATCGCCACGCACGACGTCGAGTTCGTCGCGGCCACCGCCGACCGCGTCGCCGTGCTCGCCGACGGCGACCTCGTCGCGGACGGCCCGACGGCCGAAGTCGTCTGCTCCTCGCCCTCGTTCGCGCCGCAGGTAGCCAAGGTGCTGCGCCCCGAGCCGTGGCTGACGCCGCGGCAGGTCGCGCGCGCCCTCGCGGGAGCGGAGGTGGCACCGTGACCCCGCCCCCCGAACTGCCCCAGCGGACCACCGCGTTGCGGGTCGGGCCGCGGGCCGCCGTCGTGCTCGCGCTGGCCGGGCTGATCGGCCTCGCCATGTTCTGCTGGCCGCTGATCGCCCCGCCGGAACCCGAGGCGACGGCGCACGCGGGCCACGCGCCGCTGCTGTTCGTGCTGCTGCTCCCGGTGGTCCTCGCGCTCGTGCTCGCGGAGATCTCCGAGGGCGGCATCGACCCCAAGACCCTCGCGCTGCTCGGCGTGCTGGCAGCGGTCAACGCCGCCCTGCGCCCGCTCGGCGCCGGAACGGCCGGCATCGAGACCGTCTTCTTCCTGCTGATCCTGGCCGGGCGGGTGTTCGGCCCCGGCTTCGGCTACGCGCTCGGCGCCATCTCCCTGTTCGCCTCCGCGCTGCTGACCGCGGGCGTCGGCCCGTGGCTGCCGTTCCAGATGATGGCCGCCGGCTGGGTCGGCCTCGGCGCCGGGCTGCTGCCGCGCCGGCTCACCGGCCGGGCCGAGATCGCGCTGCTGGCGGCGTACGGGGTCCTCGCCGCCTACGCGTTCGGCTTCGTGATGAACCTGTGGTTCTGGCCCTTCGCGACCGGCCCCGACACCCAGCTGTCCATCGACCCCGAGGCCGGGCCGCTGGAGAACCTGCGCACCTTCGTCCTCTACACCCTGGCCACCTCGACCTTCGGCTGGGACACCGGCAGGGCCGTGACCAACGCCGTCGCGATCTGCGCGCTCGGCCCCGCCGTGCTGATCACCCTGCGCCGCGCCGCCCGCAGGGCCGCCTTCGACGCGCCCGTCACCTTCACCGCCGCGCCCGCGGGCACCGCCCCTGGCCCGGGAACGGACCCGGGACCGGCGGGGCCCGCGTCCGACGCCGGGCCAGGACCCCGCGCCTGCGCCGTCCACGGACCGACCGACGAGGAAAGAGCACTCAGCCCATGACCCTGCGGACGAAGAGACTCCCGCGCCGCGCCGCGGCGTTGATCCCGGTGGCCCTGACCGCCGCCCTGCTCCTCCCCGGTGGCGCCTCCCACGCGGACAACGGCACCGGGTTCGCCGATCCGGCGGCGGCAGCCGCCACCTGGGCCACCACCCAGCTCACCGACGGCACCCATGCCTCGGGCGACCACGGCCTGACCGCCGACATCGTGCTCGGCCTGGCCTCGACCGGCACGGCCGGCGAGGTCTCGGAACGCGCGACGGACTGGCTCGCCGAGCAGGCCGCCGCGTACATCACCCGCGGTGACGAGGGCACCGTCTTCGCCGGCGGCGTCGCCAAACTCGCCCTGGTCGCCTCCGTCCAGCACCGCGACCCCGCCGACTTCGGCGGCGAGGACCTGACCGCCACGCTGCTCGGCACGCTCCAGGAGACCGGCAGGTTCAGCGACGCGGGCCCGGCCGGCGACATGTCCAACCAGTTCACCCAGACCCTCGCCGTCCTCGCGCTCGACCGCACGGGCGACGTGCCGGACAGCGCCGTCGCGTTCCTCTCCTCCACGCGCTGCGCCGACGGCGGCTACCCGCTGTCCCTGCGCCGCAACCCCGACCGCTGCACCTCCGACACCGACAGCACCGGCATGGCCGTGCAGGCCCTGCTCGCCGTGGGCCGCACCGCCGACGCCGAACCCGGCCTCGACTGGCTCGAAGGGCAGCAGCAGGACAACGGCGGCTTCGGCTACAACGCCAGGAGCGCCCCGAACTCCAACTCCACCGCGCTCGCCGTCCAGGCCCTGGCCGCCGGCGGCAGGCAGCAGGCCGCCGCCGAGGGCGTCGACTGGCTGCTCACCATGCAGGCGGGCTGCGACGCGCCCGCGGCGGACCGCGGCGCCGTCGGCTACATGGAACCGGTCGCGGACGGCATGGCACTGCGCGCGACCGCCCAGGCCATCCCCGCCCTCGCGGGTGTGGCGCTGGGCGACGTCGACGGCGCGGACGCCGCGCCCGGCACGGTGGCCACCGACTGCTCCCCGGGCGGCCCCGGCGGCCCCGGCGGCTCCGACGAGGGCGGCCAGGACAACGGCGGGCAGGACAACGGCGGGCAGCAGGGCGGCGGCGACCAGGGCGGCGGCGACCAGGGCGGCGGCGACCAGGGCGGCGACACCGGCGCCGGCGGCGCGCAGGCGGGCGCCGAGGGCACGTCGGACGGCTCCGGCGGCTCGGACGAGGGCGGCTCGGACGAGGGCGGCGCCCTGAGCGGCGGCACGGCGGACGGCACCTCGACCCACGGCTCCGGCGGCACCACCTCCGGCGGCACCACGACCTCGGGCGCGGCATCCGGCACGGACGGCCCCGGCACCGCCACCGGCGGCGCGGCGGCCCAGGGCGGCACCGCGTCCGGCGGGCTCTCGCCCGACGGCAGCCTCGCGGGCACCGGGGCATCCGGCACCCAGCCACTCGTCTGGGCGGCCATCGCCCTCATGTTCAGCGGCGCGGCGGCCTACCTGATCGCCCGCAAGCGCCGCGCGGCGGCCTGACGGCCGTCGGCACCTCCCGCACCTCCACCTCACGCGCACGTCCACCTCAGAAGGGAACGCACCGTGCCCATCACGCCCACGCACGCGCCCCGTCACCCCCGCCGCTCGCCGCTCGCGGGCCCGCCGCGCCGCGCCGCCGTCACCACGGCCGCCGCGCTGGCCGTCCTCGCCGCCGCCGCGCCGGCCACCGCGGCTCCCGCGACGGCCGCGGCGCCGGTGACGGTCAACCTCACCCTCACCGGTCCCAACGGCGTCATCTACGACGACGCGATCAGCACCGACGGCCACATCGTCAGCCCGCTGACCGGCGGCGACCACCTGTGCGACGGCACCAACGGCGGTGCCAACCCCGCGCCGGGCGCCACGCCCACCGCGGCGCTCGACGACGCGGCGGCGGCCGACGGGTTCGACTGGGACGGCGTCTGGTACGCGTCGTTCGACGACTACCTGGTCACCGAGATAGACGGCTACTCCCAGAACGCCGACTTCTTCTACCTGATCACCGTCAACGGTGTCGAGACGCCGGTCGGCGGCTGCCAGTTCCTCCTCGAAGAGGGCGACGACGTCGCGTTCACCTGGACCGAGGTGGGGTGAGGCACGCGGGCGGGCGAACGGCCCTTCCCCGTTCGCCCGCCCGCCGGCGGCGCCCCCCGCCCTGGCCCGCGCCTCGGGTAACGTCCCGCCGGGGCCGACCCATCCGGCGGCGCCCCCGGTTCTTGACCCTCACACCGTGTCAGGCGGTCGGCTCGGAGACACCATGTTCACCATCGGAGACTTCGCCAGGCACGGCCGCGTGTCGGTCCGGATGCTGCGTCACTACGACGCGACCGGTCTGCTGCGCCCGGCCCACGTCGACCCCGCGAGCGGTTACCGCTACTACACCGCCGCGCAGCTCGCCCGCCTCAACCGGATCATCGCGCTCAAGGACCTCGGGTTCACGCTCAGGCAGGTCCGTGACGTCGTGGACGAGAAGGTCGGCGCGGAGGAGCTGCGCGGCATGCTGCGGCTGCGACGGGCCGAGCTGGAAACCGCCATGGCCGCCGCGAGCGCGCGGCTGCTCCAGGTCGAGGCGAGACTCCGAGCGATCGAGAGCGAGGGGCAGATGCCCACCAACGACGTCGTCGTCAAACGCGTTCCCGCCGTCCGCGTGGCGGAACTGACCGCCATCGCACCGAGTTTCGAGCCCGAGGACATCGGCCCGGTCATCGGGCCGCTCTACGACGAGCTGTTCCGGCACCTGGACGCCGCGGGCATCGCGCCGACGGGGCCCGGAATCGCGTACTACGAGGACGCCCCCGAGGGCGGCGGCAGGATCAGAGTCCACGCCGCCGTCCAGGTCTCCGCGCCGCTCCGGGACGGTGCCTTCCGCGTCCTGGACCTCCCGGCCGTCGACCGGGCGGCGACCATCGTGCACCGCGGCTCGATGGACGCCGTGCTCCCCACCGCGCAGGCCCTGGCCCGCTGGATCGACGCGGGCGGGCACCGGCCCGCCGGGTACCCGCGCGAGGTGACCCTGGAGTGCCCCGAGGACCGGGAGGACTGGGTGACGGAGTTGCAGGCCCCGGTGACCATGGCCTGATCCGAGCGGACGGGCCGCCGCGCACCGGGCGGCGTCCCGTCCCGTCCCGGCGGGCAACGGGCCGGGGCGGGCCCTCGTCGCCGGGCACCGGGCGGCGGCCGGGTCTGGGAGAGTGTCCGGCACGCCAGGACAGCCCGGAGGGACCACGAAATGCCCACATCCCCATGGTCGTTGCCCGCCGCGGCCCTGACCGCCCTGCTGGCGGCCACCGGCTGCGGCGCCGAGGGCCCGCCGCCGCCCGACGGCGGCGGGCCGGGGCCGGCACTCGTGCGCGAGGACGCCGTGCCGCCCGCCCCGGAACCGGACGCGGGGTGGACCGAGCCCTCGCCGCGCGAGGGCCTGACCAGGCCGTCGCCGCCGCCCGCGCCGGAGCCCGCGCCCTCGCCGCCTCCGCCCGCCCCCGCGCCCCGCGCGCCCGCCGCCGAGGAGCCGGACGGGCCCGGGGCGGCGCCGACCGCGCCGCCCCTCCCGCGCCCCGGGGACTGCGCGGTCGGCGACGAGACGTGGGACGACTTCCTGAGGCAGATGTGCGAGAGGTACCTGCCGGGCGGCGGGCCGGCGGGCTGAGGGCGGCCGTTCCGCGCCCGTCCACCCCTACGGGCTACGGGCGCATGAGTTCGAGATCCGCGCCCCACGCGTCGAGCACCCCGCCGTGGCCGCCCGCGCGGGCGGCCCGTTCGACATCCGCGAACAGCGCGCGCTGCGTCGCCCGGTCGCCGTCGGCCACCACGCGGCGCAGCCGCGGCAGCAGCCGCTCGCCCTCCCACACGCGCGCGCCCAGCGGGTGGTGGCGCAGCTCCCACTCCAGGTAGGAGTTGTACGGCCGGACCCGCGCGTGCAGGGCGAACAGCGTCTCCAGCAGGAACGGCACGGCCTCGGCCGCGTCGAGGTGCGCCAGGCCGGCCCGGCCCGCGCGGTGGTTCTTCATCGACCGGTAGGTCTGGTTGGCGTAGGCGTCGAGATGGCCGGCCGCGTGAGCGCTCGCCTCCCGCGCGGTCAAGGTCCGCTTCCGGTCCAGGACGCGGCCGATCCCGCCGCCGAGCCGGTCGGTCAGCACGCGCGCGTGCACGAAGGCGTAACGGCTCCAGGACTGCGCGTCGCCCGGCAGCCCGCGCAGGCGGAACTCGGCCAGGCTCAGCACGACCACGTCCAGCCGTGCGGAGCGGAACCCGTGCCACGCGCGGATCGGGGAGTGCGCCCCGTCGGCGGTGACCACCCACAGGTCGTGGTCGGAACGTGCGGTCGCCAGCCCCTCGTGGACGCGGGACCCGGACAGCAGGACGCCGAGGACGGCCGGGTCGGCGTTCGCCCGGTCGAGGAGGGCGTCGAACGAGATGTCGTACGGCATGGTGATGACTCCGCGTCGAAGCGACCGCGGCACCCGGGGCCGCGGTGAAGGTACAGGTCCGACGTCGCGTGGCCGCGCGCGGCGGCCACCGGGAGATCACCTCACGGCGGGCATGCTAGTGCCCGGGGGACGGCGGGGGCACGCCGTTTTCCGTCCCCCGGGACCGCGGGTCAGCCGCGGAGGGTTTCGAGCAGCCGGAGCCAGACCTCGCTGATCGTGGGGAACGCGGGGACCGCGTGCCACAGCCGCTCCACGGGCACTTCGCCGGCCACCGCGATCGTCGCCGCGTGCAGCAGCTCGCCCGCCTGCGGCCCGACGAACGTGGCCCCGATCAGGTGGCCCCGGTCCAGGTCCACCACCATCCTGGCCCGGCCGGTGTACCCGTCGGCGAACAACGAGGCCCCCGCCACGTCGCCCAGGTCGTAGTCCACCACGCGCGTGCGCCGCCCGGCCCGCTCCGCGTCCGCCGCGGTGAGGCCGACCGAGGCCACCTCGGGCTCGGTGAACACCACCTGCGTCACCGCCGCCGTGTCGGCCGTCGCCGCGTGCGGCCCCCAGGCCGCGCCGTCCACCGCGTCGCCCGCCGCGCGCGCCGCGATCACCGCGCCGGCGACGCGCGCCTGGTACTTGCCCTGGTGGGTGAGCAGCGCCCGGTGGTTCGCGTCGCCCACGCAGTACAGCCAGTCGCCCTCGACGCCCCGGACCCGCAGGGCGTCGTCCACATCGAGCCACGAGCCCGGTTCGAGGCCCACGCTCGCGAGGCCGATGTCGTCCGTCAGCGGGCGCCGGCCCGTGGCGAACAGCACCTCGTCCACCTCAAGTGCCGCCTCCCCGCCGGGGTCGAGCGACAGCGTCACGGGCCCCGAGCCGCCGGGCCGCACCAGGCCCGTCACGGACACCCCGGCGCGTACCGTTGCGCCGCGCCGCTCAAGCCCCTCGGTGACGAGTTCGCCGGCGAACGGCTCCATGCGCGGCAGCGCGCGTTCCCCGCGCATGAGCAGCGTGACCCGTGAGCCCAGGGCCGCCCAGGCGGCGGCCATCTCCACGCCCACCACGCCGCCGCCCACCACGGCCAGCCGGTCCGGCACCTCGGTGGCGCTCGTCGCCTCGCGGCTGGTCCACGGGCGCGCCTCCGCGACACCGGGCAGCCGCGGCACGACCGCCGCGCTGCCGGGGGCCAGGACCACGGCGTGGCGCGCGAGGAGCCGGCGGACCCCGCCCCCCGAGGTCTCCACCGCCACCCGGCGCGGGCCGTCGAGGCGGCCGTGCCCGCGGATCAGGTCGATGCCGGCGGACTCAAGCCACGACACCTGCCCCTCGTCGTTCCAGCCGGAGACGAACGTGTCGCGCCTGGCCAGCACCGCCGCCGCGGCCAGTCGGCCGGTGACCGCCTCGCGCGCCCCGGCGACGGCGCGGGCGGCGTCGAGCGCCGCCGACGGGCGCAGCAGGGCCTTGCTGGGAATGCACGCCCAGTACGAGCAGTCGCCGCCGACCAGGTCGCGTTCGACGATGGCGGCCGACAGGCCGGCGGCGCGGGCCCGGTCGGCCACGTTCTCGCCGGTCGGACCTGCGCCGATGACGATGACGTCGTACTCGGTGGTGTCGCTCATGAAGGCGCTCCTTCGGGGAACCGTGGACTGGCCTTGACCGTTTTCCCACCGTAGGCCGGTCGAGCCGTCGCGCCCGCGCGGCGTGCCGTCGCCCCCGCCCGATGAGCTTTCGCGTGAACTGGCGCGGACACGTGGCGGGATCGCGGCCGTGGCAGTAGCTTCTGGGCATCGGGCCGGGCGGGCAAAGGGGCGGATCGTGGGGCAGCGAGGCAAGCGTTCCACCGGAGTCACGACCGCGCTCGGCGCGGCGTTCATCGGCGGCACCGCGGCGGTCGTCGCGGCGTTCATCGGCGGCGCGTTCACCGCCTCGGGCGACGAGGACGGCGGGCCGGGGCACGAGGCGCCGCCCGCGTCCTCGCCGCCGCCCGAGGCCACCGCCGAGCCGTCGGGGACGCCCACCGCGCTGTCGGGGCACGTTCCCGGGGCCGACGTGGTGGGGACGACGCCGGACGGCGTCGCCGGCGCCGTCCCCACGGGCCTCGGCGCGGCCGGCTGACGCCGGCGCCGCGCCCAGCACGCCTCCCAACGGGCCCGCTGCCCTGGCCGCCTTCCGGCGGCCGGGGGGCCGGGCGTGCGCGGTGGGCCGGACGCCGCGGGTACCGGGTGGCGGATCGCGGCGAACGCGGACGGGCGGGAGGCGCTGTCCGACTGAGCCCGAGTGAGCCCCGAGGCGGGGGACGCGTTCGGGTCAGAGCCGACGCAAAGAGCGGACGACGTACGTCATGTGCTGGATGTACCCGGCCCGCAGCCAGTGGGGGGCCTGGCCCGTGCCGACCTTGGATGTGGCGGGGCCCTCGGCGCAGTCCCGCAACCAGGTCTCCCCGGCGCTGGCGACCGCACCCCGGAACTCGGGCATCTCGCGGATCCGGAGCGCCGCCGCACGGATTCCCGCCGCGCGGTCGGGCCCCCTGTTCCACACCTTGCACAGCACGAACCAACTGTCGATGGTGTAGCGCAGGACTCCCCAGGGCGGGCTTCCGCCGGCCGGCTGCTGGGCGAGCGCGGTGACGGGTCGCACGCCGTAGTCGCCGTAGGCGAGCAGCGGCGCGTAGCCACGGTCGCCCGCCCTCGTTTCCTGCCACACCTGCCAGTCGGTGCGCGGCTCCTCGTGGAGTACGCCCAACTGCGGTACCTCGTTCGTGACCTGCGGGAAGCCTCCGCCGAGAACGGCGGCTGTCCGCCAGTCCGCCAAGGGCCACAGGGCGTCGAGGGCGCGCAGGGCCTCCTTGGCGGCGTCGGGGCGGCCGGGGAGGACAGCGCCCAGATCGAGCAGCAGATCGACGGGCACATCGGGCTCTGCGTGCGCGAGGAGGCGGTCGACGTCCTCGGCCGTACCACCGTTCCACTCACCCGGGACGCGCACGCGGACGCCCACCCCGCAGCCGTGGCGACGAGCCGCTTCCAGGGCGGCGGACCGCTGGGCCGCGCTCCGCTCCGGCCCGGTCACCGGACGGAGCAGTCCGGAGAGTGCCGTGCACTCGGACAGGATCTCCGACAGCGCCGGTATCTGCGCCTCCTCGGCGAACGGGGCGTCGACCCATCCGGGATGGCGGCGGTGCGCTCCCCGGACCCGGTCCAGTTCCTTGCGCCAAGGGGCGCCGCTCAGCTCCCCCGGGGGCACACCGGGGCACGGCGGCAGGTTCCACAGCGGGGCCATCGCGGCATGGAGGTCCGGCCGGACATCCAGGTAGGCCAGTCGCGCGTGCTGCCGGACGGGAAGGACGGGGACGTAGAGCGGTACGGACATCGCGGCCCCCTCGGACGACCCGTCTGCTTCCCTGCTTTGTCAGGATCTGCGCCTGGCGGGTCGCCGGAAAGGGCGTGTTTCCGGCCCGCATGGCCGAAGTGCCTCGATGCCATGGGTGCGACCGGCGCGCTCGACGGCGGCGGTGAACCGCGGGCCGGCTGACGCCGGGGGTTCCGGCCGCGCCCTCGGGGCCACCGGCTCGCGGTGGGTGGCGTGCTCCCGCGCGCCCGGCCGGGCGCGGCCACGGCCGCGCGCGGGTAGTCCCCTGGCAGGCGCACCGACCGTCCCGCGCCTCGGCCGACCGAAGGGGTACCCACCATGACAAGTCACCCGGCGGCACTCGACGACCTCGACCGCAAGATCGTCGCCGCGCTCGTCGCGAACGCGCGCACCAGTTTCGCGGAGATCGGCGCCGCCATCGGGCTCTCGGCCCCGGCCGTCAAGCGCCGCGTGGACCGCCTGCGGGAGGCCGAGGTGATCACGGGTTTCACCACCCTGGTCTCGCCCAGCGCGCTCGGCTGGCGCACCGAGGCGTACGTGGAGGTCTACTGCGACAGCGCCGCCCCGCCGAGACGGCTGGCCGAGGTGGTCCGCGACCACCCGGAGATCACGGCGGCGATGACGGTGACCGGCGGCGCGGACGCCCTGCTGCACATCAGGGCCGAGGACATCCAGCACTTCGAGGAGGTGCTCGAACGCATCAGGGCCGAGCCGTTCATCGACAAGACGATCAGCTACATCGTGCTCTCCCACCTGCTCTCCGACAGCGCGGAGGCCGGCGCGAGCCCCGCCACTCCGGCGGACGAAACGAATCGCCGCTGAGCGGCCCGAGCACGCAACACTTCCGCGTGTACGCGCAACCGTGGTTTCTTGTCGGCCACCGTGCTCCGTTTCTACCGTGGGTGACATGCCAGCCACGCGCCTGCGGCGCCCCCGGCGCTACCTGACCTGCGAACCCCGGTTCTTCGACGTGCGGTACACCATCAATCCCTGGATGCGCGAGGACGCGCCGGTGGACACCGCCCTGGCCCTGCGGCAATGGCACACCCTGGTGGACGCCTACCGCGCCCACGGCCACACCGTGGACACCGTCCCCCCGGTGCCCGGCCTGCCCGACATGGTGTTCGCCGCCAACGCGGCGCTCGTCCTGGACGGACGCGTCCTCGGCTCCCGCTTCCTCGCCCCGCAGCGGCAGCCGGAGAGCGCCGCCTACGAGCTGTGGTTCAAGTCCGCCGGCTTCGACGTGCACGCGCCGCGGGCCGTCTGCGAGGGCGAGGGCGACCTCGTGCCCGTGGGCGGCCTGCTGCTCGCGGGCACCGGCTTCAGAACGGCGCCGGCCGCGCACGCCGAGGCCCAGGAGCTGTTCGGCGTGCCCACGGTCGGGCTGCGCCTGACCGACCCGCTGTTCTACCACCTGGACACCGCGCTGTTCGCGCTGGACGACGAGAACGTCGCGTACTACCCCGGCGCGTTCTCCGCGGGCAGCCGCGCGGTGCTGGCCCGGCTGTTCCCCGACGCGGTGCTCGCCACCGAGGCCGACGCCATGGCGTTCGGCCTGAACTCCGTCTCCGACGGCCGGCACGTCTTCATCGACCCGCACGCGGACGGCCTCGTCGCCGAACTCGGCCGCCGCGGCTACGTTCCCGTCCCCGTCGACCTGTCGGAACTGCGCAAGGCCGGCGGGGGCATCAAGTGCTGCACCCAGGAGGTCCGGTCATGACCGCAGCGCCCGCCCGCGCCCGCCCGCGCTCGTCGGCCGAGCTGATCCGCGCCGAGTCCACCGCGCTGGCCCGCAACTACCACCCGCTGCCCGTGGTCGTCTCCCACGCAGAAGGCGTGTGGGTACGGGACGTTGAGGGCCGGCGCTACCTCGACATGCTGGCCGGCTACTCGGCGCTGAACTTCGGCCACCGGCACCCGGCCCTCGTCGAGGCCGCCCACCGCCAGCTCGACCAGCTCACGCTGACCTCGCGGGCCTTCCACAACGACCGCCTCGCCGGCTTCGCCGAGAACCTGGCCGCGCTGACCGGCTTCGCCATGACGCTGCCGATGAACACCGGCGTCGAGGCCGTGGAGAGCGGCATCAAGGTCGCCCGCAAGTGGGCCTACGACGTCAAGGGCGTCGCGCCCGACCGGGCGACGATCGTGGTGGCGGCGGACAACTTCCACGGCCGCACCACGACCGTCGTCGGCTTCTCCACCGACCCGGTGGCCCGCGAGGGCTTCGGCCCGTTCGCGCCCGGTTTCCGCGTCGTGCCCTACAACGACCTGCCGGCCCTGCGGGAAGCGGTCGACGAGACCACGGCGGCCGTCCTGCTCGAACCCGTGCAGGGCGAGGCCGGCGTGATCATCCCCGACGAGGGCTACCTCGCCGGGGTGCGCGCGGTGACGCGGGACGCGGGCGCGCTGTTCATCGCGGACGAGATCCAGTCGGGACTCGGGCGCACCGGCACCACCCTGGCCGTCGAGCACGAGCGGGTCGTGCCCGACATGGTGCTGCTCGGCAAGGCCCTGGGCGGCGGGATCGTCCCCGTCTCCGCCGTCGTGGCGGGGCGCGATGTGCTCGGCGTGCTCGGGCCAGGACAGCACGGCTCCACCTTCGGCGGCAACCCGCTGGCCGCCGCCGTGGGCACGGCGGTCACCGAGCTGCTGCGCACCGGCGAGTTCCAGCGCCGGGCCGCGGATCTCGGCCGCGTGCTCGACGCCGGGCTGACGGCGCTCACCGGGCGCGGTGTCCTGGCCCACCGGTGCCGCGGCCTGTGGGCGGGGGTCGACATCGACCCGGCGCTCGGCACCGGCCGGGAGATCAGCGAACGCCTCATGTCCGAGGGGGTCCTGGTCAAGGACACCCACGGTTCGACGATCCGGCTGGCGCCGCCGTTGACCATCACCCGCGACGAACTCGTCTGGGCCCTGGACCGCCTCGCCGCCGTGCTGTCCGCCTGACCGCCCGAGCGCCGCGGGCGCCCTCGCGCCGGGCCGCCGGCGCGGGGGCTCAGCCCGCCAACTCCCGTACCGCGCGCACCAGGCGCCGCACGTGCTCCTCGGGGGTCCCGGCGCCGAAGCTCACGCGCACCGCCTGCGACGGCCCCCCGCAGCCGTCGGGCCCGGCGTTCCCGGCCGTCCCGTCCTCGCCCGCCTCGCCGAGCAGCAGCCGCGCCAGCGGCTGCGCGCAGAACAGCCCCGCGCGCACCCCGATGCCGTAACGCTCCGACAGCGCCCGCGCGAACGCCGCGCCGTCCCACCCCGCCACGGTGAACGACAGCACCGCGACCCGTGGCGCGTCCGGCCCGAACAGCGAGAGCTCCCGCACCGCGGGCACCCCGGCCAGGCCCTCGCGCAGCACCCCGAGCAGCCGCTCCTCGTGCCCGGCCAGCGCCTCGTACCCGGCCCCCGCCAGGGCGCCGCACGCGGAGGCCACGGCGCGGACGCCGATCACGTTGGGCGAGCCGGCCTCGTGCCGCGCCGCGCCCCGCGCCCACTCCACCTCGACGCCGCCCGCCGTGCCGCGCGCGACCACCCGGGTCGCGCCGCCGCCCGCGAGGTACGGTTCCGCCTCGTCCAGCCAGTCGGCGCGCCCGGCCAGCACCCCGGTGCCGAACGGCGCGTACAGCTTGTGCCCGGAGAACGCCACCCAGTCGACGCCCAGGGCGGCGACGTCCACCGGGCGGTGGGGCACGAGCTGCGCCGCGTCCAGCACGACGCGCGCCCCGTGCCGGTGCGCCACGGCCGCGAGTTCACGCACCGGCCACAGCTCCCCGGTCACGTTCGACGCCCCGGTGACGCACAGCAGTTTCGGCACCCCCGCGGGGGCCGAGGCCAACGCATCCCCGGCCGTGCGCACCGCCGCGTCCGGCGAGCGCGGCGCGGCCAGGAACGTGACCTGGTGGCGGCGCCACGGCAGCAGCGCCGCGTGGTGCTCCGTCTCGAACACGAACACCCGCGTGCCGGCGGGCAGCGCGGCGGCCAGCAGGTTCAGCGAGTCGGTCGTGGACCGGGTGAACACCACCCGGTCCGCCGCGCGGCAGCCGAGGAACGCGGCCACCTCGGCCCGGCTGCGTTCGAACAGGTCCGTGGCGCGCTGCGACAGGTGTCCCGCGCCCCGGTGCACGCTGGCGTACAGCGGCGCGAACTCCGCCACGTCCGCCCAGACCGAGCGCAGGGCGGGGGCGCTCGCCGCGTAGTCGAGCGCCGCGTACTCCACCTCTCCGCCGGTGGTCAGCGGGACCCGCACGCCCTCGCCGAGCACGGGCAGGACCGGGCCGACGGGTCCCGGCGGCCCGGAGCACAGCGAGGAACGACCGGAGGACACAGTGGTCATGGCGCAACAGCTCCCACAATCCGCGCTTGCCGCGGACCTTGCTGCCCGCGGCCCGGTCATCACCCGGGAGCACCCCGCCACGGAAGGAGGGTTGCCGGACAGCGGACCGGGGTCCATGCGTGCTGTCACTCGTGACCTTGCGGGTGATTGTGCCACACGGCCGTGCCGCGCGCCTCACTCGGTCGTGCGACATGAACCACACGAACGAAGTACCCGCCGCATGGCGGCTGTTGGCCCGGGTAGCGAGGGCGGTGATCAGTGGCGCCGATGGGAGCGCCACGCCGCAGCCGCTGCCCCGGGGCAGCGCTGTCCACCCGAGAGGACACCATGCGTATTCGACACGTCGCGGGCGCCCTGGCCGCCGCCGCCCTCATCGCCGTCACGGGGCCCGGCGGCACCGCGCAGGCACAGACCGGGGAGTTGAGGTTCCACACGGTCGGCGGCAACCAGGGCACGGTCGACCTGCCGGAGCCCTACCTGTGCTACCCGCTCGGCGACCCGGAGGAGCCCGCGATCGGCGGCTTCAACGCGACGGTGTTCACCGCCCGCCTGTACGGCGACGGCTCCTGCACCTACGCGCTGCCGCGTGACATCCAGTCGGGCAAGGGCTTCGAGACCCAGGGCGCGGGCAGCGTCAAGTTCTTCCCGTCCAGGGCGGCCTGAAGCCCGTCCGGGCCGCCCCCCGCCGCGGGGGGCGGTCCGGCGCGCCGCCCGGATCACCTGGCGGCGCAGGCCAGTTCGCCCACGGGGCGCCCGGAGAAGAAGTCGTCGAGCAGCCGGACGAACTCAAGCGGGCGCTCCAGCCACATCAGGTGGCCCGCGTCCGGCACCGTCATGAACACGGCGTCCGGCAGCATGTCGGCCACCCGCTGCCCCGTCTCGGGCGGTGTGCACAGGTCGAGTTCGCCCGCGAGCACCAGCGTCGGCACGTGGTGCCCACCGGAGCGCAGCCGCGGATGGGCGAGCACCCGCGCCGAGTTCTCCGCGTACCGGGCGGCGGCCTCGGCCGTCAGCCCGCCGAACTGCGCGCGCAGCATCTCCGTGAGCGCGTCGTTGCGCCCGTCCGCGACGCCCGCGCGGGTCCGCGGAGCCAGCAGCGACACCATCACCTCGGTGAACTCCACCGTCCTGCCCGCCGCGAGCAGTTCGACCGTGCGCTGGTGCGTGGCCCTCGCGTGCGCGGGAGCGCCGTCGAACGCGCCGCTGAGCACCATCCGCGCGACCCGGCCCTGGCACCGCTGCGCCAGGCAGTAGGCCACGAGCGACCCGTAGGACGTGCCCACGAGGTTCACCCGCGCGAGGCCCAGGCCGGTCAGCAGGTGTTCGAGCGCGGCGGCGAGGAAGTCGTAGCCGTAGCGCGCGGGCAGGCCGTCGGCCGCGCCCCACCCGGGCAGGTCCACGGTGACCAGGTCGGCCACCGCGTCGAAGTGCGGCTGGTGCTGCCGCCAGGAGTCCTTGTCCTGGAACGCCCCGCCGACGATCAGCACCGGGTCGAGCCGCGGCTGCCGCGCCCGCACGACACGGCAGCCGTACCGGAAGCCTTCGTAGCTGAACTCCCGCACCTCGGCGCCGTCAGCCCCGCGCACCAGTGGACTCCTTCCGTGTCGGGCGGCCGAGGCGGAGCAGGGCGCGCCGGGCGAGGTCGGTGAGCCCCGCCGCGTTCATGATTTCGAGTGCGGGCAGATCGCAGCCGAGCCGCCGCCGTGCCGCGACCACGAGTTCCGCCGCCATCAGCGAGTCCATGCCGAGCCGGTCGAGGCGGCGGGCGCGGTCGATCCGGCCCGGCTCGGTGTGCAGCACCCGGGCCAGCTCCTCGGCCAGCACGTCGGTCACGGCGGCGACGGCCTCCTCGTCGGAGAGGCGGGACAGCCGCAGGCGCAGCTCCCCCGCGCCGCCCTCGTGCCGCCCGCCCTCGCCCCCGGACAGCACGGCCGCGAACCTCGGCGCGCCCACCGTGGGCATCACCTCCCGCAGCCGGTCCCAGTCGAAGTTGCCCACCGTCCCGGCGGCGACGCCCGCGGCGATGAACGCCTCGGTCGCGGCGTGCACCTGCGCCGGGCTCAGCGGGTGCACCCCGATGCGTGCCAGCCGGTCGGTCAGCAGCGGGTCGCGGGCCGCGAACCCCGTCTCGCCGAGGGTGCCAAGGGCCACGGCGAGCCCGGCGCGGCCCGCGGCGCGGCGGCGGCGGGTCAGCGCCTCAAGGCAGAGGTTGCCCGCGGCGTAGGCGGCCTGGCCGAGGTTCCCGACCCCGGCCGCGAACGACGAGTAGGCGAGGAACAGGTCGAGCGGCAGGCGCGCGGTCAGCTCGTCGAGCAGCGCGCCACCGAGCAGCTTGGGCGCGAGCACCGCGCGGATCCGCGCGGGCGTCAGCTCCGCGAGCGGCGCGTCGTCGATGTGCATGGTCGCGTGCACCACGCCCCGCACAGGACGCCCCGCGGCCTCGGCGCCCGCGATGATCCGCCGCAGGGCCGCCCGGTCGGCGACATCGGCCGCGTGCACCGAGGCCGAGGCGCCGAGCGCGCCGAGCTCCGCCATCAGTTCCGCCGCGCCGGGCGCCGCCGCGCCCTGGCGCGAGACCAGCGCGAGGTGGCCCGCGCCCTCGGCGGCGAGCCGGCGGGCGGTGTCGGCGCCGAGGCCGCTCAGCCCCCCGGCGATCAGGTAGGTGCCCGCCCGGTCGCGGGCGGGCGGCGGTGCCGCGCGCTCCACGCGCGGCGCGCGCGTCAGGTCGATCACGACCTTGCCCAGGTGCCGCGAGCGCCGCAGGGCGCGCAGCGCCTCGCCGGCGCGGTCGGCCTCCCACAGCTGGTGCGGCAGGGCCGGGTAGGCACCCGAGGCGACGTGCCGCGCCACGGCGCGCAAGCGCGCGGCGGCGCGTTCCGGATCGGTCGCGGGCAACCGGGAGGCGTCGACGACGAACAGGCTGATGTTGTCGCGCAGCAGCCGCATCGGCAGCGGACTGTCCGCGTACACGTCGCGCTTGCCCAGCTCGACGAACCGGCCGCCGGCGCGCAGGAGTTCGAGACTGCGGGTGAGTGCCTCGCCCGCGAGCGAGTTGAGCACGACGTCCACGCCCCGGCCGCCCGTCAGCCGGCGGACGTCCTCGGCGAACCGCAGGCTCCGCGAGTCGAGCACGTGCTCGACGCCGAGCAGCCGCAGCAGGGCGCGTTTGGCCGGGGTGCCCGCCGTCGCGATCACGGAGGCGCCGAGCGAACGCGCCAGGTGCGTCGCCGCCATGCCGATCCCGCCGGCGCCGCCGTGCACCAGGACCGTCTCGCCCGGCCCGAGGCGGGCCAGCTCGACCAGGCCGTGGTGCAGCGTGAACCACACGACGGGCAGGGTCGCGCCCGCGGCGAAGTCCATGGCGTCCGGCAGGCGCCCGGCGCACGTCGCGTCGGTCACCACGTGGGAGGCGAGGGAGCCGGGAGCCAGGGCGAACACCCGGTCGCCCGGCGCGAATTCCTCGACACCCGCCCCCGTCGCGCGGACCACGCCGGCGCATTCGAGGCCGAGGCGGTGCGCGACGGAAGCGCCCGCCTCGGCACCGGTCGGCAGCGCGCCGGTGGCCAGCAGGGCGTCCCGGTAGTTCAGGCCGGCGGCCCGCACCTCGATCAGCACCTGCCCGGGGCCGGGAACGAGCGCAGGCGCCGCCGCCCAGGACGTCACGGGCGAGGCGCCCGCCTCCCGCAGGTCGAGGCGGCAGGGCCCGGGACCGCCCCCGGGGCCCGCCCCGCACGGCGTGCCGGGCGCGTCGGGAAGGGCCGGCGCCTGGGCCGCCTCGGGGTCCGTGCGGTCGGGGCGGCCGGCACCGGCGGCGGACGCGCCGCCACCGGCGACGGCGGCGGGCAGGGGCAGCAGGCGGGGCACGAAGCGCCCGCGCCGGGTCAGCACGATCTCGTCGCCGTCCGCGGGCCGCAGCACCTCAAGGGCGAGCCGCGCGGCGTCGGCGGCCGGGTCGGGCCCGCGGTGCAGGGAGATCCGGCGGACGGCCACCGACGGCCGCTCGTTGCCGAACGTGCGGGCCGCCGCCCACGCCGCCGCGTCCCGCACGTGGGACACGCCCTCGGGCGCGGGCAGGGCCGCGCACGGCCGGGTGACCAGGGTGAGCGCGGCACCGGGCGCGGAGACGAACGTTTCGCGGGCCGCGAGCGCGGCCAGCACGCCGGTGCGCCGCACCGCCTCGTCGAGCGCCGCGTGCGGCGCCGCCGCGGCCGGGTCCTCGTCGAGCAGGAGCACGACGTGCGGCCCCTCGCCGCGCGCCCCGGCCGCCTCGTCCGCCCGCCGCGCCGCCTCCTCCGCCGGCACCACGGGCACCGGGCCGCCGGCCGCCGGCCCAAGGGCCGCGGCCAGCGCGCGGGCGAGCGGCGCGTCGGGCCGTTCGGCGGCCACGAGGAAGGACGGGGGGCAGGACGGGAGGAAGGGCGGGAGGAAGGGGGCGGCGCCGGGCGCCGGTTCCGCGGTGGGCGGCGCCGGGCGGCGCGGCCCCGGCACCCCCGGGGGCCGCGGCGCCCGCGGCGTCCTGCGGGCCAGCAGCACCGACATCGCCGGCTCCGCGCCCGGCCCGGCCTCGTCGCCGGCCCGGCACGCCCCGTCGAAGCCGCACTCGGCCAGCACCTCGGTCCAGCGCCGCGCGGACAGCAGCGGCGAGTCGGCGCGCAACTCGCCGTCGGTGAACGCCCAGAAGCCGTCGAGCAGGCCGAAGGCGACCGCGCCGAGACTCGCGTCGTGGAACTCGAACGCCAGCAGCTGACCGCCGTCCGCGAGCAGCCGCGCGACATTGCGCAGGCAGACCCGCAGGTCGGGCGGCACGTGCAGGGAGTTGGCCGCGACCACCAGGTCGAAGCCGCCCTCGGGCAGGCCCTGCGCGACCGGGTCGCCCGCCAGGTCGAGCGTGCGGTACTCGACGAAGTCGTGCCCGGCGAACCTGGCCCGCGCGCGCGGCAGGAAGGCGGCGGACACGTCGGTGAAGACGTACCTGGTCCGCTCCGGCGGCAGCACGCCGATCAGCTCGGCCGTCATGCCGCCCGTGCCGCCGCCCACTTCGAGCACGCGCAGCGGCTGATCGGCCGGCCACCGCGCGACCGCGGCCCGCAGCAGGGCGCGCGCCGTCCCGTTGTGGAACCGGCAGTCCGCCGTGTCGCCGTAGAACTGCTCGACCAGGTGCCGGTCCGCGTCCGCGAACAGCACCTCCACCGGATCGACGCGCCCGAGCAGCACGTCGGCCAGGTGCTCCCCGCAGTGCGCGAACAGGGCCACCGCCGCCGGCTCGCCCGCCAGCGGCCCCGCGAGCGCCGCGCGCACCGCGGCGGCGGGCGCGGGCGGCACGGCCCGGCGCCAGGCGGGCTCGGGGCTCCCGGGCCGCGGCACGAGCAGCCCGCGCCGCTCGGCGAGGCCGAGCAGCAGCCGGCACAGGCCCGCGTACGCGGGCCGCACCCCGGCGGCCAGCAGGCCGGGCACGGTGATGTCCGCCGTGCCGGGGACCAGCCGGGCCAGCGCGCGGGCCGCGAGGTGCGCCTGGACGTCCCGGGCCGCGTCCCGCGCCGCGGCCGGCCGGCCGGCCCGGTGCGCCGCGGCCAGGGCGGCGCGTTCCGCCGCGCTGGCCGCCAGCAGCGCGCCCGGCGCGGGCAGCGGGCAGCGGGCCGCCGCCGTGTCCGGCCGCGGCGCGGCGCGCAGCACGGTCGCCAGCCGCTGCGCGGCCTGCCCGGCGCGCGCCAGCACGCGCAGCCGGCAGCCGGCGAGCTCCATCACGACCCGTCCGGTCCCGTCGGTGACCGTGACGTCCCAGGTGACCTCATGACCGGTGGTCTCGCGGCAGCGCGCGTGCAGCCAGCCCCGGTTCGGCAGCCGGTCCCAGCTGCGCGCGGCGTCCACGGCGGCGGGCAGGAACAGCGCGTCGCGGCCGGTGAGTTCGGCCGCGAGGAAGGCGCCCGTCTGCATCACGGCGTCGAGCAGCGCCGGGTGCGCGCGGTAGCCGGCCGTGTCCACCTCGCCCGCGTAGGCGGCCAGGGCCTCCCCGTCCCCCGCCCACAGCCGCTCGACGACCCGGAACGCGGGCCCGAGCGCGAGGCCGCGCCGCGCCGCCCGCCCGTAGGCGCGCGCCGCGTCCGGCCGCGCGGCGAGCCGGTCGCGGATCGCGGCCACGTCCAGTGGCGCGGGCCGGTCGCGCAGCAGGCGGCGCGCCCGGCAGCGGGCGTGCTCGCGCCACTCGGCGTCCTCGGACGCGCGCGTCGAGATCCGCAGCGCCTGCCCGTCGCGGTCCGCCGCGACCTGCACGCGCGGCCCCGGCTCCCGCGCGTCGCCGCCGGGCAGGACCATGGCGCGGCCGATGGCCAGGTGCGTCACCTCGACGGGCCCAGGGGCGAGCCGGCCGGCGGCGGCGAAACCCATCTCCAGGTAGGCCGCGCCGGGCAGCACGACGAGCCCGTCCACCCGGTGGTCGGCCAGCCACGGCACGCGGGCGGCGTGCGGGGACCCCGACCAGGCCGCGTCCCGCGTCGGCAGCCGGGTGCCGAGCAGCGGGTGCGGCCCGCCGTCCTCGCCGGCGCCCTCGCCGAGGCCGTCGTGGCCGCCGCCCCGCCCGCGCGACCACCACGCGGGAGTGCCGTTCCAGTGCCGCTCGCGCTGCCACGGGTAGGCGGGCAGGTCGACCACGCGCCCCGGTTCGGGGAAGACGGCGGCCCAGTCGGCGCGCGCTCCGGCGGCGAGCGCCCTGGCCACCGCGTGCCGCACGCGGTCCTGGCCGTCGTCGTCGCGGCGGCAGGTGGGCACGACGGCGGCGGGCTCGGCCCGCAGGTTCGTGATGCGGCGCAGGTACGGCGCGAGCACCGGGTGCGGCCCGATCTCGACCAGGACGTCGCAGCCCTCGGCGAGCAGCGCCTCGGTGGCGTCGGCGAACAGCACCGGCTCGCGGACGTTGCGCCACCAGTGGCCCGCGTCCAGGGCCGCGTCCCCGACGAGGGTCCCGGTCACCCCCGAGGCGAACGGCAGTCCTGGCCGTCGCGGACGCAGCCCGGCCAGGGCGGCGCGCAGCGGCTCCTCGATGGGGTCCATGGCCCGGCTGTGGTAGGGGTAGTCGAGATCGAGCATGCGGAAGAAGACGTCCCTGGCGGCGAGTCGGCGCCCCAGCGCGGCGAGGTCGCCGGCCGGGCCGACCAGGGTGACGTCACGCGGGCTGTTGACGCCGGCGATCTCCACGCGGCCGCCGAACGCGGTCAGCGCCTTCCTGGCCTCGCGCTCGGGGAGTCCGACGGCCGCCATCCGGCCGCTGCCCGCCGTGGCGTTCTGCGTCCTGCCGCGCGCGGCGAGGACGAGCGCGGCCGCGGGCAGGTCGAGCGCGCCCGCCGCCCACGCGGCGGCGATCTCGCCGACGCTGTGGCCGAGCACCGCGTCGGGCACCAGGCCGTGCTCGCGCAGCAGCGCGGTCAGGCCCGCCTGGTAGGCGAACAGCAGCGGCTGGGCCACGGCCGCGTCCGCGAGGTCGGGGGCGGGGTGCGGGCCCGCGGCGAGCGTGTCGGCCACCGACCAGCCCAGGTGCCGGGACAGCTCCCGGTCGACCTCGTCGACGGCCGCCGCGAACGTTTCTTCACGGGCGAGGAGCCGCGCGCCCATCCCCGGCCACTGGGACCCGTTGCCGGAGAAGACGAACACCGTCCTGCCGCGCCCCACCGCCGCCGCCGTCGCGGCGCAGGGGGCGCGGCGGCCCTCGGCGAGGGCGCGCAGGGCGCGTTCCGCGACGGCGGGGGAGTCCGCGAGCACGGCGGCGCGGTGCTCGTGGTGCGCGCGCCGCCTGGTGGCGGTCCAGGCGGTGTCGTAGAACGCGCCGGGACCGGCCGCCGCCAGCCGGTCGGCCATGCGGCCCGCCGCCGCGGCGAGGGCGCGCGGGGTGCGGCCGGAGACGAGGAGCGGCAGGTGCCGGGGGCGCGCCGCGGCGGCGGGCGGCGGCGGGGGAGCGGGGGGCGGTGCGAGCACGGCGTGCGCGTTGGCGCCGCCGAAGCCGAAGGAGTTGACGCCGATCACGGGCCTGGCGGGGCCGGGGGGCAGGGGCCGCGCCTCGGGCACGGGCACGAGACCGAAGTCGTCGAACGGAATGCGCGGGTTGCGCGGTTCGGCGTGCACGGTGGGCGGGATGCGGCCGTGGCGGAGGACCAGCAGGGCCTTGAAGAGCCCGGCCATCCCCGAGGCGCACTCCAGGTGCCCGAGGTTGCCCTTCACCGATCCCACGGGAAGCGGCCCGCCCGTGCGGGCCCTGCCCAGCGCGTGCCCGAGCGCGGCGCACTCGATCGGGTCGCCCGCGGGCGTGCCCGTGCCGTGCGCCTCGACGTAGACGAGGTCGTCGGGAGGCACCCCGGCGCGGGCGTAGGTGTCGCGCAACAGGGCTTCCTGCGCGGCGGAGTTGGGCACGGACAGGCCGGCCGTCCGCCCGTCGCTGTTCGCGCCCGTCGCCAGGACGACGCCGTGCACGCGGTCGCCGTCGGCGAGCGCGTCGGGGAGCCGTTTCAGCAGCACCGCGCCGCCGCCCTCGGCCCGCACGTACCCGTCGGCGTCCGCGGCGAAGGGCCGGCACCGCCCGGTCGGCGACAGCATGGCGGCGGCGGAGAACCCCAGGAACGGCACCGGGCTGAGCAGCACGCTCACGCCGCCGGCGAGCACGGCGCGGGAGCGTCCTGCCAGCAGGTGCCCGCAGGCCAGGTGCAGCGCGGTGAGGGAGGACGAGCACGCCGTGTCGACGGCCGTGCTCACCCCGTGCCAGTCCATGGTCCAGGAGATGCGGTTGGCCGCGTTGGCCGCGGCGCCGCCCGCCATGGTCCAGGCGTTGATCCCGGCCGGGTCGGCGGCCTGGAGATCGGCGTAGTCGTGGCCGGAGATGCCGATGAACACGCCCGTGTCGGAGCCCGCGAGTGCCGCCCGGTCCTGCCCGGCGTCGTCCAATGCCTCGACCGCGAGTTCGAGCAGCAGGCGTTGCTGCGGGTCGATGCGTGCCGCCTCGCGGGGCGAAATGCCGAAGAATTCCGCGTCGAATCCGCTCACGTCGTCGAGGAATCCGCCGAACGTGTCCCGGCCGGCCCCCGGCCAGGCCCCGGCGAGGTCCATGCCGGTGCCGAAACGGTCCGGCGGCGCGCTTGTCACCAGGTCACGGCCCCGGTCCAGCACGTCCCACAGGCCGGCCAGGTCGTGGACGCCGCCCGGCATCCGGCACGCGGCGCCCACGATCGCGACGGCGTTCGCTTCTTCTGCCACAGGTTCGGCCACGGTCACGTCTCCACGCTCACGGGTGTCGGAAACCGGCAGGCACCGGCAAAAGGGGCTTTCGTATACGGAGTTGATCGTCGGTCCGCGCCCGCCGCACACGGAATGCCCTCTGCATGGGTACCAGACGCACCGTGAATTCCGCCAATGGCGTTCAGCGGAGCATCATTTCTGCATATGAAGCGAAGAGCCGTCCGGGGGAGTGAATTCACCGCATGACCGCACGGCCCGCACCGGTCAGCGCGCGACCGGCGCGTGGACGAACGGAGTGGTGACCGCCAGGGCCTGGAAGCCCAGGCGCGCCAGGATCGGGCGGCTGGCGTGGGAGGCGTCGGCGTACACGTAGCGGTATCCGCGCCCGGCCGCGAGGGCCGCCCGGTACGCCACCAGCGCGCGGTAGACGCCCCGGCCGCGCCAGTCCGGGACGGTGCCGCCGCCCCACAGGCCCGCGAACGGCGCGCCGGGCGTCAGATCCACGCGGGCCGCGCTCACCGGCCGCCCGCCCGCGACCGCGAGGACCGCCACGACCTGCCCCGCCGCCTCGCCCGCCGCCGGGCGCCCGGCGCCCGCCCCCTCGCCGAACCGCGCGGTGAGCGACCGCAGCAGGCCCTCGGACAGCGGCCCGCCGAACGCCTCCCTGTGCACCTCGGCGAGCAGGCCGACCCCGTCGGCGTCGGTGACGGGCCGCAGCTCGACGCCCTCGGGCGGCGGCACGGACGTCGCCAGCGCGGCCGTCTCCGCCACCATCAACGTCTCGGACTCGCCCGGCGCGAAGCCCGCGGCCCGCAGCCGTTCCGGCAGGTCGCGCGGCCGGTCGTGCCCGTACACCTTCCACTCGAACTCCCGCCCGAGAGCGGCGAAACGCGCGACCTCGGCGGCGATGGCCGCGTCGGCGGTGTCCTCCGTGAGCCCCGACCAGAGCACGCCTTCCCAGGCGCTGGCCGTCGGCCCCGCGCTGACCTGGCGCACCACGTGCCCGGCGCGTTCCACACGAGCGCCGGGCGCGTCCGCCACGGCTTCGCGCCGCATGGTGGTGTCGAACAGGGCGATGACCTCGTCATGATCCATCGCCCCACCCCAGCAGCCGGGCCGCACCGGGACAACCGGATATCGGCCCGCGGCCACAGGGCCCGGCAACGGTCCGCCCGCCGCGCCGCCTCAGCAGCCGACGCGCGGCCCGGAGTGCCTGGTCGCCGGGCCCGAGGCCACCTCGGCGCAGACCGCGAGCAGCCGGTCCACGTCGGCCGCGTTCGCCGCCGCGCCGGGCGACGCCCTGACCGCCCCCTGCGCCGGCACCCGCAGCAGCCGCAGGTACGCGTCCACGTCCTCGGGCGCGCCCCGGGCCAGCGCGTCGCGCACGACGCCCGGGGTCATGCCGTTGACCGCCTCGGCCACGCCCGGATTGCAGAAGCAGCCGGACCGCACGTCGATGCCCGCGGCCGACGCGGCGTCGAGGCACAGCCGTTCGTCGAGGACGGAACCGTCCGCGCGCAGCAGGTTGAACGCCACCACGGGACCCCGGTCCGCGTCCGCCGGCGGCCCGAGCACCACGGCCGCGGGTGCGCCGCCGGGATGCGCGAGCCGCGCCAGTCCGTCGAGCAGCCGCCGGGTGAGCGCCGCCGCGTGGCCGGCGAACGCCGGGCGGCCCACGGCGCGGTACCACGCGACGGCGGCCGTGACGTCCGGCAGCAGGAGGAACGGCGGGGTGCCGTCCTCGAAGCCCTCGGGCGCCGGCGCCGGCAGGTGCCAGTCCGTGCGGGCCGACGAGGCCAGCACGGTGCCGCCCGCGAACCAGGGCCGGCGCAGCCGGGCCAGGGCCTCGCGCCTGGCCACCAGGCAGCCGACGCCCGACGGGTAGCCGGTGATCTTGTACCAGGAGAGGACGACGAAGTCGGCGGGCACCGCGGACAGGTCGAGCGGCCCGGTCGGCGCGTGCGCGGCGGCGTCGAGCAGCACCCGCCAGCCGCGCCGCCGCGCGCCGGCGACCCAGGACAGCGGGTGCCGCACGCCGGTGGCGTTGGACTGGGCCGGGTAGGCGAGCAGGCCGGGGCCCGCCACCGCCTCGCAACCGTCGAGGCAGGCGGACACCGACTCCCAGTCGGCGGTGAGGTCGGCGCGCAACGGCACGACACCGACGGGCACTCCCGCCCTGGACGCGTAACGCCGCATCCCCAGCACCGAGTTGTGGTTGTCGGCGAGCAGCACGAGCGGCCCGTCGCTCCTGGCGGTCAGGCAGGACTCCGCCACCAGGCGGATCGCGGCGGTGGCGTTGGCCGTGAACACCACCACGTACTCGTCGGCCGGTGCCCCGCAGAACGAGAGCACCGCGGCGCGCGCCTCCTCCGCGAGCGCCGTGGAGGCGCGCGAGGCGGGCCCGGCCGCGTGCGGATTGCCGAAGACCCCGCCCGCGAGGCGCTCGGCGTGGCCGCGGACCAGGGAGACGGGCGGCAGCGCGGCCCCCGTGTGGTCGAGGTAGGCCCGGCCGGCCGCGTCGAGGTAGGGGAACTCCCGCGCGCGCAGCGCGTCGACCCGGCATCCGGCGGGGCACTCCGTGCTGCCGGACATGGCCCCTCCGTTCCGCCGCGCGCGCCCGGGCGGCTCGGCTCATGTCCTGGCCCCTACCCCGTGGAGCGCGGCGGGCGGGGCGTGTCGGCGAGAGCGACAGGTGTGCGGGGGCGCGTGAGCGCGCGCCCCCGCATGGGGCCCGGCCCGCGCGCCGGTGGCGTGGCGACGCCGGGCGGGGCCGGGCGGGAACGAGCCGGGCGGGCGCCCCGGTCAGCCGATCCGGTCGCGGATCCATTCTCCCGCGTCCTTCAGCGAGCCGGGGTCGGCCCACGAACCGTTGGCGCACGTGCCCGGCTCGAAGACGGCTCCCGAACGGAAGTCGTCCGAGTAGTTCCAGTTCGTCCAGCTGATGTTCTTCTCGGCCATCAGGTCGATGTACTGCTGCGCGGAGGCGAAGTCGTTCGGGCCGTCCCCGGTGTACTGCTGCGTGCCGAACTCGGTCACGAAGATCGGCAGCCGGTCCGCCGCGCGGGCGAGCGTGGACCGGTACCAGTCCCCGTGGGAGGCCGCGTAGAAGTGGAAGGTGTACATGATGTTCTCCGCGTCCACGGGGTCGGCCACGATCTCCGACTCGTCGGAGCCGTCCGAGACCCCGAGCGAGGACCAGCCGCGCGTGCCGACGAGCACGACCGCGTCCGGGTCGCCGGCGCGCACGACGGGGATGATCCGCTCGGCGTACCTCTTGATGGACTGCCAGCTCACGCCGTTCGGCTCGTTGGCGATCTCGTAGATCAGGTTGTCCTGGTGGCCGTGGCGCCGGGTGATCTCGGTGAAGAAGCGTTCCGCCAGCGCGGTGTTGGCGTTGGGGTCGCCGGGCGTGAGCATGTGCCAGTCGACGATGACGTACATGCCGCGCTCCGTCGCCTGGTCGATGACACGGCTGGCCAGATCGGTGAAGTGCCGCGGGTTCGTCGCGTAACCGCCCTCCTGCACGTAGGTGGACACGCGCAGCACGTCGGCGCCCCAGTCGTCGGCCAGCACGTCGAGGGAGGCGTCGGTGACGCACTGCGCGTACCACTGGGTTCCGTGCGTGCTCATGCCGCGCAGCTGCACCGGCTGCCCGTCCTCACCGCAGAGCGTGGTGCCGCAGACGTGCAGGGCGCCGTGGCTCTGCGCCGGGCCGGCCGCCGGGGTGGCGCCCGCGGCGCCCGCGGGAAGCACCGCCGCGGCACCGGCGGCGAGACCGGCGGCCAGCGCCAGGGTGCGAAGGCGCCCGAGGGTGTGCGTCAGGACCATAGCCATCCTCTCCAGAGGCCCCGGGGGCCTGCCGCCCGCCGGAGGTGGGGGTGGAGCAGGGAACGGTGTGACGGTAGAAGCAACACGCGGCACGGTCAACAGGTCCGTACCAACTTCGCCCGGCGGCCCGGGAACAGCGTTCCGGCACGCGGTTCCCGCCTCCGGCGCCGCGCGCCCGGCGGGGGGCACGGGGCGGTCGTTAGGCTGACCCCGTGACACAGACCCGGCCGGAAGCACTCGCTCGGCTCACCGCGATCCGCGCCTTCCTCGCCGCGTTCGCCCGCCGCCGGGCCGCCCGCACGGTCGACGTGCCCGGTGGATTCGCCGAGTTGAACGACGACTTCGCGCACTCAAGGGCGGACAACCGGCTCGTCGTCGACGGACCGGTGGACCCGCGGGCGCTGCCCGGCCTGGCCGATGAGGCCCTGGGCCACCTGCCCCACCGCCTCATCACCGTGCTCCACGAGGAGACCGGCGTGCTCGGCGCGCCGGGGCTGCTCGCCGCCGGCTACGCGTCGGCCACCCACCTGGTGATGCTGCACACCGGCCGCGTGCCCGAGGGCGGCGGTGCGGCACCGGTCGGCCTCGACGTGCTCAGGGCCGCGCTCGTCAGGCGCTGGCGCGGCTTCCTGCCCGACGCGGACGACGAAACGATCAGGCAGCTCGTCGAACGCCGCCGGCTGCGCGCCCGGGGCGCCGACACGGTGCACTTCGTCGCCTCCCGCACCCGCGCGGGCGAGGCCGCCTCGTGGGCCGACCTCTACCTGGACCCGGCCCGCGGCGTCGCCCAGATCGAGGACCTGCTGACGGCCGAGGAGCACTTGGGCGAAGGGCACGGCAACGCGGTGCTCGCCGCCGCCCTGCGGCTGGCCGCGGACGCCGGCTGCGGCACCCGTTTCCTGCTCGCCGACGAGGACGACTGGCCGCGCCACTGGTACGGCCGCCACGGGTTCACCGCCATCGGACGCGTGCTGGAGTTCGAACGGGCCTGAGGCCGCGCCGGGCGCCCGGCCGCAGGGCGCGCGCGACGGCGCGGGTCGTTCCCCCGGCGCGCCGGTCCCCGTCGGACGTGGCGACGCTGTCCACGCTCCCCTGAACGGGCGGCCCGAGGGCCGTCCCCGGCCCGCGGCCGAGCGCGCGGGCTCAGGCCGGGGCGTCGCCGGTCAGGGCGGTGCCGCAGCGGGCGCAGTAGCGGGCGTCCCGCTCGGCGGCGGGCCGCGCGCACTCCGGGCACAACCGGTGCAGCAGGCAGGCGCTCTCACCGCCCTCGGGTTCCGCGGCCGGGCTCCGGACCGTCAGCGCGGGGCGGCGCCGGTGCACGGTGAGGTGCACGAGTCCTGCGGGCCCGGCGGACAGCGAGCGGCGGGCGCCGCGCGGCAGCCAGGTGACGGTGCCGGGCCGCAGGTCGAGCGGGCCGCCGTCGGTGTCGAGGCGCCCGGCGCCCCCGACCACGAACAGCAGCACGTCGAGGTCCCGTTCGACGTGCGCGCCGATGGCGGCGTGGGGCGCCAGGCGCACCAGGTTCGCGTCGAGCTGCCGCCCCTCGCGGTCGAGCCGCCACAGCGCACCGTCCTGGTCCGCGGGCGCCTCGCGCAGCAACTCGGCCACGCGGGCCAGCACATCGGGCGTCTGCGTCGGCGTCACGTCGTTCTCCTCCACCGCCGGTGTTCTCACGTCCCGCTCTGGATGATGTCACGCGTCGGCCCGCCGCCGTGCCGGGCGAGCGGCCCGGCCGCCGGTCCACCGGTGCCACCAGTGGCGGCGCCTGGGGTGCAGCGCCCGGCCGAGCCGCCGCCCCACCGCGAGGTAGCCGAGGAGGGCACCGGTCACGTTGAGGATCACGTCGTCGATGTCGAACGCCCGCCCCTCCACGATCGACCCCTGGGCGACCTCCACCATCACCATCAGCAGCGCGGTGAACGCCATGACCCGCAGCAGGCCGCGCACGCGCGGGAAGAGCATGGGGAGCAGGACGCCGAGCAGCACGTTGCCGCCGATCTGCCGGAGCGTGTCGAAGCGTTCCGGCTGGTCCAGGTACGTCCGGATCGAGTGGCCCGGCCGGAGATTGGTGTGCACGAGACCGGTCGAGCCGGGCGAGGGCACGAGGGTCACCCGGGCCAGCGCCACCGCGAAGGCCACCATGCACACCAGCGCCGCGGCGAGCACGAGGGCCCTGGCGAGCGTGGCCCGCCTGGTGTCCCGTTGCAGCGCCGGGGGCCGGGGAACGCCTCGCTCCCGCCCGGCTCCCGGCGCGCTGCCTGCCTCCCCTGCGCCCCGGTGGCCTGGGGCCGACTCCCGCGGCGCGCGGTCGTCCCCTGCGGCGGCCCGCGCGCGCCGCCCCGCCCGGAACAGTGTGACTCTCGCCATCGCCACCATCCTTGGTCGGCAGCCGTCACCCGCCGTGTACCCGGGGCCCGGTGGCGCACGCCCCGGCGGGGGCGCGCCGCGCCCCCGACGCGCCCCGGCCGTGCGCGGCCCCCGGGAACGGGGTGCCGCGCACGGCCGGGTGGCTTGGAGGCCGGGCGGTCGGGGGAGCGCGAGCCCGCCCGGCCCCCGGCTCAGTCGACGATCGGGGTCAGGATGACCTGCGCGCTGCCCGTGACGGGCGGCAGGCCGTCACCGCCCGGGTCGGTGTAGGTCGCGTCGAACACGCCGAACAGGTTGTCCTCGTGCGGATCGTGGCCCTCGGGGTCCGTCGTCTGGATGGTTCCGGAGCAGCCCGTCGCCGAGGTCTGCGGGTGCCCGTGGTCGTCGTGGCCGAGGATGTAGGTGACCGTGACGCGGTTGCAGTCGACCGGCTGGTCGTCGGTGACCTCCACCTCGAAGCTGATGACGTCGCCGAACCTGAACTCGTCCCCGTCCCGCGGCGAGACGAAGGAGACGACGGGCACGTCGTTGCCCACCACGATCTCCACCTCGGCGGACGCCGAACGGCCGCGGTGCCAGCCGCCCTGGTCGGTCACGCGGAGACTGGCCCGGTAGACGCCGTTCTCCTCGAACGTGTGCGTCGGGTTCGCCTCGCGGGAGTCGACGCGCCCGTCGGCGTCGAAGTCCCAGGCGTAGCGCAGCCGGTCGCCGTCCGGGTCCTCGGTGCCCTCGCTTGAGAAGGCCACCGTCAGCGGCGCGTCCCCGCCGACCACGTCGGCGGATGCCACGGGAACCGGGGCGTGGTTGCCGTGCCGGCCGATCCAGTCGATCCTGGCGAGCTTCGCCTCGGGGTTCTCCGCGAAGTAGCCCGCGCCGTACTCCAGGATGTACAGCGCGCCGTCGGGGCCGAACTCCATGTCGATCACACCGGACAGCTCAAGTCCCGGCAGGATGTCCACGATGTCCGCCAGCTCGCCCGACCGGTCGAGCGGGAAGCCCTTGATGTAGTTGCGCGTCCACTCGTAGAACAGCGGGATGCCGTCGTAGGACTTGGGCCAGGCCACGGAGTGCCGGCCGAGGGCCGTCCACGGGCTGTAGTCGTACGCGGGGCCCGCCATGGGGCCCACCCCACCGGTGCCGAGTTCGGGGAACTCGGCGGACCCGGCGCCCGGGTACCACACGTCGGGCTGCTCGACCGGCGGCAGTTCCGTCAGGCCGGTGTTGTGCGGCGACTCGTTGACCGGGGCGGCGCAGTCGAACGGCTCGCCCGAGGCGCCCGTCGCGAAGTCGTAGTCGATGTACGGCATGTCGGGCGTCACGCAGTAGGGCCAGCCGTGGTTGCCGGGTTCCGTGGCCACGAACCACTTGCCGTGCCCGTTCGGCCCGCGCTCCGGGTCGGGCCGGCCGGCGTCGGGCGAGTAGTCGGCCACGTAGACGTCGTTCGTCCTGCGGTCGACCTCGATGCGGAACGGGTTGCGCAGGCCCATCAGGTAGATCTCGGGGCGGGTCTGCGGGGTGCCGGGGGAGAAGAGGTTGCCGCGCGGGATGGTGTACGAGCCGTCCCTGCCGACCTTGATGCGCAGCACCTTGCCGCGCAGGTCGTCGGTGTTGGCCGAGGTGCGCTGCGCGTCGTACGCGGGGTTGCGGTCCGCGCGCTCGTCGATGGGCGTGTAACCGCCGGACTCGAACGGGTTGGTGTCGTCCCCGGTCGCCAGGTACAGGTTGCCCCTGCTGTCGAAGGCGATGTCACCGCCGACGTGGCAGCACACGCCGCGGTCGGCCTCGACGTCGAGGATCCGCTGCTCGCTCGACAGGTCGAGGGTGTCGCCGTTGAGCTTGAAGCGGGACAGCCTGGTCACGCCCTCGAACGGCTCGAAGTCCTCGGGGCTGCCGGTGGTCGGGGCGTCGCCCTCGTTGACGTCAGGGGTGGCCGGGTCGTCCACGGGGGTGTCCAGCGTGGGCGCGTAGTAGAGGTAGACCCACCGGTTCGTCAGGCCGTTGAAGCCGGGGTCGACGGCAATGCTCTGTAGCCCCTCCTCGTCGTGCAGGTACACGTCGAGTTCGGCCGCGAGGTGGTTGAGGCCGGTGCGGGGGTCGTTCAGCCACACCTCGCCGTCGCGCGTGGTGTGCAGCACCCGGGAGTCCGGCAGCACGACGAGATCGATGGGCTCGCCGGGGGCGTCGTTGAGGGTGACCTTCTGGAACTCGTCGGTCGGCGTGGTCGGGGCGGACGCCTCCGGTGGACGGTCCTCGTGAGCCGCCGCGGGCAAGGGGGCGGTGAGCAGGGCCGTGGCGGCGAGCGCCGCCGTGGCGAGGGCAGGGACGGTGCGCATGTCGACCTTTCATGGCAGTCCGGCCGTGGCCGGGGGCCGGTCGCGGAACGGAACCGCGACCGGCCGGTACTACGGGTCTCGCCGGCGACGGGGCCGGCGCGCGGGTGCGGGGGCAGCGGGCCTCCCGACCCGGTGACGGCGGGTCAGCGCCGGCCGCGGCGCCCGTGACGCAGGTAGGCCCAGCCGACCTCGGCGGTCTGCAACGGCGTGACGTCAGGAGTGTCGTTCTCGACGATGTACTCCTTGACCGGGTGGGCCCGGAAGATGCGGGGGAAGTCGATCATGCCCGTGCCCGGGTCGATCGTGTCGCCGGTGACCGGGTCGCGGTCCTTGACGTGGTACTGGAGCACGCGCTGGGGCGCGGACCTGATGACGTCGATCGTGAAGCGCTCCGGGTCCCGGACGCCGTCACCGCTCTCGATGCCGCCGGTGACGGCCCAGTAGATGTCGATCTCCAAGTGCACGAGCCGCGGGTCGAGTTCCGAGGTCAGGACGTCCCAGGGCGTCACGCCGCGGCCGAGGTCGATGGTGAACTCGTGCGCGTGGTTGTGGTATCCGTACCGCAGGCCGTACCGCCTGGCCGCCGCGGCCTCCTGGTTCATCTGCTCCGCGAAGCGCTTCCAGTCGTCCAGGGCCTGCGAGTTGAGCCAGGGCACGTTCATGTAGGACTGGCCCAGCGTCCTGGCGTCCCGCAGCTTCGTCTCCAGGGCCGCGCGGTCGGGGCTGATGTCGTTGTGGCTCGACGTGGCGCGCACCCCTATCTCGCGGTAGAACGCGCGCATCTCGCGGGCGGTGCGCCCGAAGAGGCCGAGCGCCTGCTCGACCCGGGGGTAGCCCATCCGGGCCACGGCCCGCAGGGTCGCGTCGTAGCCGCGCGCGCCGTTCAGGTCGTCGCGCATCGTGTACAGCTGGAGGCTGATGAGCCCCGGGGGCACCAGCGGACGCCCGCGCCGGTCCTGGCCGGCGTGCGCCCCCGGCGCGGCCGTCACGCCGGCCGCGAGGGCGCCGGCGCCGACCGCGCCGGCGACGGCGCCGCGCAGCAGCGAGCGCCTGCCGGGGCGGAGGGGGCCGCCGCGCTGGGCGCGCGCGGCGGAAAGCGCTTGGTCATCCGAGATTCCGTAACACATGGCGGCTCCTGTCGGGTGGTTCGGTGCGGCGGCGGGCCCCGGGCCTCGACGTGGTGGTACGGCGGCGATGCCTCGCGGCAGGATCAACGAGCGGTGTCCCGCGGAAGGATCGCCGGGTGGTGCGGGGGCGTGGATCGCGTGCGGCGGACGGGGGAGGGGGACGGCCGCGCGGGGGAACGCGGCCGGCGCGTCGGATGCCGGGCCGGGGCTGGGCCGCGGCGGTGGCGGCGTGGCGGAGGAACGGGGGGCGTGGGGCGCGGCCGTGCGGGCGCTCGGCCTGGCGTTCGTCGAAGCTCGCGAGCCGGGGTCGGTCGTACCGGTGGCGCGCCGGACGTCTCCGGCGCGTCTGCCATGGCGCACAACGTAGAAATGCCTTTACCCGTAGTCAAGAGAAAGTTCCGCTTTTTTCTGCGAAACCTCGTCCGCGTTCGGTACAAAGCTCGCCGGGACCCGCCCGTGCGCGACGGCGGACAGCCCCGTAGGGTGCCGGATCATGTCCACTGCCATCACCGCGGACGGCGTCACGCTCCACTACCAGCCCAGGGGCGGCGGCGAGGTGCTGCTGCTCCTGTCCGGGCAGTCCAACAGCCACCGCTGGTGGGACAGCTGCCGGGAGGACTTCGAACAGGGCGGGTACCGCACGGTGACGTTCGACTACCGGGGCACGGGCGCGAGCGACAAGCCGGACGAGCCCTACTCCACCAGGGAGTTCGCGGCCGACGCCGTCGCGGTGCTCGACGCGCTCGGCGTCCGCAGGGCGCACGTGTACGGCACGTCGATGGGCGGGCGGGTCGCCCAGTGGCTCGCGGCCGACCACCCCGACCGGGTCGGGGCCCTGGTCCTCGGCTGCACCTCACCCGGCGGCGCGCACGGCCACGAGCGCGGCAGGGAGGTCAGGAGGGCGCTGAGCCAGCCGGACCGGAAGGCGGCGGGGCGCGCCCTGCTCGAACTCATGTACACGCCCGGCTGGCTCGCCACGCGCCGGGGGCCCTGGTACACGGTCGGCGACCCGGACATGCCCGCTCATGCCAGGCGCCGCCACCTGGCGGCCAGCGCGGAGCACGACGCCTGGGACGCGCTGCCCCGCATCACCGCGCCCACGCTCGTCGTGCACGGCACCGACGACGAGTTCAACCCCGCGGCCAACGCGCCGCTGCTGGCCGGCCGCGTCCCCGGGGCGCGCGTGCACCTGCTGCCCGGCGCGCGGCACGCCTACTTCGAGGAGTTCCGCGACACCGCCTCCCGCGTCGTGCTCGACTTCCTCGCCGAACACCGGGGCCTGGCCGACAGGGCCGGGTGACGCCCCGTACGCCGGGCGCCGCCCGACGGCCCGCTCCTGGTCCGGTGCCCGGCGCTCGCCGGGCACCGGACCGCGGGCGCGGAGGTCCCGCGTGCGTCAGGCGTCGACGAGGACCGGCCGGGCGGGCGGGCCGTCCGCGAGCAGCCGCGCCAGCAGGGCGGGCAGCCCCGCCGGGCGCAACACGTCGGCCGTCGCGGCCAGTTCGGCGGCCGTCCACCAGCGGTGGCCGGTGACCCTGGCCCGTTCCGCCTCGTCGAAGCCCGAGGTGTCGATCTCGCACACCGGCACCCGCGCCAGGAAGTACCGCTGCCGCAGCTCGTGCGCCACCCCGCCCCAGCGCGCGATCACGGGCCTTCCGCGCCACACCTCGCCGCTCAGGCGCACCCGGGTGAGCCCCGTCTCCTCGCGGATCTCGCGCAGGGCCGCCTCCTCGTGGGTCTCGCCAGGTTCGAGGCCGCCGCCCGCCGTGTACCAGTGCGTCCTGCCGTCCCGGCGGCCGGAGAACAGCAGCAGCCGCCCCTCGTCGTCCACCAGCAGCACCCGGGCGGCGGCCCGCGGCACGGGGACAGGGCCCGGGGCGGCCCCGAACGGCAGCTGGAACAGCCGGTATCCGTTCGCCTCCCCGGAGGCGGCGAAGCCGAGCCGCCGCAGGACCGCCGTGCCGCGCTCGTTCCCGTGCGTGACCGTCGCGTAGACGTCGCGCGCCCCGCGCGCGTCCCGCGCGTGGGCGACCGCCGCGCGCGCGGCGGCCGTGGCGAGTCCGCGGCCGGTGTGCCGCCGGTCGAGCCAGTAGGCGATGCGGTAGCGGGAGGCCGCGGTCGCGATCAGGTCGAGGCGCCCGACCAGCGTCCCGCCGAGCCGGAGTCCGAGGCGTATCGAGCCCTCGGGCGGAACCTCCGCGAGCCGCTCCCCGATCCACGCCGGGTCGCAGGAACGTTCGTCGTCCCAGTCCGCGAACCGGCCGACGTGCGCCTGGTTCGCGGCCAGCAGGGCCACGTATCCGGCCGCGTCGGCGGCAGTCAACTCGCGGAGGGTCAGGTCGTGTTCGGACGTACTCAGGCAGGTCCCGCCATCCCGCTCATGCGTCATAACGGCGTACCCTAGCCCGGCCCCGCCACCGGCGATCAAGACCGCGGGCGGCCTCGGGGCCCGGGGCGCCGACGCGCGGTGCGGGCAGGCGGCCGGACGCACGGCCCGCACGGCGGCACGCAGAGTGATCGTTTATGGAGCGCGCCGACCGCCGCCGTCCCACGATGCGCCGCTACAGCGCGTGACCGCCGACGGGCGGCGCATGCCCGTTCGGGCACCCGGGCCGACCGCTTCCAGCGCCTCGGCGCGCGCCCTGCGCGCCGAACGCCCTCTTCGGAAACCTCAGGACCGTCCGGTGGGATTTTTCCGCACCGCGACACCGGCGAAGATCGCCCGGGGCGCCGGGCGCACGCGAGCTGCCGCAGGTGCCGGAAATACCGTCCGGCTGGTAGGCGTTTTCATGGGTTGTCGTGCATGGGGGGCGCGTGTTCGGAGTCTCGCGCTGGTCAAATGCATCGTCACTGCGGCTATGCGCTCGGTCGCGGTCCCTCGGTCGTCATCACGCGGTGATCCGTTCGGAAAGCCGGTCCTTCGCTCTGGTGACGGCTCGTGAATCCGTGTCATTCTGTGAGCGGAGTACCCGATTCGGGGAGCGATACCGGCAGGAGGGGGCTGGTGGAGTTCCGGATACTCGGTGGTATTGATATCGCGGCCGAGGACGGCGTACGGCGCCTCGGTTCCGTCAAGGAACGCATCGTGCTGGCCGTTCTCGCGCTCGACGTGGGGCGCACCGTGGGGACCGACACGCTGATCGACCGTCTTTGGGAAGAAGACGTGCCCGCCGCGCCACGGGAAAACCTGCGCATCCACATTTCCCGGCTGCGCCGGAGAATGGGAAAGCCGGGCGGGACGCACGGGTCGGTCGTGGTGCAAAGGGACCACGGATACGTGCTCGACGTCGCGCCGGAACGGGTTGACGTCCACCGATACCTGCACCTCGTCGACCGGGCCCGCCATCTGGTCGACCGGGGCGACGACGAGGGGGCGATCGAGGCGCTCGACCGTGCGGGACCCCTCTGGCGCGGTGAGCCGCTGGCCGGAGTGGCCACGGTCTGGGCCGAGGAGGTGCGCGGGACGCTGCGCCCACGGTACCTCGCGGCGGCGCTGACGCGCTCCGAGATCCGGCTGCGGCGCGGGCACTTCGCCGACCTCGTGGGTGAACTCGCCTCGCTCGCCGGTCAGTACCCGCACGACCAGGGGGTGGCGGAGCACCTGATGCTCGCTCTCTACGGGTGCGGGCGCACCTCCGAGGCCCTTGCCGCCTACCAGGACATCCGGCGGCGGTTGCTCGACGAATCAGGCGCGGAACCGGACCGCAGGCTGCGGCGCGTTCAGGAAGGCGTGCTGCGTGACGTGCCCGTCGACCGGCTCCTGCCAGGAGCGTCGGGCACCTCCTCGCGCCTGGTCGGGCACCTCCCGCCGAGCAACCTTCCGGCGCCGTCGGCTCTTGTCGGCAGGACGGCCGAACGCGCCCTCTTGAGGAGCGCGTTGGAGCGCGGAGGGGGCGCGCCGGGGGGCGCGGTCGCCTTGGAATCCATCGAGGGCATGTCCGGCGTGGGGAAGACGGCGCTGGCGTTCTCCGTGGGGCATGAGGTGCGCGACCTGTTCCCGGACGGTCAGGTGTACGTCAACCTGCGGGCCCACGCGGGCGGTTCGGGACCACTCAGTCCGGCGGCGGCCCTCGACTTCCTGCTGCGCAGACTGGGCACCCCTACCGAGCGCATACCGGCCGACGCGGACAGCGCGGCCTCCCTGTGGCGCGCCATGCTCGCGCGCCGGCGTCTCCTGGTCATCCTCGACGACGCGGCCGACCCGGAGCAGATCCGGCCGATCCTTCCGGGCGACTCGCCATCCGCCGTGGTGGTGACCAGCCGCCGCAGGCTCCTCGGCCTACCGGGCGTCCGCCGTATCGCCCTCAGCACCCTTCCGGAGCCGGAGGCGGTCGCGCTCTTTCAGCGGCTCGTCCCGGACGAACGCACGCGGGACACCGTTCAGGTCGCTGATCTCATGCGCGCGGCCGGCCACCTGCCCCTGGCCATAGAAATCCTCGCCGGCCGCCTGAACTCCCACCCGCTGTGGAGCCTTGCCGACCTCAAGCGGCGGCTGCTCGACAGCGAGGCCCGGCTGAGCGAATTCCGGGACGGCTACCGCGAGATCGGCCGCACGTTCGAGTTCTCCTATCGGTGGTTGACCGGTGAACAGCAGACGGTCTTTCGCCGCCTCGGCCTGCACATGGGTCCCGACCTCACGCCGGACGCGGCGGCGGCGCTCACCGGACTTGGGATTCAGCGTACGGAACACGTGCTCGAAGACCTGCTCAATCACTATCTCGTGCAGGAGCTCGCCCCGCATCGTTACTCCGCCCACGACTTGCTGCGCGAGTACGCGCAAATGCTCGCTGAGACGGAGGACAGCGAGGCCGAAAGGGCCGCGGCGGTGGGCGGGTTGATCGACTGGTACCTGAGCCGCGCGGATGCCGCCGACCGCATGCTCTACCCCTACCGCTCCCGCACGCCGCTGGACGGGCCGACGCCCCGGCAGACCCCGGTGTGGCGCGACGCGGAGGAGGCCAGGGCCTGGCTGGCGGCGGAGCGCGAGAACCTTCTCGCGGCGGCGGAACAGGCATGGCGCACCGGACCGCGGCGCCGCGCCGCGCTGTTCGCACACGTGCTCGCGGGCTACCACGACCGCGAACGCCTCGGGCCCGCCGGGCGGCGCCTGATGGAACGGGCGGCGGACCACTGGAGCGACGCCGACGCACCGGCTGAAAAGGCGCGTGCCCTGATCGACCTCTGCGGAGCGCACACGGTAGCGGGCTCGTTGTCCGACGCGCTCAGCACGGCGGAAAAGGCTCTGGAACTCGCGCGCGCCATCGGTGACGAGGAAATCATTGCAGAGGCTCTGTCGCGGCTCGGGCAGTCGAACGGTTTCTCCGGGCGGGACGGAACGGCTGCGCGACTGCACCGTGAGGCACTTGACATCCGTATGCGCTCCGGGCAAGAAGTCCAGATCGCCCGGTCCAGGAACAACCTGGCGATATCCCTGCTCGCACTCGGGCGGTCGGATGCGGCCCTGGAGCTTTTCCGGGCAGCGCTCGAAGGGTTTCTCGCCGCGCGTCAGGCCAATTGGAGTGCTTCCGTGTACAACAATCTGGGCGACTTGTACAGGGCGCGGCAGGAATATGTGCAGGCCCGTTCCTTCTATGACCGCGCACTTCCCATCATGGAGTCACGGGGTGATGTGGTGTCCGCCGCGACGGTGCGGATGAACATCGCTCAGATGCTCCGGGACACCGGGGCACTCGCGGCCTCCTGTGACCTTTACCGCGACGCGCTCTCCGCGTTCCGTCTCGCCGGGGACAGGCGTAGGGAATCGGTTGTGCTCACCGGAATCGGCGGGGTGTTCCGGGTATGGGGCAAGTGGGACGAGGCCGTGTCTTATTGTCGGCAGGCGATCGAGGTCTCACGGAGTATCGGTGCGGCCCGTGAGGAAATGCTTGCCCTGCTGGAATTGAGCCTGACCGCCTCTGCTTCGGGTGACAGGACGATGGCGGTGGAGCATGCGGAGGCGGCCCTTGAGGTCGCTCAGCGTAACCAGGTAGAGGTCGACATCGGCCGCGTGCGGGACCAGCTTGCCGCTTTGCGGTAACAGCATGTGCTGCGCCGAAGTCCTGGGGCGCAGCGGCACTGCCACGGGAAGACGGCCAGGCCACGCGGCCTTTCACCCCCGCCTCATGGCGATTTGATGTCCCAGACGATTTATGCGTTACTGCCTGTCCCCGCTGTTCCGTCGGGAGCAGGGAACGTCGATCGCCATGTCTCCGTGTGGGAGTCCGAACGCTGTGCACACGAAACGCCGTACCAGGGTGGGAACCGTCCATTTTCTCGTTTGGGCCGTTGCCCTGGGGATGGCGGCACAGGACAACCTGTCGATACCCGGGCGCGCGCCGATAACCTCGACAAATTCGGGCACCCTGCCGGTGCGTGAGACAGAACCGGCGCGTGACCGAACTCCCACATCCTCGTTCCATTCTCGCGCCATGCCGACCTCGAAGGGGCGGACCACCGCTGCCAGGGCCGAAGGCGCGCCCGCGCCGATGACAACCGTGCGCCGGGCGCTCGGACCCGCGCCTCGGACCCTGGAATGCATCTACACCGCGACCCCGGCCCGCGGCACGGATGTTCCGGACCACGGCGAACGGGCAACCGCCCCTCAACCGCCGCCGAGAGCGAGTTCCCCGGGGCCGAGGCGGGCGAAGTGGGCCGCCACGGCGGCGTTTCCGACGTCGGCGAGCGTCGGGGGCGACCAGCGGGGCGCGCGGTCCTTGTCGACGACCTGAGCGCGAATGCCCTCCACCAGGTCGGCGTTCGCCAGCGCGGCGCACGAGACGCGGTAGTCCTGTTCGAGTACGCGTTCCACGGAGCCGAGCCGGGCGGCGCGGCGCAGGGCCGCCAGCGTCACCTTCAGGGCGGTGGGGGAACGCCGCAGCAGGACGCGGGCCGCGTCCTCGGCCCCGGCCGTCGGCGCGTCCCGCAGGCGCGCCACGATCTCCTCGACGGTGCCGGGCGCGTAGCAGTGGTCGATCCACTCGCGCTGCGCGGTGAGTTCGGCCGGCGGCGGGTCGGCGGCGTGGCGCGCCAGCGCCTCGGCGGCCGGTGCCCCGGCCAGGTCCGCGCGCAGGGCCGGCAGCCGCTCCGATGGCACGTAGTGGTCGGCCAGGCCGCAGGCGATGGCGTCCCCCGCGCCCACGGCCGCCCCGGTGAGCGCGAGGTGGGTGCCGAGCTCGCCCGGCGCGCGGGCCAGCAGGTACAGGCCCCCGACGTCCGGGACGAACCCGATGCCGGTCTCCGGCATCGCGACCCGTGAACGTTCGGTGACGACGCGCATCCGGCCGTGCGCGGAGACGCCGACCCCGCCGCCCATGACGATGCCGTCCATCAGTGCGACGAAGGGCTTGGGGAAGCGGGCGATACGGGCGTTGAGCCGGTACTCGTCGCGCCAGAACGCCCGGGTCGCCTCGGTGGTGCCCGCCACGGCGTCGCGGTGGATGGCGCGGATGTCGCCGCCGGCGCACAGGCCGCGTTCCCCCGCGCCGTCCAGGACGACGGTCTCCACCGCCGGGTCGCGCTCCCACGCGTCCAGCGCGTCCGCGAGGGCCAGGACCATGCCGTGGGTGAGCGCGTTGAGCGCCTCGGGACGGTTCAGCGTCAGCCGGGCGGCCCGCCCCTCGACGCGCGCCGTCACGTGCGGGTCGCCGGCCCCGGTGCGTTCCATCGCCTCGCCTCTCCTGTCCCGTCGTCCGTCCGTTCGTCCCCGCCCGGCCGAGCGGGTGAGGACGCCTCCCGGCATCCTCTCAACTCCCGCACCGAGGCGGTGCGGACGGGCCGGTGCGCCCGGCCCGCCGGGGACGGCGGGTCAGGCCACTTCGACGTAGTCGAGCTCCGCCCAGCGGCTGAGGAACTGGAGCCGCACGGTGTTGTGCCCGGCCGTCAGCCGCACCGGCACCGACACCTCCGTCCAGTTCTCCCAGCCGCGGTCGGGGTAGTCGACGGTGCCCACGCGCCGCCCGTTCACCGACAGGGCGTGCTGGGCGGCGCCGTAGCCGGCGGCGTAGCCGATGTGCAGGGTGTGCGCGCCGGGACCGGCCGCGAACACGGTCAGGTCCACCCAGCTGTCCGCGTGGTCGATGCCCGCGGCCACCGCGCCCTGCGAGGCGGACGGCGTCTGCCGCACCGCGGCGCGGTGGAGCGCTCCGCGTTCCGCCTCGTGCCGCACCCTGCTGCCCCGCACCACGGGCAGGTCGCCGTCCCAGCCGAGCTGGGCGACGTACAGGCCCCGCCCGCCGGCCGGGCGGGCGCCGTGGAAGAAGACGCGGCCGTCACCGATGTCGGCGCCGCCCGGCCCGCTGACCGCGCCATCGAGGCTCGCGGTCGTCATCAGCGGCCGGTAGGCCCGCGTGTACGGGCCGGTGAGGGACCGCGAAACGGCGTAGCCCGTCTGGTAGTCGGGCGTGCTGTACACCCCGGCCGAGTAGAACAGCACGTAGTGCGACGGGCGCTTCACCAGCACCGGCGCCTCGATCACCCCGTCCTCGGACGGCAGGTTGTTGCGCAGGAGTTCGGCGCGCGAGCCGATGAACGTCGTGCCGTTGGCCGCGACGCGCTGGAGCCACAGGATCGCGGGCCGGCCCACCGCGTTGCCGTCGTTCTTGTAGAGCAGGTAGCGGCTGCCGTCGGAGTCCACGAAGCTCGACGGGTCGATGGCGCCGCCCTCGCCGGGGTCGCACACCAACGGCCGGTCCGATGTGGCCGCGAACGGCCCGGCCGGGCTGGCGGCCAGCGCCGCGCCCAGGCACATGCGGCCCGAGGCGCGGTCCGGGCCGGTGAAGTACATCAGGTACCTGCCGTCGGCGCGGCGGGAGACGTCCGGGGCCCAGAACCCGCCGCCTCCGGTCCAGGCCGGGGCGGTTGGCATCGCGTCGCCCCTGACGGCCCACGGGCCGTCGGGCCCTGGCGCGGTGGCGTAGGGCACGCGGCCGTGCCGGGATGAGGTGGAGTAGGCCCAGTGGGTGCCGCCCTCGGCGAAGACGTCGGGATCGGGGAAGTCGTCGTCGATCACCAGCCCGGGGGCCACCGTGCGCGGCGCCGGCGCGCCGGGCGGCACGTCGGCTGCGGCCGGGACGGGCGCCGCGGGGGCCGCGGTCGCGGGCGACAGGGGGACGAGGGCGGCGAACACCGTCGCCAGCCCGAGCAGGGCACGGGTGGTACTGCGCATCGCGTGGACCTTTCCGCAGGGGCGTGGGCGCTCGGGGCGGGTGCCGAGGGGGCCGCGCCCGCGCGGCCCCCTCGGCCGGTCACCGGCCGGCCTGGAGCGCCGCCCAGGTCCTGGGACCGACCAGCCCGTCGGCGGTCAGCCCGCGCGCGGACTGGTAGGCGCGCACGGCCGTGGCCGTGTCGGGGCCGAAGATGCCGTCGATGGCCACCGTCCGCCCCAGCGCCGCGGTCAGCGCCCGCTGGAGCCGGGACACGGGCTCGCCCGTACTGCCCTGGCCGAGCGACACGGTGCTGCCCGCGGACAGCAGGGCCGTCCACGTCCTGGCTCCGATCACGCCGTCGGCGGTCAGCCCGCGCGAGGTCTGGAACGAGCGGACGGCAGCCGCCGTCGCGGGCCCGAACACCCCGTCGGTCTCGCCCGCGTCGTGCCCGCGGGCGTTCAGCAGGTACTGGGCCGCCGCGACCCGCGGCCCCGTCGAGCCCTCGCGCTGCGTGCCGTACGACGGGAAGTCGAGGCCGGGCGCGCCGGGTTCGCCCGGCTCGCCGGGGTCGCCGCCGACCAGCTCCATGTAGCGGTCCCAGTCCCAGTTCGGTCCCGGGTCGGTGTGGTCGTTGCCCGGCACCTCGACGTGGCCGACGATGTGCTCGCGGTCCTTGGGGATGTCGTAGCGGTCCGCGAGGTGGCGGGTCAGGGCGGCGGACGAACGGTACATGGCGTCGGTGAACCACGCCGGGTCGTCCACCCAGCCCTCGTGTTCGAGGCCGACGCTGTAGGCGTTGCCCGACCTGGCGTGCCAGGCGGTGTCGGCGTCGCGCACCGTCTGCGTGACCTCGCCGTCCGAGGAACGGATCACGTAGTGGGCGCTGACCCGCGAGGCGGGGTTCTGGAACCAGCTGATCGACCCCGCGTAGGAGCCCTGCGTGACGTGGATGACGACCGCGCTGATCGGCTGGGTCCTGCCGGTGCTGTAGTTGCCGCTGTGGGCGGGCACCCAGCGGGCCGGCGGGTAGTCCTGGCTGAGTGCGACGGGGCCCGCGTCGGCGTACCGGCCGCGTTCCGGGGCGACGGCGCGCGGTGCGACCTCCACCGTCTCGCCGCCCTCGACCGGGGCCCGGACGCCGTCGCGCAGCAGTTCGTAGACGGCGTCCGCGTACAGCCGCGCGGTGGCGTCCTCGGCCGCGCCCCCGTACCTGGCCACCGCCGGGTACCAGGCGTCGAGGTCGGCGCGTTCGCCGGGGGAGAGGCCGAGGGTGTCGGCGTAGTGGCGCAGGACGGCCGCGCCGCCGCGGATGTTGGCGGCCGTGTCCTGCCGCAGCCGCGCCTCGGGCAGCCCGGTCTCCTCGGCCGCGGTGTCCAGCGTGCGGTGCTCGGGATTGTCCACCAGGTGCATCACGCCGTAGCCGCGCGCCTGGCTCGGCTGCCCGTCGTGGCCGTCGAGGCGGGACTCGCCGTAGCCGACGGCCACCAGCAGGTCCCGCGGCACTCCGTACTCCTCGGCCGCCTCGTGGAACGCGGCGTTCACCGGCTCCGCGGCACCCGCCGCGACCGCGGGCGCGGTGGGCGCGACCAGCGCCGCGAGTGCGGCGCAGGACAGGGCGGCCACGCGCAACCGTCGTGAGAGGACAGGTCGTCTGATCACGGTTCTCCGTTCGCCGTTGCCGTGCGCGCGCCCCGTGGGGTCGGGCGCGCGCCGGCTCCCACCCTCGGGTAACGCCATGGTCATGTCAATGAGGTGGGCTCGGTTGAACGCGCGTGTCCCGCCGTTCCCCCTCGAACGGCCCAACAGCTCAACGGCTCGACGGCCCAGCGCGCCGCACCCGCCGGGGCCGGGGCCGCGCGCCCCCACGGCGCCACCGGCGCGGCGGCGGTCGAACGGGTGAACGCGCGGCCCGGACGCCGCCGTTCACGCGCGCGTGGGCTCCGCGAGGGCCGGGGCGCACTCGGGCACGGGGCGCGGCACGCGGCGTTCGGTGGCGTCGATGTAGTCGTGCAGCGCCCGGCGCGAGCGGACGAGCGTGTCGATGCGTTCGTCGAGACCTCGCAGGCGGCCCCGCAGCAGGTCGAGCAGCTCGGGGCAGGGCAGCAGGTCGGGGGCCGAGCCCGTGGCGCAGGGCAGCAGGGCGCCGATCTCCTGGGTCGACAGGCCGGCGTCGAGCAGCTTCCTGATCTGCGTCACGGTGAGCACGGCCTCATCGGTGTACTCGCGGTAGCCGCTCGGGCCGCGGCCGGGCCGCAGCAGCCCCTGGGCCTCGTAGTAGCGCAGCAGGTGCGCGTGGACGCCGGTCCGCCGGCTCAGCTCCCCGATCCGCACGACCGCTCCTCCTTGACCTTCATATCGGTGTGAAGGTTGATGATGCCTCCATGACCGTCACACCATTCAACCCGCGTGCCCTGCTGGCCGAAAGCCGCCTCGGCGTCCTCGCGACCATCAAGGCGGACGGCCGCCCCCAGCTGTCACCCGTCCAGCCCTTCTACGACCAGCGGTCCAACATCCTCTACGTGTCCACGAACGAGGGCCTCGCCAAGACCGCGAACCTCCGCCGCGACCCCCGGGCCGCGCTTGAGGTCACCAGCGCCGACGGGCTCTCGTGGGCCACCGCCGAGGGCACCGTGACCCTCACCGGGCCAGGCACCGACCGGCACGGCCCCGAGGTCGAGGCGCTGGTCGATTACTACCGCGCCGCGGCGGGGGAGCACCCGGACTGGGACGAGTACCGCTCCGTGATGGTGAACGACCGCCGCATGCTCATCACGATGCCGGTCGACCGCGTGTACGGGGCCACGATCGGCTGACGGCCGTTCAGGACCGGCCCGCGGCCGTTCCGGGGCGCGGGCCGGCGTGTCAGTCGCCGAGCCCCGCCGCGCGCAGCCGCCGGCTCACCGACTCCCAGTCCCCGGCGATGGGTTCGGTCGTCAGGGTGCCGACGGAACGGTCCTTGAAACCGCTCGACGTGGACACGCAGACCACCGGCCCGTCGTCACCACCCCCGACGGCGCGCAGCCCGGCGAGGCCCGCGGCGGCGGAGAGCTCGGCCCACAGGCCGGCCCGGGCCAGCTCGTCGCGGGCGGCCCGCAGCTGCCCGTCGTCGAGTGCGACCACCTCGCCGCCGCTGTCGCGGACGGCGACCACGCCGCGGTAGCCGCTGACGGCGGCGACGATCGCGTACGCGTCGGTCGGCTCCACGGCCACGTGCGCCGCGGGGACCCCCTCGCGCACGGCCTTGGCCAGGGGCGCGGCGGCGGCGGACTCGCAGGCGACCATGCGGGGCAGGCGATCGGTCAGGCCGAGCCGCCGCAGTTCCGTGAAGCCCTTCCACACCCCGTAGAGCAGTTCGCCGTAGCCGGTGGGCACGAACACGGCTTTCGGTACGCCGATGTCGAGGAAGATCTCGTACGCGATGGTCTTGTAGCCCTCGGGCCCGAAGGCGTGCCCCGTGTGCGTCGGGGTGAGGTTGCTGACCGGGTGCAGGCCCACGCGGTCGACGACCTGCCGCATCAACGGCCACCGCGCCTCCCACGGCACCGGCAGCACCACCGCGCCGTAGGCGCCGAGGAACGCGTCGACCGCCGGCGGCAGGTCGGGCCCCGTGAACACCACGCACGGCAGGCCGGCGCGGGCCGCGTACGCAGCCGCCGACGCGCCGTGGTTGCCCGAGGAGGCGACCACGATGCCCGGCGCGCCCACGCCGACCGCGGCACTGGTGGTGCAGCGGTTCAGGCGGTCCTTGTGGCTCCACGTGGGGTTGCGCGACTCGTCCTTGACGTAGACCCCGGCTTCGAGTTCGACCAGCGGGGTGCCGCCCTCGCCGAGACCGGGCGCGGCCAGCGGCGGGAGCAGCGGCGCCCACCGGTCCAGGCCGGTGCCGCGCGCCGCAGGCCCGCCGGCCGGGGAGAACAGCGCGGCGGAGACCCGCCCGTAGTCGTAGTCGACCTCGACCGGCAGAACGGTGTCACCGGTGGCCGTCTCGGGGCACCCCTCGGTCAGCGGCGGCCACAGCGGGTAGGCGAGGGCCGGGTCGCCCAGTGAACGCTGCACGGTCGCCGAGGAGTTGTTGGTCGCCACGGAGCCGATCCTAATCCGGCCGTCCGCGCTACCGCTGCGGGCGGTTGAACGAGGCCCGCGACCAGAGGTGGCCGAGCCCGGTCAGCGCGAGGCACCAGGCGAGCGCCAGCCACCCGTTGTGGCCGATCCCGCTGCCGAGCAGCAGGCCGCGCAGGGTCTCGATGGCGGGCGTGAACGGCTGGTACTCGGCGATCGGCCGGAACCAGCCGGGCATCGTGTCCACCGGGACGAAGGCGCTGGAGATGAGCGGCAGGAAGATCAGCGGCAACGCGTTGTTGCTCGCGGCCTCGGCGTTCGGGCTGACCAGGCCGATCCCGACGGCGATCCATGTGAGCGCCAGGGAGAACAGGACGAGCAGTGCGAACGCCGCCAGCCACTCCAACGGAGCGGCGTCCGTCGTGCGGAAGCCGATGGCCACCGCGACGGCCCCGACGAGCAGCACGCTCGCCGCGCATTGCAGCACGCTGCCCACGACATGCCCGATGAGCACCGCTCCGCGGTGGATCGCCATGGTGCGGAAGCGGGCGATGATGCCCTCGGCCATGTCGGTGGAGACGGACACCGCGCTGCCGATCGTGGTGCCCCCGATGGTCAGCAGCAGGATGCCGGGGACGATGTACGCGAGGTACTCGGAGCGGCCCGCGCCGCCGACGCCCGCGCTCATGACGTCCCCGAAGACGTGGACGAAGAGCAGCAGCAGTACGACCGGCGTCAGCAGCAGATTCAGGGTCATCGACGGATAGCGGCGCACGTGCAGCAGGTTGCGGCGCAGCATCGTGGAGGAGTCGCGCACGGCGAGGGAGAGGGCGCTCATCGGACATTCTCCTGGGTACGATCGCCGCGGCCGGTCCCGGCGGGCGCGCCGGAGCCGGTCAGGGCGAAGAACACGTCGTCGAGGTCGGGGGTGTGCACGGTGAGTTCGTCCGCCTCGACGCCGGCCGCGTCGAGCCAGTCGAGGAGGGAGCGCAGTTCGCGCTGGCTGCCGTCGCTCGGCATCCGCAAGGTCAGTGCCTCGTCGTCCCTGACGGCCTCGCGCAGGGCGCCCGCGGCGCTCCGGTACGCGGCCGGGTCGAGGAAGCGGAGCCGGACGTGGCCGCCGGGGACGAGCCGCTTCAGCTCGTCCGCGGTGCCCTCGGCCGCGATCCTGCCGTCGTTGAGCACGGCGATGCGGTCGGCCAGCTCGTCGGCTTCCTCCAGGTACTGGGTGGTGAGGAGGACGGTGACGCCGCCGGAGACGAGTTCGCGGATGATCTGCCACATGGTGTGGCGCGAGCGCGGGTCGAGGCCGGTGGTCGGCTCGTCGAGGAAGATGACGCGCGGGTCGCCGACGAGGGTCATGGCGATGTCGAGGCGGCGCCGCATGCCGCCCGAGTAGTTCTGGGCGGGCTTCCCCGCGGCTTCCGCGAGGCCGAACCGCTCCAGCAGTTCGGCGGCCACGCGCCGCCCATCGCGCTTGGGCAGGTGGTGCAGGTCCGCCATGAGGAGCATGTTCTCCTCGCCGGTGATCAGGCCGTCGACGGCGGAGAACTGCCCGGTGACCCCGATCGCGGCCCGCACCCCGTCCGGTGACGCGGCGATGTCGTGGCCCGCGACCCGGGCCTGCCCGGCGTCGGGGGTGATCAGCGTGGAGAGGATCTTCACGACGGTGGTCTTGCCCGCGCCGTTCGGCCCGAGCAGCGCGAACACGGACCCGGCCGGGATGCGCAGATCGATGCCGTCGAGCACGGTCTTGTCGCCGAAGGACTTGCGCAGACCGGTGGCGGAGACGGCGGCCGGCGGCGCACCGCCGCCCGTGCTGGATGTGGGCATGACAGGTGAAGGCATGGGGTTCCCCGTTCGGAGGAGTGACGTCGCTGGGTCGCTGCGGAAAAGGGCCGGCCGGGCGGAGGTGCGGCGTTCAGCTTCCGGCGCGCAGGATGTCGATGGCGCCGTGCCGGGTGCGGGCGCGGACCTCCAGGGTGTCCTCGCCCCGCCGGGCGCCCTCGGCCGTGGCGAGGGTGTTGCGGACCTGGCCCGAGCCGGAGTTGACGTCGAGCCAGGCGGCGGTGCCCTCGCGGATGCCGATCTCGATGGCACCGTAGGAGGTCTCCAACTGGACGGTGCCGCGGGCGACATCGGCGAGGCGTACGGCGCCGTGCGCGGTGGTCGCGGCGACCGAGGACTCGGCGCGCGCGATGTCGATGTCGCCGTGGGCGGCGTTCACCCGCAGATCTCCGGTCACGGCGCGGACGACCGTGCTGCCGTACGAGTTCTTCAGCACGGCGGGGCCGTTGAGGAGGCCGACGCGCAGGCTGCCGGAACTGGTCGTGATCTCGGCCTTGCCCTCGACCCGGTCCACGTTGATCGAACCGTGCGAGGCGGAAAGCCGCAGCGGGCCGGTCGTGTCGAGGCGCACGTCACCCGTCGAGGTCTTCACACGGACCTCGCCGAGCTTCCCTTCGCCGAGCACCTGGGCCCAGGCGCCGGTCACGTCGAGGCGTGAGTCCGCGGGCAGCTGGACCGTCACGTCGACGGTGCCGGTGCGGCCGAACAGGGAACGGCTCTTGGGTGTCCTGACGGTCAGCTCGCCGCCCGCGCAGGTGATCTCGGCCTGGTCGGCCGCCCGCACGTCGTGGTCGCGCTCCGGGTCGCGGGGGCGCACCTCGACGATGGTGTCGAGGCGGTCTGCCGCGATGAACCGGATGGAACCGGCCTCCACGTGTGCGGTGACCGAGATCGGCGCTGGAGTGTTGAATGTAGGCATGGTTGTCCCGTTCTCGTGAGTCATCGGAGCGTCCCCGCAGGTGGGACGTGGTGTGAGGGGAATGGCGCGGGCAGCGGTGCGGCTAGCGCACCCAACCCGTGAATCTCTGGCCGATGGTCTGGACCGGCTCCGCGGCGCGCGGCCGGGCGCCGCCCTCCACCGCGGCCGAGACCGCCCGCACCAGCCACGCGTTGACCGACAGGCCCTCGCGCCCCGCGGCCTCCTCGGCCCGCGCCTTGAGATGGGCCGGCAGGCGCAGGTTGACGCGGGCGGTGCCGCCCTCGTCGCCGTCCGCCGGCGGCGTGGCGGGTTCGGCGGGGGCAGGCGCCGCGACCTCCACCGGGGCGCCGCCGGCGGGCGGCGGCGTCACCACGAAGTCGGGGTCGAGGCCGCGCAGCCGGACATCGACCGAGCCGGGGGCGAGTTCACGGGTGATCTCGTCCATCGCGGCGGAGAGCACGTGCAGCATGGCCAGCCGGGTCGCCGACTCCAGCGGCGCGGTGAGCCGTTCGGCCAGTTCGCGGGCGTCCTCCCCGCCGGCTTCTGCGGCCACCGCGAGGTCGCGGCGGAGGGTCTCGACATACGGAGTGAGGTCCATGACGCCATCATGGCATCATGGTGGCACCATGCGCAAGCCCTAGTGGCGCCATGTGGCACCGGGCGGCGCCATGGTGTGCCATGGTGATGCCGCCCGCAGTGGTTCGGGCCGTCCAGAGCGGAAGCAGGGGCCGTGCGGGAGGGGGCGAGGGGGCAAGAAGAATGAGGCCATGGCGAAGTGCAAGAAGTGCGGTGCGGCCAAGCGCCGCTGGCCCCGCTCCTGCTCCCGGTGCGGCGCCGGCTCGGGCCGGGCGGACGCCGCCGACTTGGCCGTGGCCTCCGGGCTGTTCGGATGGATCTGGCGCGGAATCACGGGGGCGGTGCGGTGGGTACTGCGCGCGCTCGGCTGACCGTCCCGGAGGGCCTGTGCACCGTGCACCACTCGCCACGACCCCGGCAGTCGGCCCCGAGGGCCAACGCGCAACTCCCGGGTTGGGGCGGTGAACTTGCCCCTCTCAGGGGGTCCGAGTCCTGCCCACGTGTTCGACGCCAATGACCAACGGTTTACTGCTCACGATCTTGTAGAGCACTCGGTAGAAGCCGACGCGCATGCGGAACTGGTCGGGCCCGTATGGATGGGCTCCCGAGGGGCGAGGGTTCCTGAGCAGGAGATTGAGGCTGTCCAAGACCTGATCGATGCCGGCTGGGTCAGCTTTGGCCAGCCGAGTCAGTGAGCGTTCCGCCTCCGGGGTGTACTGCACGCGTCCCCGGCTCACTCGTCACTCCTCAGCTTGGCCACCAGATCTTCGTGCGAAATCGGTTCCTTGCCGTCTCGCCGGTCGATCTCGTTGCGCGTGAGGGCGAGCTCTTCCTCCAGGTCTTCCAGCTTCGAGGGGCTGATGACGACGGCGACGATGGCGCCGTCCTCGTCGGTCAACGCGATCTCCTCGCGGGAGTCGGCCACGCGCCGAGCGAGAACGGCCAACTGCTCTCCGGCGGCAGACAGCGGGATGGCATCCCAGGGGCCGAGCTTCACCAAGCCGCGCAACGGAGCGTAATCACTCATGCGCGAAAGTTTACCGGCGTGGGCAGAGGTTCCCGTCTCGACGGAGAGCAGTGGGCTCTCGTCGGTGCCGGAGCCAGTTGATCCCATCGCATCGAACGACGGGGCACCATCAGCAGACAGCTGGCCTGGCGATCAGGTGGTGCCCATTCTTCCGTCCTTGATCCCCGCCACGAACGTCGAGAACGCGGCGGTCGGGAAGTGCAGCACCGGACCGTCGAGGCTTTTGGAGTCGCGGACCGGCACCACCCCTTGGCGTCGCCGCGTAGTTGGCGGCGGCCTCCACGCAGGCGCCACCGTTGTCGCTGTAGGAGGAGGTGAACCAACGCGGTGCTTCGGACGTCACGGGGTGCCCTTTCGTATCTGCTGGATCGAGGCGACGGAGGCCGACCGCAAGTGCCGCTTCCTGACGGCATGTCGCGAAGCAATCCCGACAGGGACCGCTCCGGCCGCGCGGCTCGTTCTCGGTGGCCTCACCATTCTCGAACCCACGCACCGGCCCGGTACGGCTTCTTCCAGCCCTTCGAGTACGAGTTCTATGACTGGTCTCCGGGCACCTCACACCCGTCGTGGTGGACTGCTCCTACGTGCACGAGCCGCGCGAAACTCGGCCGACTGACCACTCTGCGATGTCCGCCGAACTCCGCCCCCCTGTCACCGACCCATTGGTAGGGTCCGGCCCTGCTGTCATGCCGACCGCGGGAACTCTCTTCCGGCAGCCGGCCCCCCCACCTCCATCACGAATCGGTGAGCACATGGACTCGGCGACCTGGACCACGATCAAGCGCCTCGTGGAATGGCTCGACGCCAACGACACCCACCCCCCGGAGCTGACCCGCCTCCTGCGCGTGCTGAAGATTCAGGAGGAGGCGGGGGAGGTCGCCGAGGCTATCCACGGCGCCATGGGCTCGAACCCGCGGAAGGGCGCCAGCCACACCTGGACCGATGTGGAGAAGGAACTGTGCGACGTCATCCTCACCGGCATGGTGTCTTTGGCGACCATCAACCCGGACGCGCAGCAGGTCTTCGAGTACCACCTCAGCCGCGTCGCCCGGCGCTCCCTTGAGGCGACCGGGCCGTCCACGTGAACGACGCGTCGTGGCCCCGGCTGCTGGCCGTCGACATCGAAGGCAACGGGGCGACCCCTCCCGACCTGGTGGAGGTCGCGGTGCTCCCCATTCGAAACGGCTGCTTCGACATCGAGGCAGCCGGGGCCTGGCTCGTCCGACCGCCCATCCCGGTGACCTCCTTCGCCACCCGCGTCCACAAACTCACCAACGATGACCTGGCCGACTGCCCGGAGTGGTCCGAGGTCGCCGAAGAAGTCAACACGGCCCTGGGCGACGCCTGGATCTGCGCCCACAACGCCTCCGTCGAGTACCGCGTTCTCCGCAGGCATCTCCCCGCGTGGACGCCGGCCGGGGTCGTCGACACCCTTCGCCTGGCCCGGACGACGTACCCGGACGCCACGAGTCACACGCTCGACGCTCTCACCGAGCACGTCGGCCTCGACCTCACCAGGGCGCCAGGACAGCGCCACCGAGCCCCCTGCGACGCCTTCGCCGCGGCCCAACTCCTCCTCGCGATGGCCGCCCACTACTCCTCCTGGGAAGAACTGGCCGTGAAGGGCACGCTGCCGGGATGCGCGCCGTCCGAACCCGCAGCACGGCCGACCGCACCGGAAACACTCTTCTGACCTCCACGGCGACCGCCGGGCCCGTGTGGAGGAGGCCGGGCTGAGAGAGGTCATCACAGGCGAGAAGGAGGCGGAGGCCGCCCGGGGCCCCGGCGGCGTGCGGTCCGCGGAGGTCCGGGGCGCCGGAGCGGTCGCGGCGCCGTGGCCGCGGACCGGCGAGACCGCCTCCGTTGGCCACGCGGTTGGCCATACGGGACCCCCGGAAGCCCATGACAACAGAAAAACCCCAGCTCAGCCGGGGTCTCTGTGAGTGTCCGAGGGGGGACTTGAACCCCCACGCCCTTAAACGGGCACTAGCACCTCAAGCTAGCGCGTCTGCCATTCCGCCACCCGGACGGGGTGTGCCGCTCGGGCATGCGCCCTGGCGACGGGAAAACCATAGCAAAGTCCGGGGGGTGCGGTGTCCACCGGTGGGCGGCCCGGGAGCGGGCCTGGTCTTGGGGCCGGTGGGGGCGTGGGTGGAGGATGGGGCCAGCGCCGAACGCAGGAGGAGGCAGCGTGAGTCAGTCGAGCCCGACACCGGACCGGGACGGAGTCAGCCGTCGCGCGGAGGACGAGGTGGTCGGTCTGTGCCGCGACCTCATCCGCATCGACACCAGCAATTACGGGGACGACTCGGGGCCCGGGGAGCGCGCGGCGGCCGAGTACGTGGCGGAGCAGCTGGCCGAGGTGGGGCTCGAACCGCGGATCTTCGAGTCCCGCCCCGGCCGCGCCTCCACCGTGGCCAGGATCGAGGGCGCCGATCCCTCCCGACCCGCGCTGCTCATCCACGGGCACACCGACGTCGTTCCGGCCAACGCCGACGACTGGACGCACCACCCGTTCTCCGGGGAGATCGCCGACGGGTGCGTCTGGGGGCGCGGGGCGGTCGACATGAAGGACATGGACGCCATGACCCTGGCCGTGATCCGCGACCGGCTGCGCACGGGGCGCAAGCCGCCGCGGGACGTGGTGGTCGCGTTCCTCGCGGACGAGGAGGCGGGCGGCCGGTACGGCGCCCGGTACCTCGTCGACCACCACCCGGAGCTGTTCGAGGGGGTCACCGAGGCGATCAGCGAGGTCGGCGGCTTCTCCTTCACCGTGAACGAGAAGCTGCGCCTCTACCTGGTGGAGACCGCCCAGAAGGGCATGCACTGGATGCGGCTGACCGTCGACGGCACCGCGGGCCACGGCTCGATGACCAACAACGACAACGCGATCACGGAGCTGTGCGAGGCGGTCGCGCGGGTCGGGCGGCACCGGTTCCCCGTCCGGGTCACCAAGACCGTCCGGTCGTTCCTCGACGAGCTGTCCGACGCCCTGGGCACGGAACTCGACCCGGAGAACATGGACGAGACGCTCGCCAAGCTCGGCGGCATCGCCAAGATCATCGGCGCGACGCTCCAGAACACCGCCGCGCCCACCCAGCTCGGCGCCGGATACAAGGTGAACGTCATCCCCGGCCAGGCCACCGCACACGTGGACGGGCGGTTCCTGCCCGGCTACGAGGAGGAGTTCCTGGCCGACCTCGACCGGCTGCTCGGCCCGCGGGTCAGGCGCGAGGACGTGCACGCCGACAAGGCCCTGGAGACCACGTTCGACGGTGCGCTGGTCGACGCGATGCAGTCGGCCCTCCAGGCCGAGGACCCCATCGCGCGGGCGGTCCCCTACATGCTGTCCGGCGGCACGGACGCCAAGTCGTTCGACGACCTGGGCATCCGCGGCTTCGGGTTCGCGCCGCTGAAGCTGCCGCCGGAGCTGGACTTCGCGGGCATGTTCCACGGCGTGGACGAGCGCGTGCCCGTCGACGGACTCACGTTCGGGGTCAGGGTGCTGGATCGTTTCCTCGATCAGTGCTGAGGGCGCGGCGGCGCGTGAGAATCGTTCATGCGTCCGGCGTTCCTCAAGGTGAGTGAAAGACCCCGGGGTTTCGTGCCCTCGTTTCACTCCTCCTCGTTGCAGGAAGTGCAGTCCCCGGCTGGGACCGCATTGTCACCAAGGAGGAAGAATGATCAAGAAGGTCGTCGCTGTCGCGGCTGCCACCGGCGGTCTGATGCTGGCCGGGTCGGGTATGGCGCTTGCCGAGTCCAACGCCGGGGGTGCCGCTGTCGGTTCTCCCGGTGTCCTTTCCGGGAACGTCGTCCAGGTGCCGATCAACCTCCCGATCACCGTCTGCGGGAACACCGTTGACATCATCGGCGTTCTGAACCCGGCCTTCGGCAACACCTGCATCGTCAACTGAGGCTCCGGTCCGTTTCTTGAGGGCATGAGCCACGGCCCCGGAGGGCGAGTACCGTCCCTCCGGGGCCGTTCCGGCTGCACAGACAGGCGCGGGTGCCCTCATCCCCCCACCCCGCGTACATGAGAATCGAGGCAGGGGAATCAGCATGCGACAGGTCACGAGAAAGGGCCTGATCACCGTGGCCGCCGCCGGCGGCTTGTTCGGCCTTGCGGCCGGTGGTGCGAGCGCGGAGTCGAACGCCGGCGGCGCTGCCGCGAACTCGCCCGGGGTGGCCTCGGGCAACACCATCCAGGTGCCGGTGAACGCGCCGGTCACGGCCTGTGGGAACACGGTCAACGTGGTCGGTGTGCTCAATCCGGCCTTCGGCAACAACTGCGTCGTCGACGGCGGCGCGCACGGCGGCCCCGGTTCCGCCGGCGGTAGTGAGAGCGGCGGCGGCGAGAGCAGCGGCGGCGGCGCCGAGAGCCAGGCGGGCGGCGGCAGCGTCGGCGGCGGTGGCGCGGAGGCGAGCGGGGCGGCCATCGGTTCCCCGGGCGTGGCCTCGGGGAACGCCGTCGAGGTGCCGGTGAACGCGCCGGTCACCGCGTGCGGCAACAGCATCGACGTGGTCGGTGTGCTCAACCCCGTGTTCGGCAACGGCTGCGCCGTGGACGCCGAACTCCCGCCGGCGCCGGTGCCACCGGCGCAGCCGGAGGCGCCAGGGGACCCGGCGGCTCCCGAAACGCCGGGCGACCCGGCGCCGCCGGCCGACCCGGTGGCGGACGAGCCCGCTCCGCGGCCGGCCGACCCGGCCCCGGTGGCCGACCCGGTCAGTGCCGATCCGGAGCAGTCCGGCGAGCTGGCCGCGACCGGCGGCGGCGTTCCGGCGGGAGCCGTGCTCCCGCTCGGAGCCGGTCTGCTGGTCGGCGGGGTCGTGCTCTACCGGCGCGGCCGTCTGGCCCGCCAGGGCTGACCCCGGCGGCAGGCAGCGTGACGAGTGGGTTCCGCCCGTGGGCGGGGCCCACTCGTCACCATGTGGGGCGCAACTGACGGATGATGCGCCGCCGCAGCCGCACCCGGCGGCTGCCGTCCGGATACAGGCGCAGCCTGGCCAACTCCCAGTGGCCGTACTCGGCGTGCTCGGTCAGCAGGCGGGTGGCGGCGGCCCGGGAGACCCCCCGCGGCACATACACATCGCGAAACTCATATTCCGGCATCGTATCTATTGTGCGGGCAAGCCCCCGATGCCGATACCGTCTGCACCATGTCTGATGCTGTGCAGCCGACCGCTGCCGAAGTCCGCGCCGCCGCCGACGCGCTCAAGGAGGCGATCGACCGGCATCTCGCCGCCATCGAACGGCGAGCCGAGGCGCCCGAGGCGGGTGCCGAGGCGGACGCCGCTGTGTTCGCCGCGTTCAACGACATGGCCGCCGCGGGTGAGGCGTACGACGAGCTGCTCTACGACGCCTACGACGAGGTGACCCCGTTCGAGGTGCCGGAGACCGGCGGCGGGGCCGAGTACGCCGGACCGCGGGACCCGGACGCGCTCAGCGTGTTCATCCGGCGGGACTACACGGTGGTCGAGCCCAGGCGGCTCCTGGCGCAGGCACAGCGCGTCGCGGAACTCGACCCCGACGCGACGGACGGCGAGTACGAGGACGGGGAGGACGGCGAGGGCGGCGGACGCGGCATGCAGGCCGCGCTCGGTGTGCTGTTCGGCGAGTTCGACCCGGACGAGATCGCCAGCAGACACAAGGAGTTCGGCCTGGAGGAGGGCGACGCGACGCTGTGGGTCACGGCCGCCGAGGAGACGGCGGAGCCGGGGGAGTGGCTGGCGGCTCCCTTCGAGTCGGTGGACCCGGAACGTGTCATCTGCCGCTTCGACATCAGCGAGGCGTTCGAGGAGGACGACCTGGAGGCCGCCGACTGAGCGTGCCGCACCCGCGGGGCGCGCGTGCCGCGGCGTGCTCGCCGGGCGGACAACGCGGGCGCCCCGCCCTGCCGTTCAGGCCCCGGACGCCGCCGTCTGCTCTTCGAGCAGGGCACGCAGCCGGGTCGTGCGCGCGGGCGCCGGCGACGCGGCGACGGCCTGCGCCAGCGCGGGGCCCGTGCCCTGCACGACGGACAGGTGGCGCTCCGCACGGCTGAAGGCCGTGTACACCCAGGCCCGGTCGAGACCGGCCGCGGCGTCGCCCGGCAGCACCGCGACCACCGCGGGCCACCGGTGGCCCGCGGCCTGATGCGCGGTGAGGGCCCAGCCGTGCCGCACGGTGTCCGCCACCAGGTCGCGGGACACGGCGAACCGGCCGTCCTGGCCGGTCAGCCAGAGCCCCCTCTCGTCCGCGTCGGCCACGGTCGCCATGCGGGTGTGCCCGGGCGCGGGGGAGTGGACGACCCGGTCGCCCGGGTCGAAGCCGGCGAACCGGCCAGGCCCCGCGTTCAGCCGTTCCTTGAGCGCCGCGTTCAGCACGCGGGTCCCCGCCGCGCCGCCATGCCCCGGCGTGATCACGCACACCTCGTGCGCCGCCACGCCGAAGGCCCGCGGCACCGAGTCGGTGACCAGCTGCACCGTGCGGTGGACGGCCTCGCCCGCGTCCCGCGCCGGCACGATCACCACTTCGTTCTCCGGGGCGGCGACCTGGAGCAGCTCACCCACGCCGATCCCGGAGACCAGTTCGCCGACCGGTCCGGGGTCGGGAGTGCGGGAGCGGACGTGCGGGCCGAAGCCGGCGGCCAGCACGTCGCCGAGCACCTGCCCCGGGCCCGCGGCGCCGAGCAGGTGCGGGTCGCCGCTGAGCACCAGGCGCGCGCCGTCGGGCAGGGACTCGGCGAGCGCGGCGGCGGCCTCGGCGCCGAGCCGGTCCGCGTCGAGAACGGCCAGCAGGTCGGCGGCGAGCAGTCCGTCCTCGTCGCGTCCCGGCCCCTCCGAGCCGTCGAGCAGCCCGCTCACGGTCACCGCCGCGTCGGCGGGCAGCGCAGCGGACAGGCGCCGCCTGCCGTCGTCGCTGTGCGCGGCGGCGAACGCGCGCAGGCCGAGGCCGCGCGCCGCCGCGACCAGCGCGGCCGGCTCCGCGCGGGCGGCCTCGCCGCCGGTGTGCAGCACCACGGGGTGCGCGGCCACCGCACCGATCAGCTCGGCCGCGGAGGGCGAGGCCGCCGCGGTGGCCGCGGCGGCCCAGTCGGGGCCGCCGTCGGCGGTCGGCCGCGGGGCGAACGTGCCGCGCAGCCGCGCCAGTCCGTCGGCCAGGCTCTCCTCGGCCAGCGCGTACCGTTCGAGGCCGAGGAGCAGCCGCACGGGGGCCTCCTCACCGCCGGGCTCCGCCTCGCGCGCGCCGCCGGGCGGCGTGTGCCGGAAGACGAGCACCCCTCCGGCCTCGATCGCGTCGCGGACCGCCGCGTCCGGATCCGGCACGGCGTGCTCGGCCAGGCCCCTGGCGACCGTCTCCGGCTCCAGGGCGGTGTGCCCCGCGGCGGCGGCCCGCTCCATCAGCCAGCCGGTCAGGGCCCGGGTCCTGCGGTCGTCCGCCGGCGTGCACTGGTCCCCGAGCAGCGCGCGGGCGAAGCCGTCCGCCTGCTCGGGGCGTACCCCGCCGACGGCGAGCAGGCGCCACGGGTCGGCCGTCAGCTCGCGCGCCGCCCCCTCGCCCAGGGCCGCCGCGACGCGCGGGGCCAGCGACCGCGGTGCCCCGCCCCGCTCAAGCAGCTCGGGCAGCTCGGCGGGGACGGCCGCGGGGGGCGCCTCCCGCGCCGGCGCGGCGCCGGTCCGGCGGGGGGCCCGCGGGGCGGGCGGCTGCGGTGCGGGCCGGGTGTAGAAGGAGGCGGCCGGGCGCTCACCGCTCTCGACGGCGCGTACGGCGGCCCGCAGCTCGGCCGCGGCGTCCCGGGCGGCGGGCTCGGCGCCCTCGGCGTTCTCGGCGGTCACAGCGAACTCCAGTCCTGGTCGGGGTACCGGTGCACGGGTGCCGAGACGTCGTCGAGCGCCCGGCAGATCTCGTCAGGAAGGCTAAGGTCCTCCACTGACAACGCCTCGTCCAGCTGCCGTGCCGTCCGCGCGCCGAGCAGGGGGGCGGCCACCCCGGGCCGGTCCCTCACCCAGGCCAGCGCCACCTGGAGCGGGGTCACCGCGAGCCCGTCGGCGGCTATCGCCACGGCGTCCACGATGTGCCCCGCCGTGTCGTCGAGGTAGGGCGCGACGAACGCCGCCATGCGGTCGGACGCGCCGCGCGAGCCGGCCGGTGCCTTCCCCCGCCGGTACTTGCCGGTGAGCACGCCGCGTCCCAGCGGCGACGAGGGCAGCAGCCCGACGCCCAGGTCGAGCGCGGCGGGCAGCACCTCGCGTTCCACCCCGCGCTGGAGGAGCGAGTACTCCATCTGCGTGCTGGCCAGGCGGGTGCGCGCGCCGGGAGCCGCGAGCTGCCACGTGGCGGCCTTGGCCAGCTGCCAGCCGCAGAAGTTCGACACGCCCGCGTACCTGGCCCGGCCGCTGCCCACCGCGATCTCCAGGGCCTGGAGCGTCTCCTCCAGCGGGGTATCGGGGTCGAAGGCGTGCACCTGCCACAGGTCCACGTGGTCGGTGTTCAGGCGTTCGAGCGAGGCGTCCAGTGCGGACAGCAGGTGGCCGCGCGAGGCGTCGAACCGCCGCTCGGGGTCGGGCACGCTGCCCGCCTTGGTCGCGATGACCAGGTCCTGCCGCGGCACGAGCCCGTCGAGCAGCCGCCCGAGCAGGTACTCGGAACCGCCGTCCCCGTAGACGTCCGCGGTGTCCACCAGCGTGCCGCCGGCCTCCCAGAACATCTTCAGCAGTTCCGCGGCGTCCTGCTCCCCGATGCTCCTGCCCCAGGTGAGCGTGCCGAGTCCGAGCCGTGAGACGCGCAGGCCGGTGCGGCCCAGGTGCCTGAGATCCATGAGCGTTGAGCGTACTTGCGGGGCACGTTACAGTCCGGGGGGACGGTTGGGTTACTCACGGGTAAGAGCGGCTGGAGGAGCGCGTATGCGACTCGGGATCAACCTCGGCTACTGGGGCGCGGGGATGGACGCGGACAACCTGGCCGTGGCGCGGGAGGCCGACCGGCTCGGCTACGACGTCTGCTGGGCCGCCGAGGCGTACGGCTCCGACGCGCCCACGGTGCTGGCGTGGGTGGCCGCGCAGACCGGCAGGATCGACGTCGGCGCCGCCATCATGCAGATCCCCGCCCGCGCGCCGGCCATGACCGCGATGACGGCGGCGACCCTGGACGCGCTCTCCGGCGGCCGGTTCCGGCTCGGCCTCGGGGTGTCGGGACCCCAGGTCTCCGAGGGCTGGTACGGCACCAAGTTCGACCGCCCGCTGGCCAGGACCCGGGAGTACGTCGAGATCGTCCGAAAGGCGATGTCCCGCGAACGGCTGACCCATCACGGAGAGCACTGGACGCTGCCGCTGCCCGACGGCCCGGGCAAGCCGATCAAGCTCACCGTCCACCCCGTCCGCGAGCACGTGCCGCTGTACATCGCCGCCATCGGCCCCAAGAACCTGACGCAGACGGGCGAGATCGCCGACGGCGCGCTCGTGCTGTTCTTCGCGCCGGAGCACGCCGAGGAGACCACGCTCGCGCCGCTGCGCGCCGGGCGGGCCGCGGCCGGCCTGACGATGGACGGCTTCGACGTGGTGCCGACCGTCCCGCTCGCCGTCGGTGACGACCTGGAGGCACTGGCCGACCAGTTCAGGCCGTATACCGCCCTGTACGTCGGCGGCATGGGCAGCCACCGGCAGAACTTCTACAACCGGCTCGCCGTGCGCATGGGCTACGGCCGGGAGGCCGCCGAGATCCAGGGCCGCTACCTGACCGGTGACCGGGAGGGGGCCGCGGCGGCCGTTCCGCACCGCCTCATCGACGAGACCACGCTGATCGGCCCGCTGCCGCGCATCGCCGACCGCATGCGGGCCTACGCCGAGGCGGGCACCACGACCCTGTCGCTCATGCCCGCCGGGTTCACCCTCGACGAACGGATCGCGGGGCTGCGCGCGGGCGTCGAGGCGCTCGAACGGGCCGGACTCGCCTGAGCCCGGCGTCCGTTGGCCTACGCTTGCCGCATGCCCACGCTGCTGCTTCTCCGGCACGGCCGGACCACGGCCAACTCCTCGGGCGTGCTCGCCGGCCGCGCCCCCGGCGTCCTGCTCGACGCGCACGGCACGCGGCAGGCCGCCGCGCTGCCGGGCCGCCTGTCCGGCGTTCCGCTGGCCGCCGCCGTGCACAGCCCGCTGGAACGCTGCGTCGAGACCCTCGCGCCGCTGCGCGCGGCACGGCCCGAGCTGCCCGTGCACGCCGAGCCGCGCGTCGTCGAGTGCGACTACGGCGAGTGGACGGGACGCACGCTCGCGGACCTCGCGGCCGAGCCGCTGATGGCCACGGTCAGGCGCCAGCCGTCGGCCGTGACCTTCCCCGGCGGCGAGGCGCTGCGCGACGTCCACGCGCGCGTGGTCGCGGCGGCCCGCGAGTGGGACGCGCGGATCGAGGCGGAGCACGGGCCGGACGCCGTCTGGCTGATGTGCACGCACGGGGACAACGTCAAGGCCATCGTGGCCGACGCCCTGGGCCTGCACCTCGACCTGTTCCAGCGCATCGTCCCGCACCCGGCGTCGGTGACGGCCATCCGCTACGGTGAGCCGCCCCTGCTGCTGCGCTTCGGCGACACCGGGGACCTCGGGGAGTTCGTTCCGGACACCGAGGAGGCCGCGCGCGACGCCGCGGAGGCCACCGAGAGCCCGGTGGGCGGTGGTGCCTGACCACGGTGATCGCGAACCGCAGTAGGGTGCCAGTGTCTCGAACCGTCGACCCCACGGAGCAGTACGTGTCCCGTCAGGTGTTCCTCTACGATCCTCCCGAACGCTTTGTCGCCGGGACGGTCGGGCTGCCTGGCCGCCGTACCTTTTTTCTTCAGGCCACGGCGGACGGCCGCACGACCAGCGTCGCTCTGGAGAAGGCGCAGGTCGAGGCGCTCGCCGAGCGCATCGACGAGCTGCTCGACGAGGTCGTGCGCCGCTCCGGCGGCAACACGACGGTGCCCGCCGTCGCGCCCGCGGAACTGACCGACACCCAGCCGCTGCAATCCCCCGTCGAGGAGGAGTTCCGCGTCGGCACCATGGCCCTGGCCTGGGACAGCGACAGCGAACGCATGATCGTCGAGGCCCAGGCGCTGGTCGAGTTGGAGGCCGAGACCGAGGAGGCGTTCGCCGAGGCGGAGGAGCGGCTGCTGCGGGACGACGAGAACGGCCCGCCCATGCTGCGCGTCCGGCTCAGCGGCACCATGGCCCGGGCCTTCGCCAAACGCGCACTCGAAGTCGTCAACGCCGGGCGCCCGCCCTGCCCGCTGTGCAGCCTGCCGCTCGATCCGGAGGGACACGTATGTCCGCGCCAGAACGGATACCGCCGCAGCCGGATGTGACGGCCGACGAGGTGCTCGCCCGCGGCGAGCTGACGGTGCACGGCCGCATCGTCGACGCCTCCAACGCCGTCCTCTACGCGACCGCCGAGCTGTCGGGGCGCAGCCTCGACTGCGTCTACAAGCCCGTGTCGGGGGAGCGCCCGCTGTGGGACTTCCCCGACGGCACCCTGGCCGAGCGCGAGGTGGCCGCCTACGAGGTGTCGCGCGCCCTGGGCTGGGACCTGGTGCCGCCCACCGTCCTGCGGGACGGGCCGCTGGGCCGCGGCATGTGCCAGCAGTGGGTGGGCCCCGCGCCGGGCGCGGAGGCCGCCGGGGGCGGGCCCGACTCGCTGCTCGCGCTGGTCGACGCCGAGGTGCCGGAGCCGGGCTGGAAGGCCGTCGGCTTCGCCGAGGTCGGGGCCGGCCGCACCGCGCTGCTGGTGCACGCCGACGACGAACGGCTGCGGCGGGTCGCCGCGCTCGACGCGGTGATCAACAACGGCGACCGCAAGGGCGGCCACCTGCTGCCGCTGCCGGACGGGCGCCTGTACGGCATCGACCACGGTGTCACGTTCCACACCGACAACAAGCTGCGCACGCTGCTGTGGGGCTGGGCGGGTGAGCCGCTGCCCGCCGCGGTGCACGCGTCGCTGCGCACCCTCGCGGCCGAACTCGCCGACGGCAAGCCCCTGCTGACGCGGTTGCGCGCGCTGCTCACCGACGGGGAGTGCGAGGCCCTGCGGGCCAGGACGGACGCGCTGCTGCGCACCGGCCGTTATCCCGAGCCGAGCGGGGAGTGGCCCGCGATCCCGTGGCCCCTGGTGTGATCCGCCCCGGCCCTGTCGTGGCCGGGGCGGTGGCCGGTTAGGCTCGGGGCATGCATGCCTGGCCAGCCTCAAAGGTTCCCGTTCTGCCCGGTCAGGGCCGTGATCTGGTGGTGCACGACACCGCCACGAACAGCCGGGTCACCCTCACCCCCGGCCCGGTCGCCCGGCTCTACGTCTGCGGCATCACCCCCTACGACGCCACCCACATCGGCCACGCGGCCACCTACACCGCGTTCGACCTCGTCCAACGGGTGTGGCTCGACACCAAGCGCCAGGTGCACTATGTGCAGAACGTCACCGACATCGACGACCCGCTGCTTGAGCGGGCCGCGGCCACCGGTGTCGACTGGACGGCCCTGGCCGAGCGCGAAACGGCCCTGTTCCGCGAGGACATGACGGCGCTGCGCGTGCTGCCGCCGCGCGCCTACGTCGGCGCTGTCGAGTCGATACCGGCCATCGTGCCCCTCGTCGAACGGCTCAGGGCGGCAGGCGCCGCGTACGACGTCGACGGCGACGTGTACTTCTCCGTGCAGGCGGACCCGCACTTCGGCGGGATCTCCCACCTCGGTACCGACGTGATGCGGGCGCTGTCGGCCGAGCGCGGCGGCGACCCGGAGCGGCCGGGCAAGAAGGACCCGGTGGACCCGCTGCTGTGGCGCGCCGCGCGGCCGGGCGAGCCGTCCTGGGACGGCGGCTCGCTCGGCCCCGGCCGGCCCGGCTGGCACATCGAGTGCGTGGCCATCGCCCTCGACCGGCTCGGCATGGGCTTCGACGTGCAGGGCGGCGGATCCGACCTGGTGTTCCCGCACCACGAGATGGGCGCGTCGCACGCGCACGCCCTCACCGACGAGCACCCCTTCGCCCGTTCCTACGTGCACGCCGGCATGGTCGCGTACCAGGGCGAGAAGATGTCCAAGTCGAAGGGCAACCTGGTGTTCGTCTCGCGGCTGCGGCAGGACGGACTCGACCCGGCCGCGATCAGGCTCGCGCTGCTCGCGCACCACTACCGGTCGGACTGGGAGTGGACGGACGAGGTGCCGGCGGCGGCGGCGCGCCGCCTGGCGCACTGGCGGGCCGCGGTGTCGAGGCCCGAGGGCCCGCCGGCCGACGGCCTCGTCGAGGAGATCAGGGCCGCGCTCGCCGACGACCTGGACGCGCCGGCGGCGCTGGCCGCCGTGGACCGCTGGGCCGACGCCCAGCACGCCGCGGGCGGTGCAGAGCCGGGGGCGCCCGGCGTGGTCAGCCGCGCGGTGGACGCCCTGCTCGGCGTCGCTCTCTGAGTGTCACGGGGGCGGCCTGGCGTGCGCCCGGCCGCCCCCGTCGCTCCGTCAGTCGTCGGACTCCTGGCCTCCGGGGTCCTGACCGCCCTGGTCGGACTCCGGCGGGCGCCTGCGGGGCCGGGTGCGCCCGCTGCCCGGGTCGCGCAGGTACGAGCCGGCGTCGCCGGCCGGCGGCTGCCCGTCCCGGCGGCGCAGATACCGTTCGAACTCCTTGGCGATGGCCTCGCCCGACGCCTCGGGTAGGTCGGCGGTGTCCCTGGCCTCTTCGAGCGACTTGACGTACTCGGCGACCTCGCCGTCCTCCGCGGCCAACTGGTCCACGCCGATCTGCCAGGCCCTGGCGTCCTCGGGCAGATCGCCCAGCGGAACGCCGAGCCCGAGCAGGTCCTCAAGCGCGTGCAGGAGGGCGAGCGACGCCTTCGGGTTCGGCGGCTGCGCGACGTAGTGCGGTACCGCGGCCCACAGGGTCACCGCCGGGACCCCGGCGTGCGTGCACGCCTCCTGGAGGATGCCGACGATGCCGGTGGGGCCCTCGTACCTGGACTCCTCAAGGTCGAGCGACCTGGCCAGGTCCTCGTCGGAGGTCACGCTCGTCACGGGGACCGGACGGGTGTGCGGGGTGTCGCCGAGCAGCGCGCCGAGGACCACCACCATCTCCACGCCCAGTTCGTGCGCGAAGCCGAGCAGTTCGTTGCAGAACGAACGCCACCGCATGCTCGGCTCGATGCCGCGGACCAGCACCAGGTCGCGGCGCGGCACCGGGCCGTGCTCCGAGCCGATCCGGACCACCGAGAGGCGGGTCGTCGGCCAGGTGATCCGGCGCACGCCGCCGTCCAGCCAGATGTGCGGGCGGTTGACCTGGAAGTCGTAGTAGTCCTCGGCGTCCAGCGCGGCGAAGACCTCTCCCTTCCACTCCCGCTCCAGATGGGCGACCGCGGCGGAGGCGGCGTCACCAGCATCGTTCCAGCCCTCGAACGCGGCCACCATGACCGGGTCGACCAGCTCGGGAACTCCGTCGAGCTCGATCACCCAGCGCCTCCTCCCGCCGGGGCGGGGAGGTGGTCCCGGCCCGGCTGCCGTAAGTGTTCCGTGCGGCCCCAGCCTACGGCGTGACCGTGCCCAGCCCGGAGTCCTCGTACGCACGCGCGGGGGAACGGTCCCCTGGTCCCGGGCCGTTCCCCGGTGCCGGCGGCGGGGGAACGGCCGGCCAGGGGCTCGGGCGCGGGCGAGGCGTCGGACGGGGGGCCCGTGGCCGTCAGTCCTGGCGCAGCAGGTCCGCGACGCGGGCCCGCACCTCCTCGGTGTCGAGTCCGCGCACGGTCAGCGTGGTGCGCCGGCGCAGCACGTCGTCCGCGGTCGCGGCCCACTCGCGGTCCCTCGCGTAGACCACCTGCGCCCAGATCTCGGGCCCTTCCGGGTGGATGCGTTCGCCGAGCGCCGGGTCGCGCCGGGCGAGGTCGGCGATCTCGAAGGCGAGCGCGCCGTAGTGGGTGGCCAGGTGGCGCACGGTGTCCTGGCTCAGATCGGTGGCCGGGTCGGCCAGCAGCCGGTGGGCCACGGCGTTCGGGTTCGCGACGCCGGGCAGCGGCACGCGCCGCACCAGGTCCCCGACGGGCGCCATGTCCTCGGCCACCGGGGAGCCGGGCAGCTTGGCGAGCTTGTCCAGCACCGTCCGTCCGATGTGCCGGTAGGTGGTCCACTTGCCCCCGGCGACGGACAGCATGCCGCCGCTGCCCTCGGAGACGACGGTCTCGCGCCGCGCCGAGGCCACGCCGCCGGGGCCCGCGGGCAGCACGCGCAGCCCGGCGAAGGCGTAGGTGAGCAGCGAACGGGAGAGGTGTTCGCCGCGGACGGCCAGCGCGGCCTCGTCGAGGATCTGCGCGATGTCGCCCTCGGTGGCGCGCACCTCTCCCGGGTCGCCCTCGTAGGGCTCGTCCGTGGTGCCCAGGAGCAGCTGGTCCTCCCAGGGCAGCGCGAAGGTGATGCGGAACTTGTCCACCGGCGTGGCCATCGCGGCCCGCCACGGCACGGTCCTGCGCAGCACGACGTGGGCGCCCTTGGAGAGCCGGACGCTGGGCTCCGCGGCCGGGTTCTCCATGCGCCTGAGGTGGTCGACCCAGGGTCCTGAGGCGTTCAGCACCAGCCGGGCGGAGACGCCGAACTCGGTGCCGTCGAGCCGGTCGCGCACGTCGGCGCCCGTGACCCGGCCGCGGGTGAAGCGCAGTCCTGTCACCTCGGCGTGGTTGAGCACCGTGGCGCCCGAGGCGACCGCGGCCCGCACGGTCATGACGGCCACGCGCGCGTCGTTCATCTGGTGGTCGTGGTAGACGGCGACGGCCTTGAGGTTCTCCGTGCGCAGCGCCGGATTGACCGCGGCGGCCCGCGCGGGCGAGATGACGCGGCCCACGCCGTCGCCGAACGCGGAGAGCGCCGAGTACGCGAACACGCCGGCGCCCAGCTTCGCCGCGCCGTGCGGGCCGCCCCGGTACACCGGCAGGTGGAAGGTGAGCGGGTTGACCAGGTGCGGCGCGACGTCGCGGGACAGCACGCGGCGTTCGTGGTGGTTCTCCGCGACCAGCCGGACCGCGCCGGTCTGGAGGTACCGGAGCCCGCCGTGGACCAGCTTCGACGAGGCGGACGAGGTGGCGCCGGCGAAGTCGCCGGCGTCCACCATGGCGACCCGCAGCCCCGACTGGGCGGCGTGCCAGGCGACGGAGGTGCCCAGGATGCCGCCGCCGACGACCAGCAGGTCGTAATCGCTCGCGGCGAGTCGGTCCCTGGTCTCGGTGCGTCGTTCCGCCGCGGTCGAGGCGCCGGCTGCGGCAGTCGGGTACGGGTTGTTCATCGCTCTCAGCTCTCCTCGTCGAGCCAGCCCATGGTCCGTTGCACGGCCTTGAGCCAGTACTTGTAGGCGCGGTCGCGTTCGGCCGCGTCCATCTGCGGGGTCCACTCGGCGGCCCGGCGCCAGTTGGCGCGCAGGTCCTCCACGTCGTTCCAGAAGCCCACGGCCAGGCCGGCCGCGTACGCGGCGCCCAGGCAGGTGGTCTCGGAGACCATCGGCCGCACCACGGGTGCGTCGAGGAAGTCCGCGATGTTCTGCATGAGCAGGTTGTTGGAGGTCATGCCGCCGTCCACCTTGAGGGTGGTCAGCTCCATGCCGGAGTCCTTCTTCATGGCGTCGACGATCTCGCGCGTCTGCCAGGCGGTGGCCTCAAGAACGGCCCTGGCGATGTGCGCCTTGGTGACGTAGCGGGTCAGCCCGGTGATGACACCGCGCGCGTCGGAGCGCCAGTAGGGGGCGAACAGGCCCGAGAACGCGGGCACGAAGTAGGCGCCGCCGTTGTCCTCCACGGACCTGGCCAGGGTCTCGATCTCGGCCGCGCTGTTGATCAGGCCCATCTGGTCGCGCATCCACTGCACGAGCGCGCCGGTGACGGCGATGGAGCCCTCAAGCGCGTACACCGGGTCCTGGTCGCCGATGCGGTAGCCGACGGTGGTGACCAGGCCCGCGTAGGAGTTGATGGCCCTGGTGCCGGTGTTCATCAGCAGGAACGTTCCGGTGCCGTAGGTGGACTTGCCCTCGCCGACGGAGAAGCAGGTCTGCCCGAACAGCGCGGCCTGCTGGTCGCCGAGGGCGGAGGCGACCGGCACGCCGTCGAGGGCGCCGCCCTTGGCGGTGCCGAACACTTCGGCCGAGGAGCGGATCTCGGGGAGCAGGGAGGTGGGGACGCCGATGGAGGCGCAGATCTTCTCGTCCCACTGGAGGGAGCGCAGGCCCATCAGCAGCGTCCGCGACGCGTTGGTGACGTCGGTGACGTGGACGCCGCCGTCGGTGCCCCCGGTGAGGTTCCAGATGACCCAGGAGTCCATCGTGCCGAACATGATCTCGCCGCGCTCCGCCCGCTCCTTCAGGCCCTCGACGTTGTCGAGCAGCCAGCGGATCTTGGGACCGGCGAAGTAGGAGGCGAGCGGCAGCCCGGTGTCGCGGCGGAAGCGGTCCTGCCCGACGTTGCGGCCGAGTTCGCGGCACAGCGCGTCGGTGCGGGTGTCCTGCCAGACGATGGCGTTGTGCACGGGCTCACCGGTGTTCCGGTCCCACAGCAGGGTCGTCTCGCGCTGGTTGGTGATGCCGATCGCCTTGACCTGCTCCTTGGCGATGCGGGCCTTGGCCAGGGCGCCGGCGACCACTTCCTGGACGTTGGTCCAGATCTCGGCGGCGTCGTGCTCGACCCAGCCGGGCCTGGGGAAGATCTGCTCGTGCTCCTTCTGGTCGACCGAGACGACGCGCCCGTCCCGGTCGAACACGATGCAACGGCTTGAGGTGGTGCCCTGGTCGATGGCGGCGATGTACTCGCGGGGCGTGCCCTCGGTGTCTGCCTCGTGTGCGTCGGTCATAACGCGGCTCCTCGTCGTCGTGTCGTCGGCGTCGGCGGTTGTGGCGGCTGGTCGGGCTGCGGACGGGTGCGGGCCGGGCGCGGTGCGGCGCATCTCAGAAGAGCAGGCCGTGGATGCCCGCCGCGAGCGCCGCGCCGACCAGCGGGCCCACGATCGGCACCCAGGCGTAGCCCCAGTCGGAGCTGCCCTTGTTGGGCAGCGGCAGCAGGGCGTGGACCAGGCGGGGCCCCAGGTCGCGGGCGGGGTTGATCGCGTAGCCGGTGGGGCCGCCGAGCGAGAGGCCGATGCCGACCACGACCAGGGCGACCATGAGTCCGCCGGTGCCGGAGACGGTCAGCCCGTCGTTCAGGCCGATGCCGAGGACGAGCAGGACCAGCACGGCGGTGCCGATGATCTCGGTGGCGACGTTCTGCACGCTGTTGCGGATCTCGGGGGCGGTGGCGAACACGCCGAGCACGGGTCCTGGCTCGTCGCGCGTCGGCTCCCGCCGCTCCTCGCGGTCCGCGCCCGCGTCGAACGCCTTCGGTCCCGGCGTCCTGGAGCCGCCGACGACCTCGCGGTGCTCCAGGTGGGCCAGGAAGTGGCCGTAGTACGCGAGCCACACCAGCGTGGCGCCGAGCATGGCGCCGACCAGCTGGCCGGCGACGTAGGTGGGAACGTCGTTCCACTCGCCGCTGTCGATCGCGATGCCGAGGGTGACGGCCGGGTTGAGGTGGGCACCGGAGAGCTGGGTGGAGACGTAGAAGCCGGAGAGCACGCCGATGCCCCACCCGAAGGTGATCGCCAGCCATCCGGCGTCGAACGACTTCGACTTCCGCAGCACGTTGCCCGCGACCACACCGCAGCCGAGCAGGATCAGTACGGCGGTGCCGAGCAGCTCACCGAAGAAGATGTCGGAACTGGACACCCGCGACTCCTTTGTCCTTCGTCCAGGGGTACCTGGCCGACTTCCGTCCACTGTTCGACAATGTCGACCATCGAACGGGAGTTTTCTCCCCGCACGGGCTGCCGTCAAGGGGTGCGCGGCTGAAAACTCTCTGATTTCCGTATTGTCCTAGAAACGCCCGGCTCCGAGATCGCGCGACACGGCCCGCGCGCAGTCCCGCACCGCGGCGATCAGCCGCGGGCTCAGCGCGCCGTCCGGGCACACGCGCTCCTCGGCACCCGTGATCCCCACGGCTCCGACGGGCATCCGGCGGCGGTCCATGATCGGCGCGGCGATCGATGCCACGCCTTCCCAGGTCTCCCCGGCCTCACTCGCCCATCCGCGTGACCTGACCCGCTCCAGGTCGCGTTCGAACGCCGCCGGGTCGGTCACGGTCTGCTCCGTGATCGGCGCGAAGTCGCCTTCGAGCGCCTCGTTGTGCGCGACCGGGTCGTAGGCGGCGAGCACCTTGCCGAGCGCCGTGCTGTGCAGGGGCTGCATCGCGCCCACTTCGAGCACCTGCCGGCTGTCGTCGGGGCGGAAGACGTGGTGGACGATCAGCACGCCCCGCTGGTGCAGCACGCCGAGGTAGGCGCTCTCGCCGCTCGCGCGCGCCAGGTCGTCGGTCCACACCAGGGCGCGCGCCCGCAGCTCGTGGACGTCCAGGTAGCTGTTGCCCAGGCGCAGCAGCTCCGCGCCGAGCTGGTAGCGGCCCGACACCGGGTCCTGCTCGACGAAGCCCTCCTGCTGGAGCGTGCGGAGCAGGCCGTGCGTGGTGGCCTTCGCCAGCCCGATGGCGGAGGCGATGTCCGAGAGGCCCAGGCGGCGCTCGCCCCCGGCGAGCAGGCGGAGGACCGCCGCGGCGCGCTCCAGGGACTGGATGGTGCGGGCCATGGGGCCGCCTCCTCGTTCACGATCCTTCCCGGCTGTCGTTCGGCATTGTCGAACAACAGCGGGCCATGCCGATAGCCCTCGGGGGCGAATTGAGTCTACGGCGGCGGCGTGGCCCACGGCGTCTCCCACATGTGAGGCCCTGGCCGTTAGGCTGAATCGGTGCGCTCCGTCACGGAGCCGCATAGCCGACAGCCGTCGCATCCCAGGGAGCACTTCCATGGCCTCTGCCAGTCCGTCCCTCGCCCAGAGCCCCGACCGGGTCGCCGCGCTCAGGGAGGCGTTCGCCTCCCGCGTCGTGGTCGCCGACGGAGGCATGGGGACCATGCTCCAGGCGCAGGACCCCTCGCTTGAGGACTTCCAGCAGCTCGAAGGCTGCAACGAGGTGCTCAACGTCACCCGGCCCGACATCGTCCGCACCGTCCACCAGGCGTACTTCGAGGCCGGTGTGGACTGCGTGGAGACCAACACCTTCGGCGCCAACCTCGCCGCCCTCGGCGAGTACGAGATCGCCGACCGCGTCTTCGAACTGTCGGCCGCCGGGGCCAGGGTGGCCCGCGAGAGCGCGGACGAGTTCACCGCGCGTGACGGCAGGATGCGCTGGGTGCTCGGCTCGATCGGGCCCGGCACCAAGCTGCCGACCCTCGGGCACGTCACCTACGGCGCGCTGCGCGACGCCTACCAGCGCAACGCCGAGGGCTTGATCGACGGGGGCGCGGACGCGCTGCTCGTGGAGACCAGCCAGGACCTGCTCCAGACCAAGGCCGCCGTGCTCGGCGCCCGGCGCGCGCTCACCGCGGCCGGCGCCGACCTGCCGCTACTGGTGCAGGTCACCGTGGAGACCACCGGCACCATGCTCCTCGGCTCCGAGATCGGCGCCGCCCTGACCGCGCTCGAACCGCTCGGCATCGACATGATCGGCCTGAACTGCGCCACCGGGCCCGCGGAGATGAGCGAGCACCTGCGCCACCTGGCGCGGCACGCGGGGGTGGCCCTGTCGTGCATGCCCAACGCCGGGCTTCCCGTGCTCGGCAAGGACGGCGCGCACTACCCGCTCGGCCCCGCGGAACTGGCGGACGCGCACGAGTCGTTCATCGCGGAGTTCGGCCTCTCCCTGGTCGGCGGCTGCTGCGGCACCACGCCTGAGCACCTGCGGCAGGTCGTCGAGAGGGTCCGCGACCTGCGCCCCGGCGTCCGCGACCCCAGGCCCGAGCCCGGCGCGTCCTCGCTCTACCAGACGGTGCCCTTCCGGCAGGACACCTCCTACCTCGCCATCGGCGAGCGCACCAACGCCAACGGGTCCAAGAAGTTCCGCGAGGCGATGCTCGACGGCCGCTGGGACGACTGCGTCGAGCTGGCCCGCGAGCAGATCCGCGAGGGGGCCCACCTGCTCGACCTGTGCGTCGACTACGTCGGCCGAGACGGTGTGGCCGACATGAAGGAGCTGGCGGGCCGCCTCGCCACCGCCTCCACGCTGCCCATCGTCCTTGACTCGACCGAGCCGGACGTGATCGAGGCCGGCCTGGAGAAGCTCGGCGGCCGGGCCGTGATCAACTCGGTGAACTACGAGGACGGCGACGGCCCGGACTCGCGGTTCGCCCGGGTCACCCGGCTCGCGGTCGAGCACGGCGCCGCGCTGATGGCCCTCACGATCGACGAGGAGGGCCAGGCCAGGACCCCGGAGCACAAGGTCGCCATCGCGGAGCGGCTGATCGCCGACCTCACCGGCAACTGGGGCGTCGCCGAGTCCGACATCATCATCGACTGCCTGACGTTCACGATCTGCACCGGGCAGGAGGAGTCCCGCAAGGACGGGCTCAACACCATCGCCGCCATCCGCGAACTGAAGCGGCGCCACCCCGCGGTCCAGACGACACTCGGCCTGTCCAACATCTCCTTCGGCCTCAATCCCGCCGCCCGCCTCGTGCTGAACTCCGTCTTCCTCGACGAGTGCGTGCGGGCCGGGCTCGACTCCGCGATCGTGCACGCGGCCAAGATCCTGCCCATCGCCAGGATCGAGCCGGAGCACGTCGAGGTCGCCCTCGACCTGATCTACGACCGGCGCCGCCCCGGCTACGACCCGCTCCAGCGCTTCCTCGAACTGTTCGAGGGCGTCGACACCAAGTCGATGAAGGCGGGCAAGGCGGAGGAACTGCGCGCCCTGCCCCTGGAGGAACGCCTCCAGCGGCGCATCATCGACGGGGAGCGCAACGGCCTTGAGGCCGACCTCGACGAGGCGCTCGCCGAGCGCCCTGCCCTGGAGATCGTCAACGACACCCTGCTCGCCGGCATGAAGGTGGTCGGTGAGCTGTTCGGCTCCGGCCGGATGCAGCTGCCGTTCGTCCTCCAGTCCGCCGAGGTGATGAAGACGGCCGTCGCGCACCTCGAACCGCACATGGAGAAGTCCGACGACGAGGGCAAGGGCACCATCGTGCTGGCCACCGTGCGCGGCGACGTGCACGACATCGGCAAGAACCTCGTGGACATCATCCTGACCAACAACGGCTACAACGTCGTCAACCTCGGCATCAAGCAGCCGGTCTCCGCGATCCTCGACGCGGCCACCGAGCACCGCGCCGACGTCATCGGCATGTCAGGACTGCTGGTGAAGTCCACCGTGATCATGAAGGAGAACCTGGAGGAGCTGAACCGGCGCGGCATGGCCGCCGACTACCCCGTCATCCTCGGCGGCGCCGCCCTCACCCGCGCCTACGTCGAACAGGACCTGCACGAGGTCTACGAGGGCGAGGTCCGCTACGCCCGGGACGCCTTCGAGGGCCTGCGCCTGATGGACGCGCTCGTCGCCGTCAAGCGGGGCGTGCCGGGTGCGAGCCTGCCGGAGCTGAAGCAGCGCCGCGTGCCCCGGCGCGAGACCCCGCTGCCCGAGCCGGAGGACGCCGGGGCGCCGGCCCGGTCGGCGACGGCCACGGACGTCCCGGTGCCCACCCCGCCGTTCCTCGGCACCCGCGTGGTCAAGGGAATCCCGCTCAAGGACTACGCGGACTGGCTCGACCCCGACGCCCTCTTCAAGGGCCAGTGGGGCCTGAAGGCGGCGCGCGACGACGAGGGGCCCGACTACGCCGAACTGGTCGAGACGGAGGGCAGGCCGCGGCTGCGCGGCTGGCTGGACCGCCTGCACACGGACAACCTGCTCCAGGCGGCCGTCGTCTACGGGTACTTCCCCTGCCACGCCGAGGGCGACGACCTGGTCATCCTCGACGAGGACGGCAAGGAGCGCACCCGGTTCACCTTCCCCCGCCAGCGGCGCGGCCGGCGCCTGTGCCTCGCCGACTTCTTCCGCCCGGCCGAGTCGGGCGAGACCGACGTGGTCGCGCTCCAGACCGTCACCATCGGGCCCCGGGTCAGCGACGCCACGGCGGAGCTGTTCGCCGCCGACGCCTACCGCGACTACCTGGAGCTGCACGGGCTGTCCGTTCAGCTGGCCGAGGCGCTCGCCGAGTACTGGCACGCGCGGGTGCGCTCCGAGCTGGGCATCGCGGGCGACGACCCGCGCGAGCTGGCCGGCATGTTCCGCACCGAGTACCAGGGCTGCCGCTACTCCCTCGGCTACCCGGCCTGCCCCGACCTGGAGGACCGCGCCAAGATCGCCGAACTGCTCGGTTCCGAACGCATCGGGGTGACCCTGTCCGAGGAGTTCCAGCTGCACCCGGAGCAGTCCACCGACGCCCTCGTCCTTCACCACCCCGAAGCCAACTATTTCAACGCGCGTTAGCCCGACCCCCCTCCGACCGGGTGAAATGGAGCGGCGGTCACCCGGCCGCGGACGTAGACTGATCGGTCCGGCGCAGGCCGGTCGTCCCCTCGGGGACGGCCGGCCTGCTCGCTCCCTGTGGAGGTGTGCGCGGATGACGAGTTCCCTGCCCGCTGTCGGCACGGCGGTGCCCACCGGCCCCGGACCCGAGGCGGTCCTGCTGGACATGGACGGCACCCTGGTCGACACCGAGGGCTTCTGGTGGGACGCGGAGGTCGAGGTCTTCAAGGCCCTGGGCCACACGCTGGGGGACGAGCACCGCGAGGTCGTCGTCGGCGGCCCCATGACGCGGAGCGCGGGCTACCTCATCGAGGTCACCGGCGCCGACATCTCGCTCGACGAGCTGCGGGACGAGCTCAACGCCGCGTTCCTGCGCCGTCTGGACGCCGGCGTCGAGCTGATGCCGGGGGCCCGCAGCCTGCTGACCGAGCTGACCGCGCACGAGGTGCCCACCGCCCTGGTCTCCGCCTCGCACCGGGCCGTCATCGACCGCGTCCTCGACTCCATCGGGCCAGGCCACTTCGCCGTCACCGTCGCCGGCGACGAACTGCGCCGCACCAAGCCGCACCCCGACCCCTACGTGACCGCGGCGGCCCGCCTCGGCGCGGACCCGGCGCGCTGCGTCGCCGTGGAGGACACGGCCACCGGCGTGGCCTCGGCCGAGGCGGCGGGCTGCCGGGTCGTCGCCGTGCCCTCGGTGGCCCCCGTCCCGGCCGCGCCCGGGCGCGTGCTGGTGCGCAGCCTCGAAGAGGTCGACCTGGCGTTCCTCCGCTCCGTCGTCGCGGCGGCCACCGCCCTGCCGTGACCCGCGGGACCGCCGGGCCCCGCGTCAGCTGCCGGGCCGCACCAGCCCGCTCTCGTAGGCGTACACGGCGGCCTGCACCCGGTCCCTGAGCCCCAGCTTCGTCAGTACGTGCCCGACGTGCGTCTTCACCGTGGTCTCGCTCACGAACAGGTCGGCCGCGATCTCCGCGTTGGACAGGCCGCGGGCGACCAGCTTCAGCACCTCGACCTCACGGTCCGTGAGCGTGTGCAGCGTGTCGGGCACGGGCTCGTCGCCCGAGGGCAGCTTCTCCGCGTACATGTCGAGCAGCCGCCTGGTGACGCTGGGCGCCAGCATCGCCTCACCGGCCGCGACCACGCGGATGGCCTGCACCAGCTCGGCCGCGGGCGCGTCCTTCAGCAGGAAGCCGCTCGCTCCCGCGCGCAGCGCCTCCACCACGTACTCGTCGAGGTCGAACGTCGTCAGGACCAGCACCTTCACCGGCCCGTCCTTGTCGGGGCCCGTGATCTGCCGGGTCGCCTCGACCCCGTCCATCCGCGGCATGCGGATGTCCATCAGCACCACGTCGGGCTGAAGCGCCCGCACCTGGTCGAGCGCCTGGAGGCCGTCCCCCGCCTCGCCGATGACGGCCAGGTCCGGCTCCGCCTCCAGGATCATCCGGAACCCGGTGCGCAGCAGCGGCTGGTCGTCGACCAGCAGGACGCGGATCGGCATGGGGGATGAGCCTCTCGGTCGGGAACGGCCGGACACGGCCGGCGGCCGTCCTCATTCTCGCTCACGGCGCGGCGCCGCCGGCCTCCGGGCGGCCGCCCGCGGCACCGGCCGGAGCGCCGTCCCCGTCGGGCGCCCCGGCCTGCGCGGGCACGGCCAGCGGGAGCTGGTCCTGCACCAGCAGCGGGTAGGGCGGCGGGGTCCCGCCGAACTCGGGGCAGCGCGCCCGGTGGTCGCACCAGCCGCACAGCCGGCTGCGGCTCGGCCGCCAGTCGCCGGTCTCCGTCGCCCTGCGGATCGCCTCCCACAACGCGTGCAGCTTGCGCTCCACGACCAGCAGGTCCTCCTCGTCCGGGTCGTAGGTCAGCACGTCCCCGCTGCCCAGGTACACCAGCTGGAGCCGGCGCGGCACCGTGCCCCGCAGCCGCCACAGCACCAGCGCGTAGAACTTCATCTGGAACAGCGCGGCGCCCCCGAACTCGGCTCGCGGCGCCTTCCCCGTCTTGTAGTCGACGATCCGCACCTCGCCGGTCGGCGCCACGTCCACCCGGTCGATCACCCCCCGCAGCCGCAGCCCCGAGTCCAGCCGGGTCTCCACGAACAGCTCGCGCTCCGCGGGCTGGAGCCGCGACGGGTCCTCAAGCGTGAACCACCGCTCCACCAACTCCTCGGCCTCGGTGAGCCACTTCGCCAGCCGTTCGCTGTCGATCGGCGCGGCGCCTGAACCCTCGCGCGCGGCCTCACGCGCGCCGTCCCCCTCCCCGCCGTCGCCCGCGCTGCCCGCGCCGTCACCGCCGCCCTCGCTGCCGTCCCCGCCGTCGTCCGCGCCGCCCTCCGGCGCGAACAACCGGGCCAGCTCGGGGCGCCGCGCCAGCAGCCGCTGCCACTCGGGCAGCACGAGCGCCCGCGCCCGCCGCGCGTCGCGCAGCGCGGGGGGCGCGTCGAAGACCCGCTCAAGAACGGCGTGCACGACCGTGCCCCTGGTCGCCGCCGCGCTGGGCTCCTCGGGCAGTTTGTCGATCACCCGGAAGCGGTACAGCAGGGGACACTGCATGAAGTCGGCCGCCCGGGAAGGAGAAAGAGAGTGCGGAGGCGCAGCGGAGGACCCAGTCATGGAGGGAACCCTACGGCGCGTCACTGACACACAGCGGCATACCATCGACTCCGGGCCCGCAGGCACGGCGCGATCGGGCAACGCAGCGAGGGGAACCGGTGGGAGACTCGGACAGCGACCGGACACCGCCCTCCGGGGACCGGCAGATCCCGGAGAACGAGCAGGAGCGCCCGGGGGAGCGCGGCGGGGGCTTCCTCATGGGCCGGGTGTTCGGCGTTCCCGTGTACGTCGCGCCCAGCTGGTTCCTGGTCGCCGCCCTCATCACGTGGTTCTTCGGCAACCAGCTCGACCGGGTGCTGCCGGAGCTCGGCGGCGCCCGCTACCTCGTGTCCCTCTTCTTCGCGGTGGCCTTCTACGCCTCCGTCCTCGTGCACGAGCTGGCCCACACCCTGGCCGCCGTCCGCTTCGACCTGCCCGTGCGCCGCATCCAGCTCCAGTTCTTCGGCGGCGTCTCGGAGATCGAGCGGGAGTCGCAGACGCCGGGGCGCGAGTTCGTCCTCGCGGCCGTCGGCCCGTTGCTCTCCCTCGTCCTCGCCGGGGTCTTCTACCTCGGCATGCTCGTCGTGGAGTCGGGGACCGTCCCCGGCGTCCTGCTGGCCGGTCTGATGATCTCCAACCTCATCGTTGCGGCCTTCAACCTGCTGCCGGGACTGCCGCTCGACGGCGGCATCATGCTGCGCGCCGTGGTCTGGAAGCTGTCGGGCAGCCCCATGACCGGCACCGTGGCCGCCGCCTGGACCGGTCGCCTGCTGGCCATCGCCGTGCTCGTCGGCTTCCCGCTGATCACCCACATGGGCTCGGTCACCGACCGGGACTCCTTCACCGGCCTCCAGTCGCTGACCGACGCGCTGCTCGCCGCGATCCTGGCCGCCATCATCTGGACCGGCGCGGGCAACAGCCTGCGCCGCGCCAGGCTCCGCGAACGCCTGCCCGCGCTCAACGCCAGGGCCCTCACCCGCAGGGCCGTCCCCGTCGCCGCCGAGACCCCGCTCTCCGAGGCGCTGCGCCGCGCCAACGACGTGGGCGCGGGCGCCCTGGTCGTCGTCGACGGGCAGGGCGCGCCCCTGTCCCTGGTCCGCGAGGCCGGCATCGCCGAGGTGCCCGAGCACCGCAGGCCGTGGGTGCCGGTCGGCTCCCTGGCCCAGGTGCTCACCGACGGGATGCGGGTCCCCGCCGACCTGACCGGCGAACGGCTGCTCGACCGGCTCCGGGCCACCCCGGCCACCGAGTACCTGGTGGTCGAGGAGACCGGCGAGATCTACGGCGTGCTCTCCAGCCGCGACGTCGAACGCGCCTTCATCGACGCCATGGCCCGCCCGGGCGCCTCGCCCCGGCCGCGGTCGGCGCCCTGACCCGAGTGGACTAGGCTTGCGTCCATGTCCGAACCGACCGGTGCCGCCCGCCGTCGCGGGCCCTTCGAGGTCGGGGACCAGGTCCAGCTCACCGACCCCAAGGGCCGCCACTACACGTTCACGCTCGAAGCGGGCAAGAGCTTCCACACCCACAAGGGAGCCTTCCCGCACGACGAGCTGATCGGCGCGCCGGAGGGGACCGTCGTCCGCACCACCGGAAACGTCGCCTACCTCGCGCTGCGCCCCCTGCTCCCCGACTACGTCCTGTCCATGCCGCGCGGCGCCGCCGTGGTCTACCCCAAGGACGCGGGGCAGATCCTGGCGATGGCCGACATCTTCGCCGGCGCGAGAGTCGTGGAGGCGGGCGTCGGCTCCGGCTCCCTCAGCACCTTCCTGCTGCGCGCCATCGGCGACCACGGCATGCTGCACTCCTACGAGCGGCGCGAGGACTTCGCCCGGATCGCCGAGGAGAACGTCGCCCGCTACTTCGGCGGGCCGCACCCCGCGTGGCGGCTGACGGTGGGCGACCTCCAGGACCACCTGTCCGACACGGACGTCGACCGGGTCGTCCTCGACATGCTCGCGCCCTGGGAGTGCCTGGACGCCGTGTCGAAGGCGCTGGTGCCCGGCGGGATCGTGTGCGCCTACGTCGCCACCACGACCCAGCTGGCGCGGACCGTGGAGAGCATCAGGGAGCACGGCACGTTCAACGAGCCGCGCGCCTGGGAGACCATGGTGCGCACCTGGCACGTCGAGGGCCTCGCCGTGCGCCCCGACCACCGCATGATCGGGCACACCGGCTTCCTGCTGACCGCGCGGCGCCTGGCCGACGGCGTGGCGCCGCCGCTGCGCCGCCGGCGCCCCGCGCCCGGCGCGTACGGCGCGGACTACACAGGTCCCGGCTCGGGCAGCGGCTCGGACTGAGCCTCCGGGGCGCGCGGAACGCCGGGACCCCGCCGTCACGCGCCGGTGTGAGATGTGGCACGATGCGTGCACCTGCCGACGGGCAGGGCCGGGCGTTCCTCCCCACCGCGCCCGCCGCCGCCGTTCCCTGGAGTCCTCCACGTGCAGCTCCGTCCCGGCTCAGGCCCCGCCCCCACCGGCCTTCCGCACACCAGGGCGCGTGCCCGGCACTGGCTGATCGTGGCCGCCGCGCTCGCGGTCGTCACCGGGGCCGCGGCCCTCGTCCGGCCGCCGGGCGCCACGGCGACGCCCGACGCCCCCGTCGCGGGCCCCGACCCCGCGGCCGTGTCCTACCCGGTGGACTGCGGTCCGCTCGGCGTCGTGGTCGCGGACAGCGCCGAGACCGACTTCGACGGGGACGGGCGGGCGGAGACGGTCGCCGTCGTGCACTGCGACGCGGGTTCCGGCACGCCGCCGCACGGCGTCTACCTGGTGACCCACCCCGCCGAGGGGGAGGGGGCGCCGCGCGTCGCGGAGACCCTGGTCGACCCGGGCGAGGGCATGACCGTGGACGGGCTCGACGTGCGCGAGCGTGAGGGAGCGGTCTCGGCCCGGCTGCGCGGCTACTCGGCGCCCGAGGTGCCCCGCTGCTGCCCCGACCTGCGCCGGGACGTCAGCTGGGCCTGGCGGGACGGGCGGCTCGAACTGTCGGTCGCGCCCGCCCCCGGCAGCATCTGACCGGCCGCGGGCGGGTCACTGGTCCGCGTCGGGTCCGTACACCTCGGTGCGGTCGGACACGCGCCGCACGTGGATGCACTGGCCCGGGCAGTCCTTGACGGACTCGGTGACGTCCCGCAGCAGCGGCAGCGGCACCGGAGCGGTGGCACCCGGCTCGGTCAGCAGGTCGGCCTCCTCGCCCGGGGCCACCGGCGGCTTCACGTAGGCGAGGCCGTCGATGTCCAGCTCGAACACGTCGGGCGCGTACTGCGCACAGATACCGTCGCCCGTGCAGAGGTCCTGATCGATCCAGACCTCAAGTTCTTCGGCGGCTTCGTTCCGCGCGGTCATTGGCCTACCGTTCCTCGTGGTTGTGCAAAGGGAGCCGTCCCTGGCGGGTGTTGACCGCTTACGACCATACAGTGAGCAGCTTTCCTGCGAGACATGCTGGGTATTTCCCTGGGCATGAGGGGAGTGCGCAAGGGTGAAGATCGGACACACCCCGACCGTCTTTGTGATCTAGGGGTTTCGAACTGCACCGGTCCAGGTAGGGTCTGGAAGCGTCCAGCTCCCCTTGGAGGAGGTGAGGACCGTGGTATCCCAGAACGACGACAGCAACCGCGGCATCCGGTCCGGGCGAGGGTCCGACGACTCGGCCGGGCAGATTGCCGACCTTGAGCAGGAGATCACCGTCCTGCGCCGAAAGCTGGCCGACTCTCCGCGGCACACTCGGATTCTCGAAGAGCGGATTGTCGAGCTTCAAACCAACTTGGCCGGCGTTTCGGCGCAGAACGAACGGCTGGCGAGCACCCTCCGCGAGGCGCGCGACCAGATCGTCGCCCTCAAGGAGGAAGTCGACCGGCTGGCCCAGCCCCCCTCCGGGTTCGGGGTCTTCCTGCGCGCCAACGACGACGAGACCGCCGACATCTTCACCGGCGGCCGCAAGCTTCGGGTCAACGTCAGCCCCAGCGTGGAGACGGCCGGTCTCCAGCGTGGCCAGGAGGTCATGCTCAACGAGGCGCTGAACATCGTGGCCGCCATGGAGTTCGAGCGCGCGGGCGACATCGTCACCCTCAAGGAGATCCTGGAGGACGGCGAACGCGCCCTGGTCGTGGGCCACACCGACGAGGAGCGCGTGGTCAAGCTCGCCGAGCCGCTGATGGACGCGACCATCAGGGCCGGCGACGCCCTGCTGCTCGACCCGCGTTCCGGTTACGTCTACGAGGTCGTGCCCAAGAGCGAGGTCGAGGAGCTGGTCCTCGAAGAGGTCCCGGACATCGACTACACGCAGATCGGCGGCCTCGGCGGCCAGATCGAGCTGATCAGGGACGCCGTCGAGCTGCCCTACCTCTACCCCGATCTCTTCCGCGAGCACGAGCTGCGCCCGCCCAAGGGCGTGCTGCTCTACGGCCCGCCCGGCTGCGGCAAGACCCTCATCGCCAAGGCCGTGGCCAACTCGCTGGCCAAGAAGGTCGCCGAGGTCACGGGCAAGCCCGCGGGGAAGAGCTTCTTCCTCAACATCAAGGGCCCCGAGCTGCTCAACAAGTACGTCGGCGAGACCGAGCGGCACATCCGCCTGGTCTTCCAGCGGGCCCGTGAGAAGGCGAGCGAGGGCACGCCCGTCATCGTCTTCTTCGACGAGATGGACTCCCTGTTCCGCACCCGCGGCTCCGGGGTCAGCTCGGACGTGGAGAACACCATCGTCCCGCAGCTGCTCTCCGAGATCGACGGCGTGGAGGGCCTGGAGAACGTCATCGTCATCGGCGCCTCGAACCGCGAGGACATGATCGACCCGGCGATCCTGCGCCCCGGGCGGCTCGACGTCAAGATCAAGATCGAGCGCCCGGACGCCGAGGCCGCGCGGGACATCTTCTCCAAGTACCTCACGCCGCGGCTGCCGCTGCACGCCGACGACGTCTCGGAGCACCGCGGCAGCGCCGAGGCCACGGTCGCCGGCATGATCCAGGCGGTCGTGGAGCAGATGTACGCGGAGACCGAGGAGAACCGTTTTCTGGAGGTCACCTACGCCAACGGTGACAAGGAGGTCCTGTACTTCAAGGACTTCAACTCCGGTGCCATGATCCAGAACATCGTGGACCGGGCGAAGAAGATGGCCATCAAGGACTTCCTCGACCACGACCAGAAGGGCCTGCGCGTCTCCCACCTGCACGCCGCCTGCGTGGACGAGTTCAAGGAGAACGAGGACCTGCCCAACACCACCAACCCCGACGACTGGGCCCGCATCTCCGGCAAGAAGGGCGAGCGGATCGTCTTCATCCGCACGCTCGTCACCGGGAAGCAGGGCGGGGACACCGGCCGGTCCATCGACACGGTGGCCAACACCGGACAGTACCTGTAGCAGTGCGACGAGCTTTTCGGCTGCGGGGTGCGCGAGAGCGGGCCCCGCAGCCGGGCACGTCTCCCAGACAGTCCTGAAGGAGACCCGCGGTGATCTCCTCACCGCACCCCGTGTCGCCTACGCTCGTATCCAGCGGCGGGACGGTGTGGAGCCGCCGCCGGGCTAGGAGGGCCGCATGACTGTACGGCGAGTGATGGGCATCGAGACCGAGTACGGCGTGTCCGTACCGGGACACCCGAACGCCAACGCCATGCTCACCTCGTCCCAGGTGGTGAACGCCTACGCCGCCGCCATGCACCGCGCCAGGCGAGCGCGCTGGGACTTCGAGGAGGAGAACCCGCTGCGCGACGCGCGCGGCTTCGACCTGGCCCGTGAGAACGCCGATTCCAGCCAGCTGACCGACGAGGACATCGGCCTGGCGAACGTCATCCTGACCAACGGCGCCCGCCTGTACGTGGACCACGCCCACCCCGAGTACAGCGCCCCCGAGACCACGAACCCGATGGACGCGCTGCTGTGGGACAAGGCGGGGGAGCGGATCATGGCGGAGGCCGCGCGGCGCGCCGCCGAGGTGCCGGGCGCCCAGCCGATCCACCTCTACAAGAACAACACGGACAACAAGGGCGCCTCCTACGGCACCCACGAGAACTACCTGATGAAGCGTGAGACGCCGTTCTCCGACATCGTGCGCCACCTGACGCCGTTCTTCGTCAGCCGGCAGGTCGTGTGCGGCGCGGGCCGGGTCGGCATCGGACAGGACGGCGGCGAGCACGGCTTCCAGCTGAGCCAGCGCGCGGACTACTTCGAGGTCGAGGTGGGCCTTGAGACCACGCTGAAGCGGCCGATCATCAACACGCGGGACGAGCCGCACGCCGACGCGGAGCGGTACCGCAGGCTCCACGTGATCATCGGCGACGCCAACCTCTCCGAGGTCTCCACCTACCTGAAGCTGGGGACCACCGCGCTGGTCCTCTCCATGATCGAGGACGGGTTCATCGCCGTCGACCTCGCGGTCGACCAGCCCGTGCGCACGCTGCACCGGGTCAGTCACGACGCGTCGCTGCGCGAGCAGGTCACGTTGCGCAACGGCCGCAGGCTCACCGCCGTGCAGCTCCAGATGGAGTACTGCGAGCTGGCCCGCAAATACGTCGACCAGCGCTGGGGCTCGGACGCCGACGACCAGACCACCGACGTGCTCGACCGGTGGGAGGACGTGCTCGGCCGCCTCGAACGCGACCCGATGAGCCTGGCGGGGCAGCTCGACTGGGTCGCCAAGCGGGAGCTGATGGAGGGCTACCGCCGCCGGGACGGCCTGGACTGGGACGCCGCGCGGCTGCACCTGGTCGACCTCCAGTACGCCGACGTGCGGCCGGACAAGGGCCTCTACAACCGTCTGGCGGCCCGTGGCCGGATGACCAGGCTGCTGGCGGACGAGGACGTCCTGCGCGCGCAGAGCGCCCCGCCCGAGGACACCAGGGCCTACTTCAGGGGCCGCTGCCTGGAGCGGTACGCCGACGACGTGGCGGCGGCCTCCTGGGACTCGGTGATCTTCGACCTGCCCGGGCGTGACTCCCTCCAGCGCGTGCCCACCATGGATCCGCTGCGCGGGACGCGCGAGCACGTCAAGGACCTGCTCGACCGGTCGGCGACGGCGGAGGACCTGGTCCGTGCGCTGTCGGGAGGCTGATTCGCGCCGTTCAGGGAATCATGAGGGTGGTTCCCGGACGTTGCAGCAAAGAAGGGCCCATGTCAGACCCTGCCAGTAGGGTCTGAATCCTGATACATCGAGTGATGCGTGGGGTGAGGGTTATGGCGACCAAGGACACCGGCGGCGGCCAGCAGCGGGCGTCACGCAGCAGTGAAGAGGTCGAGGAGCAGACACAGGAGGCCGAGGTCTCCGAGGAGCTGAAGGAGCGGCAGGAGGCCCTGACGGACGACGTGGACTCGGTCCTCGACGAGATCGACGAGGTCCTGGAGTCCAACGCGGAGGACTTCGTCCGCAGCTTCGTCCAGAAGGGCGGCCAGTGAGCGAGGCCGCCGGGCGGCTGTACGGTCCGGGTGGATCTTCGGCATGTGACGGGTAGGGTCCCTGCCATACGCTGCCGAGGGCCCGGCCGCACGGCCGGGCCGCGCGGCAGCGAACCGTTTCTGCGCCTGTTCACTACCCGGAAGGACACCTGTGGCGGCCAACTTCCACGATCAGGGGCGACTCCCGGCGGCTTTCCTGCGGCCGGGGTCCTCCTCCTTTCTGGACTTCCTTTCCGACTACGCACCGGAACGGCTGCCCGGCGGCCGGTCGCTGCCTCCGGTCGAGGGCCCGGTGGAGACCGTGCACGGCACCACGATCGTGGCGGCCACGTTCTCCGGCGGCGTGGTCCTGGCCGGCGACCGCAGGGCCACCATGGGCAACATGATCGCCCAGCGCGATGTCGAGAAGGTGTTCCCCGCCGACGAGTTCTCCGCGGTCGGCATCGCGGGCACCGCCGGGATCGCGGTCGAGCTGGTGCGGCTGTTCCAGCTGGAGCTTGAGCACTTCGAGAAGGTCGAGGGGCACGCCCTCTCCCTGGAGGGCAAGGCCAACCGGCTGTCCACGATGATCCGCGGCAATCTCGGCATGGCCCTCCAGGGGCTGGCCGTGGTACCGATGTTCGCGGGGTACGACGTGGAGCGGCAGCGCGGCCGGATCTTCTCCTACGACGTGACCGGCGGCCGTTCCGAGGAACTGGGCTTCGCCGCCGTCGGCTCCGGCTCGATCTTCGCCCGCGGCTCGCTCAAGAAGCTGCACCGCGACGACCTCGGCGAGGAGCAGGCGACCACGGCCGTGGTGCAGGCCCTCTACGACGCGGCGGACGACGATTCGGCGACGGGCGGCCCCGATCTGGCCAGGCGGATCTTCCCCATCGTCGCGGTGATCACCGAGGATGGGTACCGCAGGCTCACCGAGGACGAGGTGTCCGGGATCGCGCGGGCCGTGCACGAGGCCCGGCTCCAGCTCCCGAACGGGCCCCAGGCACCGGTTCTGTAGTTTCCCGCCCGGTGGCGCCGCAGACTTTTTCGACGGACAGGAAGGGACGAGTAGCCGGTGTCGACGCCGTTCTATGTCTCACCCCAGCAGGCCATGGCGGACCGCGCGGAGTACGCCCGCAAGGGCATCGCGCGCGGGCGCGGCCTGGTCGTGTTGCAGTACGCCGACGGCATCGTGTTCGTCGCGGAGAACCCCTCGCGCGCCCTGCACAAGGTCAGCGAGATCTACGACCGGATCGCGTTCGCCGCGACCGGCAAGTACAACGAGTACGAGAGCCTGCGCATCGGCGGCACCCGCTACGCCGACCTGCGCGGATACACCTACGACCGCGAGGACGTGACCGCCCGCGGTCTTGCCAACCTGTACGCGCAGACCCTGGGGAACATCTTCTCCAGCGGTGCGGAGAAGCCGTACGAGGTCGAGCTGCTGGTCGCGGAGGTGGGCGAGAGCCCCGCCGAGGACGAGATCTACCGGCTGCCCCACGACGGGTCGATCATCGACGAGCACGGCTCGGTCGCGGTGGGCGGCAACTCGGATCAGATCGGCAGCTACCTCGGGCAGCGGCACCGGGACGACATGGATCTCGGCGAGGCGCTGCGGCTGGCCGTCGAGTCGCTCGGGCGGGACTCGGGGGGCAACGACCGCACGCTGACGGCCGATCAGCTTGAGGTCGCGCTGCTCGACCGGAAGCGACCGCAGCAGCGGAAGTTCAAGCGCCTGCTCGGCCGGCAGCTGGCCGAGCTGCTCGACGGCGCGGGCACGCCCGCCCCGGCCGAGGGCGGCGGCGAGGAGGCGGCGGAGTCCGGCGCGGCCCCGGACGAGGGCGCGGCCGGCGCCGAGGACGGCTCGAAGGACTGAGCGGAACCCGCGGCCGTTCGCCCGCGCCCCCGGCCGGAGCCACCGCTCCGCCCCGGGGGCGCGGGCGTGTGCGGGCCGCTCAGGCGGCGGGCGGCCGGCCGGTGGAGCCGCGCCGCACGAGGGCGGCGGGGAGGACGGTGGTGCCGGGCCGTTCGCCGCGCAGCACGGCGAGCAGGGCCCGCATGCCCCTGGCGCCCAGCTCCTCGCCGGGGAGGTGAACGGTCGTCAGCTCCGGTTCCACCGCGACCGCGAGCGTGAGGTCGTCGAACCCGGTCACCGAGACGTCCTCGGGCACCCGGAGGCCGAGCCTGCGCGCGGCCTTGCAGACCCCGACGGCCAGCAGGTCGTCGTCGCACACCAGCGCGGTGGGCCGGCTCCCGACCCTCGGGGCCAGCGCCTGCTCGGCGGCGAGGACGCCGCCCGGCATGGCGATCGGCGCCCGGCACGTGGCCAGCAGGCGGGCCCCGGGCACCGCGGCCAGTTCCTCGGCCAGCACCCGCGCCCGCTCGCGGAACGTCCAGGAGTCGACATCGGCCGCGATGTGCGCGAACCGCCGGTGGCCGAGGTCCAGCAGGTGCCGCGCCACATGGCGCGTGGCCGCCCCGATGTCGAAGTTGACCGTGGCCGCGGCCCGGCCGCCGGGCTCGCTGTCCAGCATCACCAGAGGCAGGCCGCCGTCGCTGAGCGTCGTGAGCGCGTCCGCGGCCATCGAGGAGGCCAGCACCCCGTCGACGGCGGCCCCGGCCGAGACGAACGGGTCGCGCGCCGGCCCGCTGCCGAGCGGTGAGTTGTACAGGACCACGCCCACGTCGTCCTCCTCGGCCACGCGCACTGCCCCCGCGTGCACCCGTGCGAAGAACTCGTTGGTCAGGGCGGGGACGACGACCAGCACGGTCCTGCCGCGCCCGAGCCGCAGCGCCCGGGCCGCCTCGTTCGGCCGGTAGCCGAGCTCCCGGGCGGCGGCCCGCACGGCCTCCGCCCGCGCGGGGGAGACCCGGCCCCGCCAGCGGTCCCTGAGCACCAGCGAGACGGTCGCCTGCGAGACCCCGGCGCGCCCCGCCACGTCCCGACTCGTGGGCGCGGCGCGGCCCGTGCGTCGTTCACTCACGCTCGAAGGCTCCCATCGGCTCCCGGAATGCCGCCATCGTACGTACAATCAAGCGCGTTATACGTAACACTTCAACGGGCGGGAGGAGCGCCGCATGGCGACGGGGTACGCGGAACTGCTGCGGGGGCGCCACGTGCTGCGCCTCCTGGCGGGCACGCTCGTGGGGCGGCTTCCCCACGGCACGGCCGCACTGGCCATCGTCCTGTTCACCCGGGCCGACGGCGGCGGCTACGCGCTGGCCGGCGTGTTCGCCGCGGCGCACGGACTGGCCACGGCCGTGGGCCAGCCGCTGCTCGGCCGGCTGGTCGACCTGCACGGGCAGTTCCGCGTGATGCTGCCGGCGGCGGTGGCCTCCGCGCTCGCGATGGGCCTGTTCGCCGTGCTGGGCACCGAGCCGTTCGCCGCGGCCTGCGCGGCCGTCGTGGTCGCGGGGCTGACCACGCCGCCGCTTGAGGGCGGGCTGCGCGCCCTGTGGCCGAGCGTGCTGGGGCGCGCCGACCTCGTGCACCGCGCGTACGCGCTGGACGCGGTCGCGCAGGAGGTGATGTTCGCGGGCGGGCCCCTGGTCGTGATGCTGCTCGTGGCCGCCTGGTCCGAGGCCGCCGCCCTGCTGGTGATCAACGCCGTCGGTGTGCTCGGCGCCCTGTCGGTGGTGCTGTCCGCCCCTTCGAGGCGCTGGCGCGGAGCGGCGCGCGAGGCGCACTGGCTCGGTGCGCTGCGCTCGCGGGGGCTGCGCACGCTGCTCGGGTGCTTCTTCTTCGTGGGCGTCGCGCTGGGAGCCATCTCGGTCGCCGCCGTGGCCTACGCGGACGAGCGCGGGAACGAACTGGTGGCGACCTACCTGCTGTCCGCGCTCGGGGCCGGCGCGCTGCTCGGCGGCCTGTGGTACGGGGGCCGGGAGTGGACGGGAGAGCCGGAGCGGCGCCTGCTCGGCCTCACCGCGGCGCTGGCCGCCTGCTACGTGCCGCTGTTCCTGGTGCCCGAGCACGTCGCGGCCATGACGGCGCTCGCAGGCGTCGCGGGCGTCTTCCTCGCACCCGCCCTGGCCTGCGCGTTCGTCGTCGTCGACCGGCACGCGCCGGTGGGCACGGTCACGGAGGCGTTCTCCTGGCTGGTCACGACGTTCGGGGTCGGCACGGCCGTGGGCACGGCCGTGGTGGGCCCGGTCATCGAATGGGGGCGGGACGCGGCGGGGTTCGCGGTGGCCGCCGCGGGCGGCGCCTGCGCCCTCGCGGCCCTGCTCGCCGGCCGGCGCGCGCTGGCCGTCCCGGCCCTCGCGCCTACCCCGTCGCGGTGATCGCAAAATGATCGAAACGCCGCACGCCAACCCGGTTTCAGAACCCGGCATCGGGCGTAATGTTCACTCATGGATCGCCGAATCTTCGGGTTGGAGAACGAGTACGGCGTCACCTGTACGTTCCGCGGGCAGCGGCGGCTGTCACCGGACGAAGTGGCGCGGTACCTCTTCCGCCGAGTCGTGTCCTGGGGCCGCAGCAGCAACGTTTTCCTGCGGAACGGCGCACGGCTCTATCTGGACGTCGGTTCGCACCCGGAGTACGCCACCCCCGAGTGCGACAACGTGACCGAGCTGATCACGCACGACAAGGCCGGCGAGCGCATTCTCGAAGGGCTGCTGGTCGACGCCGAGCGGCGGCTGCACGAGGAGGGCATCGCCGGCGACGTCTACCTGTTCAAGAACAACACGGACTCCGCGGGCAACTCCTACGGCTGCCACGAGAACTACCTGGTGGCCAGGCACGGCGAGTTCTCGCGGCTCGCGGACGTGCTGATCCCGTTCCTCGTCACGCGCCAGCTGGTGTGCGGCGCGGGCAAGGTGCTCCAGACGCCGCGCGGCGCGGTCTTCTGCGTGAGCCAGCGCGCCGAGCACATCTGGGAGGGGGTCAGCTCGGCCACCACCAGGTCGCGGCCCATCATCAACACCAGGGACGAGCCGCACGCCGACGCCGAGCGGTACCGCAGGCTCCACGTGATCGTCGGCGACTCGAACATGTCGGAGACGACCATGCTGCTGAAGGTCGGGGCCACCGACCTCGTGCTGCGCATGATCGAGGCCGGCACCGTGATGCGGGACCTCACCCTGGAGAACCCGATCCGCGCCATCCGCGAGGTCAGCCACGACATCACGGGGCAGCGCAAGGTGCGGCTCGCCACCGGGCGCGAGGCGTCGGCGCTGGAGATCCAGCAGGAGTACTACGAGAAGGCGCTGGACTTCTGCGAGCGCCGCGGCATGCGGACCGGACTGACCGAGCAGATCCTCGAACTGTGGGGGCGGGCCCTCGACGCGATCCGCGCCCAGGAGCTCGACAAGATCAACACCGAGATCGACTGGGTCATGAAGTACCAGCTCATCGAGCGGTACCGGGCCAAGCACAACCTCACGATGTCCCACCCGAGGGTCGCGCAGATAGACCTCGCGTACCACGACATCCACCGGCGCCGCGGGCTGTACTACCTGCTGGAGCGCCGCGGCCAGGCACAGCGCGTCTGCAACGACCTGAAGATCTTCCAGGGCAAGTCGGTGCCGCCGCAGACCACGCGCGCGCGCCTGCGCGGCGACTTCATCCGCCGCGCCCAGGAGCAGCGCCGCGACTTCACGGTGGACTGGGTCCACCTGAAGCTGAACGACCAGGCGCAGCGCACCGTGCTGTGCAAGGACCCCTTCCGCTCCGTGGACGAGCGGGTGGAGAAGCTGATCGCCGGCATGTGAGGCGCGGCCGGGCGCCGGACAAACGGGCACGCAGGGGAAGAAGCCGTAGGGTGGGCGGGACCAGCGGGGTCCCGCCCCGGACGTGCTAGCCCAAGTTGGACAGATGATCCCCACCAAACGAGCGCACCGCGTCGCCGCGGTGCTGGCCGTTCCCGCACTGCTCCTGACTGCCTGCGGCTCCGAGGACTCCGGGGCCGCCGACGACTCCTCCGCCCCTTCGGGGCCGGTGGCCACCGTCTCCGGTGATCTCGGCGCGCCCCCGGAGATCACCGTCGACGAGGACGCCGAGATCGGCGAGGAGACGGTGGTCGAAGTCGTCAGTGAGGGGGACGGCGCCGAGGTGCGGGACGGGGACTTCGTCCGGGTGGACGTGGTCGGCCAGGTCACCACCAACCAGATGGAACTGCTCAACACCTGGGCCAACACCGAGCAGACCCAGGGCGGCGGGCAGGCCGATGAGGGCGGCGAGGCGCCCCGGCAGCAGTTCGTCGTGCAGGTGGGGGCCGAGTCCATGATCCCCGCCCCGGCCACCGCGCCGCTCGCGGGCACCACCGTGGGCAGCCGGGTCCAGGTCGAGGGATCGGTCACCGAGATGCTCGGCGCCGGGGCGGTGAACGCCGGCTTCGGTGAGCAGGACGGCGTGGTGTGGGTCTTCGACATCGGCGGCACGGTGACCGTCGACGCCGCCTCGCACGTCGAGGGCGAGCACGCGGCCACGGCCGACGGCATGCCCGAGGTCACCGACCAGGGGGACGAGGCGCCCGCCGTCACGATCCCCGAGGGCCAGGACCCGCCGGCCGAGCTCCAGGAGCAGGTGCTCATCGAGGGCGACGGCCCCGAGGTCACCGACGGGCAGGGCGTCATCGCCCAGTACGTCGGCCTGACGTGGGCCGACGGCGAGACGTTCGACTCCTCCTGGGAGCGCGGCGCCGCCTCCGGATTCCAGATCGGCACCCAGTCGGTCGTCGCGGGCTGGGACCAGGGCCTGGCCGGCAAGAACGTGGGGGACCGGGTGCTGCTGGTGATCCCGCCCGACCTCGGCTACGGCGACAACGAGTCCGGCAACGGCGCCATTCCGCCCGGTTCGACGCTGGTGTTCGTGGTCGACGTCATCGGCGTGGTCTGAGCCCCCACCCCGCCCGGAGGGCCGTCGCACGGCCACAGCAGACTGGGGTGCCGCGACGGTCGACGGCTGCGTCCCGGCACGGTCGCGGATTCTGTCCGAGGTTTCGTCCACCGGCATGCCCGCGGGTGTGTCCGCAAGGAGGAGTGAGTTTCTGTGAGCACCGAGAAGCCCGAGGTCGACTTCCCCGGCGGCGAGCCGCCCGCCGACCTGGAGATCAAGGATCTCTGGGAGGGCGAGGGCCCCGTCGCGCAGGCCGGGACGGAGGTCTCCGTGCACTACGTGGGGGTCGCCTTCAGCTCCGGTGAGGAGTTCGACGCCAGCTGGAACCGCGGCGCGCCGCTGCGCTTCCAGCTCGGTGCCGGCCAGGTCATCCCCGGTTGGGACCGCGGCGTCCAGGGCATGCGCGTCGGCGGTCGCCGGCAGCTGATCATCCCGCCGCACCTCGCGTACGGGGACGCCGGCGCGGGCGGCGGGCGGATCAAGCCGGGCGAGACGCTGATCTTCGTCTGCGATCTGGTCTCGGCCTGATCCGCGCAGGCGGTACGGTGGGCCCATCCCCTCGCGGGGGTGGGCCTGCTGCGTTGAGGAGGAGGGGCGGCGCGTCAATGGCGATTGCCAAGGCCGAGCGGCTGATGAATCTGGCCCTGTGCCTGCTGGGGACGGGACGGGCGCTGACCAAACGGGAGTTGCGCACCTCCATCGAGGCGTACCTTGAGGTGGGCTCCGACGACGCCTTCAACCGGATGTTCGAGCGGGACAAGGACGACCTGCGCGAGCTCGGCATGGTCATCGAGACGGTGGAGAACCTCGACGGCGACGTCGGCTACGTGGCCCGTCGCGACCGCAACCAGCTGCCGCCCGTGACCCTGGACGCCGAGGAGGCCGCGGCCCTGGGCCTGGCGGCGAAGGTGTGGCAGCAGGCCAGGCTCGCCGGGGCCGCGAGCGGCGCGCTCCAGAAGCTGCGCGCCGCCGGCATGCCCCTGGAGGAGGACCGGGAGGCGTACAGCGCGCTCGAACCCAGGGTGCCGGCGGGCGAGGCGGCGTTCGAGCCGCTGATGATCGCCTGCCGGGACCGGCGCCCGGTGTCCTTCGACTACCGCAAGTCCAACGCCGCGCGCCCCGGGACCCGGCACGTCGAGCCCTGGGCCCTGGAGTGCTGGCGCGGGCACTGGTACCTCGCGGGCTTCGACCGCGACCGCGGCGCGGTCCGCGTCTTCCGGCTCTCGCGCATCGTCGGCCGCGTCAGGTCGCGTTCGGGAACGTTCACCGCCGAGGTGCCGGGCCAGGTCGCGGTGCGCGAGAGCGTGGCCAGGTGGGCGGGGGAGCACGCCACGGGGCAGGCCAGAATCCTCCTGCGCGCCGGCGCGGGCTACCCGCTGCGGGCACGCGCCACCGTGGTCAGCGAGCGGGACGGGGGCTGGGACGAACTGGAGATTCCCCACGGGCACGGCCTGGGCGCGTGGCTCGCGGAGTTCGGCCCGGACGTGATCGTGCTGGAGCCCGCGGAGCTGCGGGCGGACGTGGTGGACCGGCTGCGCGCCGTCGCCAAGGGCTGAGGGGGAGACCGACGTGGCGACCACGGCGATCGACAGGACCCGGCGGATGCTGTCGCTGGTGACCTACCTGAGGGAACGGCCCGGCGCCCGGGTGGACGAGGTGGCCCGGGCGTTCGGCATCACGGAGGACGAGCTGATCTCCGACCTGAACGTGCTGCCGATGTGCGGCACGAGTTTCCGGGGCGGCGACCTGCTCGACATCGACACCGACGGCGAGCACATCTGGTGGTACAACGCGGACGCCACCGGCTCGGGCACGGGCCAGCCGCTGCGGCTGGCCGCCGACGAGGCCACCGCGCTGCTCGTCGCCGCCCGCGCGGTGGCCACCCTGCCGGGGCTGCGCGACGGGGACCGGGACGCCCTCGTGCGGGCCACGGCGAAGCTGGAGGCGGCGGCGGGGGAGAGCGCGGGGGCCAGCTCGCGGGTCTCGGTGACGTTCGAGTCCGAGGGCGGGGTGTTCGCGGACGTCGACCGCGCCATCACGGAACGCCGCAGGCTGCGCATCCGCTACTACTCGCCGGGCCGCGACGAGCTGACCGACCGGGAGATCGACCCGATCCGGCTGTTCGCGGTCGGCCACACCTACGTCGAGGCGTGGTGCCGCAGGAGCGAGGCGCGCCGCACGTTCCGGCTGGACCGGGTGGCCGGCATCGAACTGCTCGACACCCCGGCCGATCCGCCGCCGATCGAGCCGCGCGACCTCAGCGAGGGCCTGGTGCAGCCCGCGCCGACCGACCCCGAGGTGGTGATCGAGGTCGGCCCCGGCGGGCGCTGGGTCGCCGAGTACTATCCGCATGACGCGGCCGAAGAACTGCCGGACGGCGGGCTGCGGGTCACGCTCCGCACCCCGGACCCGGCGACGCTGCGCAGGCTCGCGCTGCGGCTGGGCCGGGACGGGCGCATCGTCTCGCCCCCCGCGCTGGCCGACAGCGCGCGTGAGGCGGCCCGCGCCGCGCTCGACCAGTACGAGGAGGTGCCGTAGCGGTGTTCTGGCCGATGTTCCAGCTCGCCCTCGCGTTCTGCGGGGTGGCCGTGCTCGGCGTGCTCGCGGTCCGCGTCGGCATCGAGGTGCGCCGGTTCGCGCGGGCCGTGGGGGACAGCACGGAACGGATCACCAGGGCGATGGAGGACCTGGAGCGTTCGGCGGCGCCGCTGGCCGCCAGGGGCGGACTGGTCCGGCGATCGAACGGCGGACACAATGCGGACGAATAGGTGGCCGTTCAGGCATTGCCTCGCGTTCACCCTTGCGCGTTAGGATTACTGCTCGTACGGGACGGTCGGGAATGTCCGTGCCGGACCGCCCGAAGGGCATTCCCCGATGAGAGAGAAGACGGAATTATGGGTCAGATCGGACCATGGCAGATCGTCCTCATCGCAGTCCTCGTCATCCTGGTCTTCGGGGCCAAGCGGCTGCCGGACACGGCCCGTTCCCTGGGCAAGTCGCTGCGCATCCTGAAGAGCGAGACCGCCGCGATGAAGAACGACGGCGGAAAGACCGACGCGGACGCCTCGACCGCGCCGTCCGCGGACACCGCGGCACCGCGCACCATCCAGGCCGCGCCGGGCGACATCGAAAGCTCCCGCCCCGTGGACGAGCCGAGGCGGACCTCGCAGGGCTGACGCCCCGCCGTTACCAGGAGTGAGGCCGGGCGGTCGGAGCTGATCCGGCCGTCCCAGAGACGAGGACGTGGGGTGCCCAGGGCCACGCGTAAGCAGGAGAAGGACCCCGAGGGGCGGATGCCTCTCACCGAGCACTTGCGCGAGCTGCGCAATCGCCTCGGTATTTCGCTGGCCGCGGTCCTCGCGATCACGATCGTCGCGCTGTTCTTCGCCAGGGACATCATGGAGGTGCTCACCGAGCCGCTCCCCGAGTGCCATGAGGTCAACGAGACGGAGCGGGCCACGGAGCGCTGCGCCACGCTCACCCAGCAGGGCCTGACCTCGCCGTTCGCGACCTACCTGCGGGTGTCGCTGCTGGTGGGCCTGATCGCCGCCTCGCCGGTGTGGCTCTACCAGGTGTGGGCGTTCATCGCGCCCGGCCTGCACCGCAACGAGAAGAAGTACGCGCGGTCGGTCGTCGCCGTCGGGGTCCCGCTGTTCCTGACCGGTGTCTACTTCGCCTACTGGCTGCTGCCCCGCGCGATCCCGGTGCTGTTGCAGTTCAGCCCTCCGGGCGTGGACAACCTCGTGACCGTCGAGGAACTGCTTGACATCACCGTCCGCATGGCGCTGGCCTTCGGGTTGTCCTTCGAGCTGCCCCTGCTCCTGGTCCTGCTGAACTTCGGCGGGGTCGTCTCGGGCCGGCGCATGCTGAGCTGGTGGCGCTGGATGGTCGTCGGGATCGCGGTCTTCGCCGCCGCCATCACCCCGACCGACTTCATGTCGATGATCGCCCTCCAGGTCCCGGTCACCGGACTGTACTTCCTGGCCTGCGGCATCGCCCTGCTCAACGACAAGCGGCGGCGCAGGTCGAACCCGGACCACGCGCTGAGCGACGACGAGGCGTCCGACATCGACCTCACGCCGTCCAGCATCGACGAGCCCGAGCCGGTCACGACCGCGCGCGACGGCTCCCGTCCGGAGTCCGGGGGATCGACCCGGCTCAACGGCTTCGACGACGCCACCTGACCCGGCGCGGCCGTGAGCGGCGAGATCACGCTGCTGGTCAATCCGGCGGCGGGTGAGGGGGGCGCCTCGCGCGCCGCCCTGCGCGCCGGGCGTGTGCTGCGGGACGCGGGTTTCCTGGTCCGCGCCGTCGTCGGCGCGGACGCGCGGGACACCGTGCGGCGTGCCCGCGCCGCGGTCGACCGGGGCACCGGCGCCCTGGTCGTGGCCGGCGGGGACGGCACGGTGGGGCTCGCCCTGCGCGCCGTCGCCGGAACCACCACGCCGCTCGGCCTCGTCCCCGCGGGCACGGGCAACGACATCGCGCGCGCCTGCGGGCTGCCGCTCGGCGATCCCGCGGCGGCGGCCCGGCTGGTCGCGGCGGCGCTGAAGGGCGGCCACGTCCGCGCGTTCGACCTCGGCCGGGTGGGGCCCGCCTGGTTCGGCAGCGTGCTGGCCTCCGGCTTCGACTCGCGCGTCAACGACCGCGGCAACCGGATGCGCCGGCCGCGCGGGCGGCTGCGCTACGACGTGGCGATGCTCGCCGAGCTGGGGAGGCTGCGCGCCGTTCCCTACCGCATGCGGCTGGACGGCGGGCCGTGGCGCGAGTTCGAGGCCACGCTGGTCGCCGTCGGCAACGGGCCCGGCTACGGGGGCGGCATGCGCATCTGCGCCGGGGCGAGGACGGACGACGGGCTGTTCGACATCACGGTGGTCGGCGAGGTGAGCCGCCGCACGCTGCTGCGGGTCTTCCCGCGCGTGTACCGCGGGACCCACCTCGGCCACCCCGCGGTCTCGGTGCACCGCGCCGCCGAGGTGGTCATCGACGCGCCGGGGGTGACCGGCTGGGCGGACGGGGAGCCGCTGGGGCCGCTGCCCCTGACGGCGCGCTGCGTGCCGGGCGCGCTGCGGCTGCTCGCGCCGGCGGAGCCGGGCGGCGGCGCGGCGGAGCCGGCGGCCGGGCCGCGGCGGCCGTGACCGGTCGTGCCGGGCGCGCGGTGGCGGGCGGTCCCGGGCGGCCGGGAGAAGTCCCCGGGGCGCCGGCCGCCCGGGCCGGTAGGCTCGTAGGCACAATGACCGACCACATGTCCCCTGCTGAGCGCTACTCCGCCGCCAGGCGGCGCGCCGCCGAGCAGGCCACCGCCCTCGCGTCGTTCCGGGAGCTGTACGACTTCGGTCTCGACGCGTTCCAGATCGAGGCGTGCCAGGCCCTGGAGGCCGGCAAGGGGGTGCTCGTCGCGGCCCCCACAGGATCGGGCAAGACGATCGTGGGGGAGTTCGCCGTCCACCTGGCCCTGGCGCAGGGCCGCAAGTGCTTCTACACCACGCCGATCAAGGCCCTGTCGAACCAGAAGTACACCGATCTGGTCAAGCGGTACGGCGCCGACCGGGTGGGTCTGCTCACCGGTGACAACAGCGTCAACTCCGACGCGCCCGTGGTTGTGATGACCACCGAGGTCCTGCGCAACATGCTGTACGCGGGCTCGCAGGCGCTGCGCGGCCTCGGGCACGTCGTGATGGACGAGGTGCACTACCTCTCGGACCGCTTCCGCGGCGCGGTCTGGGAGGAGGTGATCATCCACCTGCCCGAGTCGGTGACGCTGGTGTCGCTCTCCGCGACCGTCTCCAACGCCGAGGAGTTCGGCGACTGGCTGGACACGGTGCGCGGCGACACCGAGGTCATCGTCTCCGAGCACCGGCCCGTGCCGCTGTGGCAGCACGTGCTCGCGGGCCGGCGGATGTACGACCTGTTCGAGGAGTCGGAGGACAAGCGCGAGGTCAACCCCGACCTGGTGCGCATGGCGCGGATGGAGAACAGCCGTCCGTGGACCGCGCGCGAGCGCTACCGCAACGGGCGCGACCGCAAGCGGGCCGCCGAGCGGGAACGCGAGCGCAGGCAGCGCGCGCGCACGTACACGCCGAGCCGGGTCGAGGTCATCGACCGGCTCGACGCGGAAGGGCTGCTGCCCGCCATCACGTTCATCTTCAGCCGGGCCGGCTGCGAGGCCGCCGTCCAGCAGTGCCTGCACGCCGGGCTGCGGCTGAACGACGCGGCGGCCCGCGGGCGGGTGCGCGAGATCGTGGAGCGGCGCACGGCCGCGATCCCCGACGAGGACCTGCACGTCCTGGGCTACTTCGAGTGGCTCGAAGGGCTGGAACGCGGCATCGCGGCGCACCACGCGGGGATGCTGCCGACGTTCAAGGAGATCGTCGAGGAGCTGTTCGTCCAGGGGCTGGTGAAGGCGGTGTTCGCCACGGAGACGCTGGCGCTCGGCATCAACATGCCGGCGCGTTCCGTGGTGCTGGAGAAGCTGGTCAAGTGGAACGGCGAGCAGCACGCCGACATCACGCCGGGCGAGTACACCCAGCTCACCGGGCGGGCCGGCCGCCGCGGCATCGACATCGAGGGCCACGCGGTCGTGCTGTGGCAGCGCGGCATGGACCCGGCGGCGCTCGCGGGGCTGGCGGGGACCAGGACCTACCCGCTGCGCTCGTCCTTCCGGCCCTCCTACAACATGGCCGTGAACCTGGTCGCGCAGTTCGGCAGGCAGCGCTCGCGCGAGCTGCTTGAGACCTCGTTCGCCCAGTTCCAGGCGGACCGCTCCGTGGTGGGCATCTCCCGGCAGGTGCAGCGCAACGAGAACGGGCTGCGCGGCTACCGCGAGGCGATGACCTGCCACCTGGGCGACTTCACCGAGTACGCGCGGCTGCGGCGCCGGCTGAAGGACCGCGAGACCGAGCTGGCGAAGCAGGGCGTGGCGCAGCGCAGGGCCGCGGCGCACACCTCGCTCGAACAGCTGCGGCCGGGGGACATCATCCACGTCCCGACCGGGAAGTTCGCCGGCCTCGCGCTCGTGCTCGACCCGGGCGTGCCCGGCGGGGGCGGCGGGCGGCGCGGCTTCGAGCACCACGAGGGCCCGCGTCCGCTGGTGCTGACGGAGCAGCGGCAGGTGAAGCGGCTGGCCTCGATCGACTTCCCCGTGCCGGTGGAGCCGCTGGAGCGCATGCGCATTCCCAAGTCGTTCAACCCGCGCAGCCCGCAGTCGCGGCGCGACCTGGCGTCGGCGCTGCGCACCAAGGCGGGGCACGTGGTGCCGAGGCGGCACCGCAAGGAGCGGTCGGCCGCGGCCGACGACCACGAGATCGCGCGGCTGCGCGCGGAGATCAGGGCCCACCCCTGCCACGGCTGCGACGAGCGGGAGGACCACGCCAGGTGGGCGGAACGCTACGAGCGGCTGCGGCGGGACACCAGGCAGCTTGAGCGGCGCATCGAGGGCAGGACGAACACGATCGCCCGTACCTTCGACGACGTGGCGGCGCTGCTGACCGAGCTCGACTACCTGCGGGGCGACGAGGTGACGCCGGACGGCCGGCGGCTGGCGCGGCTGTACGGCGAGCTCGACCTGCTGGCCGGCGAGTGCCTGCGCGACGGCGTGTGGGAGGGGCTCGGCCCGGCGGAGCTCGCGGCCTGCGCCTCCGCCCTGGTCTACGAGGCCAGGTCGGCGGACGACGCGCCCGCGCCCGAGGTGCCGGGCGGGCGCACGCGCCAGGCGCTGAGCGAGATGATCGGCATCTGGGGGCGGCTCGACGCACTGGAGGAGCGGCACCACATCGGCCAGGCGACCGGGGTCGGGCAGCGCGAGCCCGACCTGGGGTTCGCGTGGCCGGCGTACCGGTGGGCGCAGGGGAGCGGCCTGGACGAGGTGCTGCGGGACGCGGACATGCCGGCCGGTGACTTCGTGCGCTGGTGCAAGCAGGTCATCGACGTGCTCGGCCAGCTCGCCGCCGCGGCGCCCGAGGACGGCACGGTGCCGCGCACCGCGCGGAAGGCCGTCGACAAGATGCTGCGCGGAGTGGTGGCCTACAGCTCGGTCGGCTGACGGCCGCCGGGCGCCCTGGCCGCCCCGGTGGGCCGCCGTTCAGCCGCCCAGGGTGGTGAGCAGGCGCGTGAGGGAGCCGCCCAGGCCCCAGCGGGTGGCGAGCTCGTCCACGCGGCGCGGGTCCGCGGGCGCTGCGGGCAGCGCCGGGTCGTGGTCGGGCAGCGGGATGTCGGTGGCGACCCGGACCACGCGCGGGGCGACGGCCAGGTAGGGTTCGGCCTCGGTGAGCCTCTTGCGCTGGGCCGGGGTGAACCCGGGATCCTGCGCCCGGAGCGCGGCGAGGATGCCGTCCAGGCTGCCGTACCGGTCCAGGAGGCGGGCCGCGGTCTTCTCGCCGACGCCGGGGACGCCGGGCAGGCCGTCGCTCGGGTCGCCGCGCAGCAGCGCCAGGTCGGCGTACCCGGGGCCGTCGACGCCGTACTTCCCGCGCAGCGCGGTCTCGTCGAACGTGGTGAGCGTGCCGACGCCCTTGACGGGGTAGAGCACCCGCACACCACGGGCGTCGTCCACGAGCTGGAGCAGGTCGCGGTCGCCGGTGACGATGTCGACCGGGCCCGTGGCGCGGTGCGTCAGGGTGCCGATGACGTCGTCGGCCTCGTAGCCGGGCGCGCCGATCCTGGCGATCCCGATCGCGTCGAGCACGTCGAGGATGACGGGCACCTGCGGGGTGAGCGTGTCGGGAACGGCCTCGGCGTCGGGGCCGCCGGTTGTCTCCTCGGCGACGCGGTGTGCCTTGTAGGTGGGGATCAGCGCCACGCGCCAGGCGGGCCGCCAGTCCTCGTCGAGGCAGGCCACCAGGTCGTCGGGCCGGTGGTCGGCCACGAGCCTGGCGATGAAATCAAGCAGGCCCCGCACGGCGTTGACAGGAGTGCCGTCCGGGGCGCGGACGGATTCGGGGACACCGAAGTAGGCCCGGAAGTACAGGGACGCGGTGTCGAGCAGCATGAGTCGTCGGGTCACACCCCGGATCATGCCGCACCGGTCCCCGGCGGGTGACCCGCCCCTGGGGCCCGAAAAAATCGTTTGGTAAGCTAAGTATTAACGCTTTCTTGACGCTCATCGACCGAGCCGTCCGGACGCCTAGGAGGAGCCATCCGCTTTCCGACGCCCGCCCGACCCGGCCGCCGTCCGTTTTCCGCAACCGTCAGTGAGGGGTGAGAGTCATGGGACACGCCGACACGCTGCTCGCCATGGGCGGCGCCTTCGTCGCCGCCGCCATCCTCGCCCGCCTCGGCGGGCGCATAGGACTGCCCACGATCCCGCTGTTCATCCTCGCCGGGATACTTCTCGGCCCCAACACCCCGGGTTTCGTGCTCCTTGACGATCCGCACGACCTGGAGATGCTTTCCGCGCTCGGCCTGGTGCTGCTGCTGTTCTACCTCGGTCTTGAGTTCCACATGGACGACCTCAAGACCGGTGGCCGCAAGATGGTGGTGGCCGGCACCGCCTACCTGATACTCAACGTGGGGGCCGGCCTGGCGTTCGGCTTCGCGCTCGGCTGGGGCACCTCGGAGGCGCTGGTGCTCGCCGGTGTCCTCGGCATCTCGTCCTCGGCGATCGTCACCAAGGTCCTGGTCGACCTCGGCCGCATCGGCAATCCGGAGACCAAGCCCATCCTCGGCATCATCGTCGTCGAGGACATCTTCCTCGCCCTCTACCTGGCGGCGCTCCAGCCGGTGATCTCGGGTGCCGACGACGTGGGCGCCATGCTGCTCGACATCGGCAAGGCGTTCGGATTCCTGCTGCTGCTCGCCATCGCGGCCCGCTGGGGCACGGGCATCATCGGCCGGCTGTTCGACACCAAGGACAACGAGCTGCTGGTCATCTCCTTCCTCGGCGCCGCGGTGCTCGTGGCCGGGATCGCGGAGAAGTTCGGCGTGGCCGACGCCATCGCCGCGTTCATGGTCGGCCTCATCCTGGGCAACACCAGCTCCCGGGGGCGCGTGCTCAACCTCGTGCATCCGCTGCGCGACGCGTTCGCCGCGATCTTCTTCTTCGGCTTCGGCCTGTCGATCGACCCGGGCGACCTGCCGAGCGTCATCTGGCCGGTACTGGCCGCCGTCGTGGTCACGCTGTCGATGAACGTGCTGGCCGGCCTGTTCGCCGCGCGCATCTACGGCTTCGGCCCGCAACCGACGGCGAACGTGGCGACCACGCTGCTCGCGCGCGGCGAGTTCGCGCTGATCCTCGCCACCATGGCGGCAGCCGCTGGTCTCGACGCCAGGCTCTCCCCGTTCATCGCCGGATACGTGCTCATCCTCGCCGTGGTCGCACCGCTCGTGGCCGGGCGCTCGCACTGGCTCGCCCGCCTGCTGCCCGGCGGCAAGGTGATGGCGGAGCGGCAGCGGGAAGAGGAGGAGCAACCGGCTCCCGCGGCCCGGTGAACGGGAGCGGCACGGGCCCGGGGCGCGTGGTCTCCCTCGTGCCGTCGCTGACCGAGGCGGTCGCGGCGACCGCGCCCGGGCTGCTCGCGGGGGCCACCGACTGGTGCGCCCACCCGGAGGACCTTGAGGTCGCCCGGGTGGGCGGCACTAAGAACCCCGACGTGGCGCGGATCGTCGCGCTGCGCCCCGGCCTCGTGCTCGCCAACGAGGAGGAGAACCGGCGGCCCGACCTGGACGCGCTCAGGGCCGCGGGGCTCGACGTCCTGGTCACCCGGGTGCGCTCGCTGCCCGAGGCGTTCACCGAGCTGACCCGCGTGCTCGCCGCCTGCGGCCTGCCCGGGCCGCCGTGGCTTGAACGGGCCGAGGCGGCCTGGCGGGCCGCGGTCCCGGCCGACCGCGACCGGGCCGCCGTGGTGCCGGTGTGGCGGCGCCCGTGGATGGTGCTCGGCCGGGACACCTTCGCGGGCGACGTGCTGCGCCGGCTCGGCGTGCGCAACGTGTACGCGGACCACGCCGAACGCTATCCGCGCGTCCCGCTCGCGGAACTGACCGCACCGGGCCGCGCCGACCTCGTCGTCCTGCCCGACGAGCCGTACGCCTTCTCGGCCGACGACGGGCCCGAGGCGTTCCCCGGACTGCCCGCCGCCCTCGTCAGCGGCCGGCACCTCACCTGGTACGGACCCTCCCTGGCCGAGGCGCCCGCCGTGCTGGGCGCGGCGCTCGCCGCCGCGCGCTGACGCCCTGCCGGCGCTCAGCCGCCGGGCGGGCCGGCGGGCCCCGGCA